>CALFEY010000063.1 GCA_937958295.1 uncultured Pseudomonadota bacterium
CACCTGCGCCTGCACCGACACGTCGAGGGCGGACGTAGGCTCGTCGCACACCAGGAACGCCGGGCTGGTGGACAGCGCACGAGCGATGGATATGCGCTGCCGCTGGCCGCCGCTGAACTGGTGCGGATACTTGCTGCCGTCGGCGGCGGCGAGGCCGACCTGGGCGAGCAGCGCCGCGACCCGCGCCTCGAGCTCGCGCTGTGGGGTACCCGGCGCCTGGGCGCGGATGGGTTCGGCCACGATGTCGGCCACGCGCCAGCGCGGATTGAGGCTCGCGAACGGATCCTGGAAGATCATCTGCATGCCCTGGCGGGCGCGCCGCAGCGCGCGCGCGTCGGCCGCCGATCCTTCCCCGGCAATGGCCACGCCGTCGTAGGTGATGGTTCCGCGCGTGGGGGGATACAGTCCCACGATGAGCCGGGCGACGGTGGACTTTCCGCAGCCCGACTCACCCACGAGACCGAGCGTCTCGCCCTTGGCGATCGCCAAGTCCACGCCGTCCACGGCCTTGAGGATGGTGCGGCCGCGGCGGGCCAGCACGCGGTTGAGCCACGGCGGCGACACGTCGAAGTAGCGTGCGACGCGCGAGAGCTCGAGCAGCGGGCGCGTCACGGCACGGCCTGCGCGACGGTCGCCGGCGCGCGCAACCAGCAGGCCGCGCGCGTGGCACCGGCGGGCATGAGCTCGGGGCGCTCGACGGTGCAGCGATCGAAGGTATGCGGGCAGCGCGGATGGAAGGCGCAGCCACTCGGGATCGCGGTGAGGCGCGGCATCGCGCCATCGATCTGCGTCAACCGCTCGCGGTCGGCGGCGATGGACGGGATCGAGCCCATGAGGCCGCCCGTGTACGGATGCTGCGGACGGTGGATCACGTCAGCCACGGGTCCGATCTCCACGATGCGCCCGGCGTACATCACCGCTACGCGGTCGGCCGTCTCGGCAATCACGCCCATGTCGTGCGTCACGAGCATGACGGCCGTGCCGTGCTCCCGGCAGAGCCGCTTGAGGAGCTGGATGATCTGCGCCTGAATGGACACATCCAGCGCGGTGGTGGGCTCGTCGGCCACGATCAGCCGCGGCTTGGCGGCGAGCGCCAGGGCGATGACCACGCGCTGGCGCATACCGCCCGAGAACTGGTGCGGATAGTGGTCGACGCGCCGCGCCGCCGCCGGAATGCCTACTTCCTCGAGGAGCTCGATGGCACGCGCCTGAGCCTGCGTCTCGGACAGGGGCAGGTGCGTGCGGATCGTCTCGACCAGCTGGCGCCCCACGGTGTAGAGCGGGTTGAGGGAGGTAAGCGGATCCTGGAACACCGCGCCGATCTCGCGGCCGCGCACGGCGCGCATGGCGTCATAGGGCAGGTTGTCGATGCGCCGGCCGGCGAGGCGGATCTGCCCCGCGGCAATGCGTCCGGGCGGATCGATGAGCCCGATGATCGCCGCGCCGGTAAGCGATTTTCCGGCGCCGGATTCGCCCACCACCCCCAGCACTTCCCCCGGATCGATAGTGAACGAGACATCGGCCACGGCCACGAGGGTGCCGCGGCGCGTGGGGAACTCCACACGCAACCCCTCGACGGCGAGCAGCGGCTCGCTCATGGGACGTCCTTCAGCGCGATGCACTCCAGGTCGGCCCCGCGCCGGCGATGGCGCGCCCGGATCATGCTCGCCCCGCGCTGCCGTCGGTCACTTCGCCGCGGGAATCGTGCAGCCGGCGATGGGCTCCACGAAGTCGACCACCGGGATCCAGTTCATGGAGATGGTGTTCTCGAACTGGGCATTGATGTAGTAGCGCTTGCACGGCTCGACATTGAGCATCATCACGTGCAGTGGCGGCCCGCCCGCCCATCCCGGCGCCGGCCCCTGGACCACGAGCCGGCGCTCACCCGGCTCCACGCGGATGAGGTTAGGATCGGTGAACGCGCCCTGGTTGTCGACGCGATCGATGATCGCCGGACGGCGATTGGTGATCGTCATGTTGTAGCGCTGCCCGGTGAGCTCGCTCCACGTGGGTCCCCAGGTCTGGCACCCGGTGAGCATCGTGGGCGCGACCAGCGCCGGCACCATCAGCAAGAGCAATTTGCGCATCAAAGACTCCTTCGTGTTGCAGTGGGCGAAGCGGTACTGCCTTCGCATGTTCGGGGGCGCGTGATCAGGTTCGCGCCTTCATGGCGGCACGCAATGTCCGTGCCGATAGTCGTTCCGTCCCCGGAGGCTGGCCGTGCGCCTAGCGCAGGCGCGGGTTGAGCGCATCGCGCAGCCAATCGCCGAGCAGGTTGATCGACAGCACCATCACCACCAGGGCGAGGCCGGGAAAGATGGTAATCCACCACTCGCCCGAGAACAAAAACTCGTTGCCGATGCGGATCAGCGTGCCGAGCGACGGCTCCGTGGCCGGCACCCCCACGCCGAGGAACGACAGCGTCGCCTCCGTGAGAATGGCGGTGGCGATGTTGATGGTGGCGAGGACCAGCACCGGCCCCAGCACGTTGGGCATCAGGTGCCGCCACATGATGCCCACGGGCGAGACGCCGATGACGCGCGCCGCCTGGATGTACTCCTTGCTCTTCTCCACCATCGTGGAGCCGCGCACCGTGCGCGCGTATTGCACCCAGTTCGACAGGCCGATCGCCAGCACCAGCACCAGCACGGCCACGCGGTCGTGCTCACCGCGCGGCAGCGCCACCCGGGCCACGCCGTCGATCAGGAGCGCGATGAGGATTGCGGGAAACGAGAGCTGCACGTCGGCCACCCGCATGATGAAGGCGTCGAGCTTGCCGCCGACGTAGCCGGCGAGCAGTCCGAGGCCCACGCCCAGCACAATCGCAAAGGCCACCGAGGCGAGGCCCACGAGCAGCGAGATGCGTGCGCCGTACATGATGGCGGACAGCACGTCGCGGCCGTTCTCGTCCGTGCCGAGGAGGAACCGCGGATCGCCGCGCTCCTGCCATACGGGCGGCAGGCTCGCGTCGCCGAGGTTGAGCGTGCGCAGGTCGAAGGGATTGTGGGGCGCGATGAGCGGCGCGAACACCGCGCCGATCACGCAGACGAGGAACACCGCGAAGGAGAACATGGCCACCTTCGAGTGGCGGAAGCTCCACGCGAGGTCGCTGTCCCAGGCCGAGCGCAGGCGCGCCTTCAGCGTGGGGCCCGCCACGGCCACGGTGCCGGCCGGGGACGTCACGCGGTCCCCAGCCGCTCGAGCGCCGCGGCCACTGCTGCATCCCCCTGCTCGTGGATGCGTCGCTGCCACACTTCGCTGTCGTCGTGGAAGGCGTGGCGCACGCCGGCCTTGATCGCGGCGCGCTGTAAGGCAGGCGCCTGCGGATGCCCGCGCAGCCATGCATCGGCGCGCAACGCCTCGAGCACCTCCAGCACCGGCCGCGTACCGTACTCGAGCGCGATCCCCGTGTATTCCACTGCCGGGCACTCGTCGTACACCGCCTGGTGATTGACGCCGCTGAGCTTCGCCGACGTCGACGAGCCGTCGTGGAACGACGTGACATCGTGCCCCCACCATGACTTGGCCCGGGCGAGATCCTGCGGCCGGGGCCCTCCGTTCCAGATCTTCTCTCCATGTCCCCACGGGCCGAGGCCGGTGTGGAAATCGATCCAGCCGAGTCGCCAGGCCCCGGCCACATGACGGCGCAGCACGTCGCGCAGCACGTCGTTGCTCCACGCCGGACCGGTTCCGCCGTAGAAGAGGCCGTTGGGAAACTCGCACTGGCCGGAACTCACCGCCTGCTGCAGCGCCCATTGCCCGTGCTCGCGGACGTAGTCGGCAAGGCGCGCCTCGTTCGCGGGCGCGGGCGGCCATGTGGGCGGAACCATGAAGCCGTGCACCTCCGCATACGCGACGTTCGGCGCCGGCGGCGCGCTGAAGTCCCGGAAGTTGCGGTTGAGGTCGATGTTGTTCTCGTTGGTGCGCGCGAGGTGCGAGAAGCCGTGGGGATTCATCGCATGCAGCAGGAGCACGCGCACGCCGCTGCGCGCCACGCGAATCATCCAGGCATCGTCGCGCAGGAGATTCACCTGGCAGCCCGAGCCGCAGAAGCCTTCCGCCCCGTGCGTGCCCGACGTGAGCAGGAGCACGCTGGAGGCCTCCGCCGGTCCGGCGAGCGCGAGGTCGATGGCGAGGGTCTCGCCTTGCGCGCCGCGCTGCGTCGGATGCGCGTGCGACTCGAGCGCGAGTCCACGCTCCGTGGCGGCGGCCACGAACTTCTCCCGCGCCTCGCGGTACGTGGCGGCAAACCCGGCGGCAGGATCGGCAATCATCGCGCGTCCACTGCGAGCGGCATCGCCGCCTCCGCCAACGCAGCGAGGTAGCCGGCGCCGAGCGGAATCACGGCATCGTTGAAGTCGTAGGTGCTGTTGTGCAGGAAGCACCCGCCTTCCGCCCCGCCCTGTCCCAGGCGTGCGAAGGCACCCGGCTTGGCCTGGAGCATGAAGGAGAAGTCCTCGGCGCCCATCGAAGGATCGAGGTTGCGCACGACGTTGTCACGGCCCACGAGCGTCTCGGCGACGTCCGCGGCGAACATCGCCTCGCGATCGTGGTTGATCGTGGCGGGATATACGCGCTCGTAGTGCAGCGTGGCGCGGGCGCCGAAGGCCGCCGCGATGGACTGCACGAGCTCGCGCAGGCGCTTCTCGATCATGTCCTGGGTGGCGGGCCGAAAGGTGCGGACCGTTCCCACGAGCTTGGCATGGGACGGGATCACGCTCATGGCGCCAGGATGGCCGGCGTGCATTGCGCACAGGCTCACCACGGCGGTGTCGATCGGGCTCACGTTGCGGCTGACGATCGACTGCGCCGCCGTGATGATGTGTCCCGCCACCAGCACCGGGTCGATCGCGGCGTGGGGGTGCGCTCCGTGCCCGCCCTTGCCGTCGATGACGATCTCCAGGCGGTCGGCCGCCGCCATGGCGGGACCGGGAGTGATACCGATGCGCCCCGGCGGCAGTCCCGGCCAGTTGTGCAGGGCGTACACCTGCTCGGCGGGGAAGCGCTCGAAGAGGCCGTCTTCGATCATGGCCTTGGCGCCGAAGTGACCCTCCTCGCCCGGCTGGAAGATGCAGTAGACGGTGCCGTCGAAGTTGAGCGTCTCGTGCAGATAACGCGCGGCGGC
>CALFEY010000064.1 GCA_937958295.1 uncultured Pseudomonadota bacterium
GTCGCGGCGGCGGAAAAACCCGACGCCGATCAAGCCCGCCAGCGCGGCCAGGCGCTTGCGCAGGATGGCGGCGAGCACGGGGGCGGTGATCTGCACGAGGTAGGGGCGGGCCGCCGCCACGAGCGCGGCGCGTCCCTCGGGCGACACCGGCGGGTGGCGCGCCGCGAGCTCCGTCAGCAGGAACTCGGACAGCGGGACCGCCGCGCCGAGCGCCGCCTCGAACGCGGCCCGGCCGCGGCGGCGGATGAAGTCGTCGGGATCCTCGCCATCGGGCAGGAAGAGGAACACGGCGTTCTTGCCGTCGGCCAGCACGGGCAGCGTGTTCTCGAGCGCGCGCCAGGCGGCCTTGCGCCCGGCGTTGTCGCCGTCGAAGCAGAACACTACGGTATCGGTCAGGCGGAAGAGCTTCTGCGCGTGCACCGGCGTGGTGGAGGTGCCGAGCGTGGCGACGGCGTATTCCACGCCGTGCTGGGCGAGCGCGACCACGTCCATGTAGCCTTCCACGACCACCACGCGGCCGGCATCACGAATGGCATTTCGCGACAGATAGAGTCCGTACAGCTCTCTTCCCTTGGAGAAGACCGACGTTTCCGGTGAATTGAGGTACTTTGGCTCGCCGGATCCGAGCACGCGGCCGCCAAAGCCAATCACCCGTCCGCGGGTATCGTGGATGGGGAACATGACCCGGTCGCGGAAGCGGTCGTAGCGCTTGTCGCCGTCGCCTGCGATCACGAGGCCCGCGGCTTCCAGCGCGGGGTCGTCGTATTGGGGATACGCCTGCGCGAGGCCCTGCCAGGCGTCCGGGGCATAGCCAATCCCGAAGCGCGCGGCGATCTCCCCGGTGAGCCCGCGGCCCTTGAGGTAGGCCACGGCGGCCGGGGCGTCTTTCAGGCGGGCCCGGTAGAAGCGCGCGGCGACCAGCAGGAGCTCGTTCAGGTCGGAGACCTCCTCGCGCCGCTCCTTCTCGCCCGGGCGCTCCACACGTGGCACTTCGAGGCCCGCGTCGCGGGCGAGCTCTTCGACGGCGTCCGGAAACGACTTGCCGGCGTGCTCCATGAGGAAGCCGATGGCGGTACCGTGTGCGCCGCAGCCGAAGCAGTGATAGAACTGCTTCGTGGGGCTCACCGAGAACGACGGGGTCTTCTCGCTGTGGAAAGGGCAGCAGGCGACGTAATTGGCGCCGGCCTTGCGCAGCGGGACGTAGCGGTCGATGACCTCGACGACATCCACCCGGGACAGGAGGGTCTGGATGAAGTCGTTGGGGATCATCGTAGGGTGGGGAATGCGGGGCGGCGCGGGGGCTTCGGACGCGGCCGGCGACGCCGGCCGCACGACACTTCCGGCGGGGTCGTTTCGATTATAGGCAAGCGCTGCGCGAGCGATAGGCCGCAAATGTCGGGCCAATCGACCGCGGTCGCGAGGCGGGTGGTGCGGTGGTGCGGGGCGCCGGCGAAACCCCGTCGACGCGCCGAAGCGGCGCGCCGACGGGGGCGCGGCGGGACTACGGCGCGAGCCGCGCCTTGACGCGGGCGGACACCATCGACATGTCTGCGCGCCCGGCGAGCTTGCCCTTGAGCACGGCCATCACCTTGCCCATCCCGGCCGCGCCTGCGGCGCCGGTCTCGGTGATGGCGGCGGCCACGGCGGCGTCGATCTCGTCCGCGGACATCTGCTGCGGCTGGTAGTCCTGGAGCACCACGAGCTCGGCTTGCTCGACCGCAACGAGGTCGGGGCGGTTGCCTGCGGTGAACTGGGCGATCGAGTCGCGACGCTGTTTCACCATCTTCTCGATCACCGCCAGGATGTCGGCGTCGGCGAGCTCCCGCCGCTCGTCGACCTCGCGCTGCTTGATGCCCGCGAGGAGGAGGCGGATCGTGGACAGCCGCGCGGCGTCCTTCGCGCGCATGGCGTCCTTCATGTCGTCGGTGATGCGGACCTTGAGCGTCATGGGCGATAGATGGGTGCGGACGGGACGGTTCGGAAGAGGCGGGGCACGGTGGGCGTCGCGCCCGGCCCGGCAAATGCAAGAAGGGGCGAGTGGCTCGCCCCTTCCGGTACAACCCGCAACCGCGACGGGCCTAGAACAGCTTGGGCGGCAGTTGCTGGCTGCGGATGCGCTTGTAGTGGCGCTTCACCGCGGCGGCCTTCTTGCGCTTGCGCTCCGAGGTCGGCTTCTCGTAGAACTCGCGTGCGCGAAGCTCGGTCAGCAGGCCGGTCTTTTCGATCGTGCGCTTGAAACGGCGCAGGGCGGCCTCGAACGGCTCGTTGTCGCGGA
>CALFEY010000065.1 GCA_937958295.1 uncultured Pseudomonadota bacterium
TCCAGGTCATGTTCGACAACGTACCGTCGTCACTGCCGGTCGTACGCGACGGCCGCTTTCGCGCGCTGGGAGTGAGCGGCCGCGAGCGCTCCGGCGCCGCGCCCGATGTCCCGACGGTTGCCGAGGCCGGCGTGCCGGGCTTCGAGATCTCGGCGTGGTACGGCCTGCTCGCCCCGGCCAACACGCCGCCAGCGGTCGTGCGCAAGCTCAATGCCGCGGCGGTGACGGCGCTGCGCTCGAAGGAAGTGGCCGACAAGCTGCGCGACCTGGGCTACGATCCGGTGGGCAACTCGCCCGAGCAGTTCGCCGCACAGATCCGCACGGACGTGCAGAAGTACCGACAGCTCGTCGAGAACGCGAAGCTCGAGAAGCAATAGAACGACATCTTTCCAGCACGACGACAACGAGGACCCATGAAAGCCATCGACCCCGATCTCCAGGCGCTGTTCGAGCGCGGACTTGCCGTGCGCCGCCGCGTGCTGGGCGACGATTACGTCACCCGTGCCCTGGCCGACGCCGATGACTTCACCTCGCCCCTGCAGGAGTACCTCACCGCGCACGCCTGGGGCGCGAGCTGGGCCCGCGGCACGCTCGACCTGCGCACACGGTCGATGCTGAACCTCGCCATGCTGACCGCGCTCAACCGGCCCGGCGAGCTACGCCTGCACGTGCGCGGCGCGCTGCGCACGGGCGTCTCGCGCGAGGAGATCGCGGAGATCTTCCTGCAGGCCGGCGTGTACTGCGGCGCGCCGGCGGCGCTGGAGAGCTTCAGGATCGCCCGCGAGGTCTTCGCGGAGGCCGATGTCGAAGCAAGCGCCGCAACGGGTCGCTAGGAGCGGGCAGCGGTGCCTTCGAGCGCGGCCGCGAACGCATCGATCTCAGCGGGCTCGGTGGCAAACGAGGTGACAAGGCGAGCCCCCTGCGTGCCGTCGGCGCGCGCGCCTTTGAGCCGTAGCGCAATGCCCGCGCGCTCGAGCTTCGCCAGCACGTCGGGACGAAACGCCGCGAACACGATGTTGCCATCCACGGGATGGAGCAACGACACCCCGGGCGTGGCGCGCAGCACCGCAGCCAGCCGGGCGGCCTGCGCGTTGGCGTGACGGGCGTTGTCGAGCCACAGGTCGCCTTCGAGATAGCGCAGCAGCTGCACCGAGAGGAAGCGCGCCTTCGACAACGCATGACCGCCGCGCTTCTGCCTCCGCTCGAAGTCCTCCGCCCAGGCGAGGTCGAAGAACACTACGGCATCGGCGCCCATCGTTCCGTTCTTCGTCCCCCCGAACGAGAGCACGTCCACCCCCGCACGCCACGTGAGGTCGGCGGGGTGCGCCCCCGTTGCCGCGAGCGCGTTGGGCAACCTTGCGCCATCGACGTGCACCGTCAGGCCATGCTCGTGCGCGAGATCCCCGAGCGCGCGCATCGCGTCGGCAGAGTAAGCCGTGCCCGCTTCAGTGAGCTCGGTGAGGGTGAGCGCGCGCAGGCGATAGTCGTCGTGACGGGAATCGACGCGGGCGACGAACGCGGCACGTGCCGCCTCGAGGTCGATGCGGCCGTCCGCGCCGGCGATGGGCAGAAAGCGCGCGCCGCCGGAAAAGGCCTCGGTGGCCCCGCACTCGTTGCCGAAGGCATGCGCCGCCGTGTGGCACGCGATGAGGTCGAAAGGACCCGCCAGCGATGACAGGGCGAGCGCGTTCGCGGCCGTGCCGCTCGGCACGCAGAACACGCGCAGCGGCGCGCCGAACACCTCGGCCATGCGCGCCTCTAGCTGCGCCGTCCACGGATCGCCGCCGTAAGGCGCGACGTTGCCGCCGTTGCACGCCGCCATCGCGGCCAGGATCTCGGGGTGCACCCCCGCCATGTTGTCGCTACGCAGAAACATCCCGTCCTCCCGGATTGCCGTTGCCATTGGCGTTGTGCCCCCACAGCCGCGAGATCTCCGCGCTCTCGCGCATGAGCGTGGCGGCGATCGCCGCCTCATCCGACGCGCGAAAGCGGATCTGCGGAACGCTGACGCAAAGACTGCCCACCACACGATCGCCCGCGGCACGGATGGGCACGCCGATGGCCGCCGCCCCTTCGATGCGCTGGCCATCGGAGCGTGCGTAGCCTGCGCGCCGGATGGCCTCGAGATCGGCGCGCAGCGCCGGTATCGACAACCGCGCACCCGACGATGGCGAGGCCTCGGCCCGTGCCGCCACCGCCGCGATCACCTCCGCGGGGAGGAAGGCAAGGATGGACCGCCCGGACGCCGCCCAGGCGAGCGTCTCCTCGCCGTGCATGCGCACACGATAGCGCAGCGGCTTGGCGGAATCGACGCGCGCCACGAACGACATCGTGTGGTTGTGCGCGCGATAGAGGCCGAGGAGACACGTCTCGCCGCAGGCATCGACCACGCGACGCATCGGCGCCATCGCCGCCGCCACGATATCGCTCCCGTCCACAGCCACCCGCGCCACGCGCAGCATTTCGGGGCCGGCACGGTAGCGTCGACTCGGCCCGCGCTCCACGAAGCCGTCCTCCGCGAGGAGGTGCAGCAAACGATGCGCCGTGCTGTGCGGGAGCAGGAGCGCATCGGCGATCTCCTTGATGCCGAAATCCGATTTCTGCTGCGCGATGTACGTGATCATCCGAAGCACGCGCGTGACCGTGCCGCGATCACCATCGCCTTCGGAGCGGCCGCTCATGACGGCCGGCGGCTGCCCAGCACGGCCGAGCCGATGCGATCCGCGGCTTGCATCACGTGCCGGGCAATCACGGGCAGCCGGCGTCGATCGAAGCGGTGCTGCGGAATGGTGACCTGCACCGAGGCCACGGCGAAGCCGCTGGCGTCGCGGATCGGAGCCGCGATGCCTACCGCGCCCACGAGCCGCTCCCCGATCGAGATGCTGTAACCCTGCTTGCGCACCTCGGCGAGCTGCCGCTCGAGCACCTTAGCGTCCTGCACGGTGGCTGGCGTGAGCTGGACCAGGCGCGCCTGGAGCACCCGCGCGACGAGCTCGGGCGGGCAGAAGGCAAGGATCGCCTTGCCGCTCGCGCCGCCGTGCAAGGGATGCCACTGCCCCAGGTCGAGGACGTACTGCAGGGGCGATGCGGACTCCTCGACGGCCGCCACCGTGAACGCCTCCCGCCCGGCGTCGAGAAGGTTGAGGCAACTCGACTCCCCCGTCTGCGCGGTGAGCTCGCGCATGCCGATGCGCGCGATCTCCACGAAGGACCCGCTGCGCAGGACGACCGTGGCGAGGCGAAACAGGTCGGCCCCCGGACGATAGACCTGCAGGCGCGCGTCGTACGCGACGACGCCGATGCTCGCCAGGGTCTGCAGGAGCTTGAAGGTCGTGCTGCGCGACAGGTTGAGCGGTGCGGCGAGCTCGGTGAGCGTGAGAGGGCGATCGTCCTGCGCAAGGAGGGACACCAGGGCGAACGCGCGCATCACGCCCGCATTGGCCGCTGCCGGGGGCGGCTGTTCCCGCGTGCCGGCCGCTTTCAAGGAATCGCGCGCCGGTCGCGGCTTCGCCGCCGCGCGCCGAGCCACGACCTTTCCCGGGGCCTTGGTCCTGGCCTGGCGCGGGGGGGTCATGGCGCGGGTTGCTCGCATCGTTGAAGGTGCATACAATGGGCCAACAGATGGAAACATTGTTCCGTTAAACGGAATATACAGTCCGTAACGCCAGGACGCAACTGCGGAGGCAGCGTGGGTCACTTCTCGGTCGGCATCGACATCGGCGGCACCTTCACCGACATTGTGTTCTACGACCACGTGTCGGGGCGGCATTTGAACCGCAAGGTGCTCACCACCCACGACGATCCGTCGCGAGCGGTGCTTGACGGCATGGCTGCGGTGATCCAGGAGGACGGCGTGCCGGTGACCTCCATCAAGCGCGTGGTGCACGCCACGACGCTCTTCACCAATGCCCTCATCGAGCGGAAGGGCGCGGTCACGGGGCTCGTGACTACCCGCGGCTTCCGCGACGTGCTGGAGATTGCCCGCGAACGCAAATACGAGATCTACGACCTCCGCATCGAAATGCCCCCGCCAGTGGTCCCGCGCGACCTGGTGGCGGAGGTGGACGAGCGCATCGGCCCCGATGGCACGCCGATCGTTCCCCTGGACGAGGCGGAGCTTCTCGAGGCCGTCGACCACCTCGTGGCCAGGGGCATCCAGTCGCTCGGCGTGGTGTTCCTGCACGCCTACGTGAACCCCACGCACGAGCGCGCCGCCGTCGCCGCCATTGCGCGCCGCCATCCCGGACTCGCGGTGTCCGCCTCGTGCGATATCGCGCCCGAGATCCGCGAGTACGAGCGCGCATCCACCACCGTCATCAATGCGTTCGTGAAGCCGCTGGCCGGGCTCTACCTCGACCGGCTCACGAGCCAGGTCCGGGCGCTGGGCATCGACGCGCCGCTGTTCATGATGCTGTCCAACGGCGGTCTCACCCACCTGGACGAGGCCAAGCGGGTGCCGGTGCAGCTCCTTGAGTCGGGCCCGGCCGCAGGCGCCCTGGCCGCCGCGTTCTTCGGACGCAACTCGTCTGCCGACCGCCTGCTCGCCTTCGACATGGGCGGTACCACCGCCAAGCTCTCCGTGGTCGACGACGGCAAGCCGCTCGTCGCGTACAAGTTCGAAGCGGCGCGCGAGAAGCGCTTCGCCGAGGGCAGCGGACTGCCGGTCAAGATCTCCGTGATCGAGCTGATCGAGATCGGAGCGGGCGGCGGCTCCATCGCGCGCGTGGACGAGCTCGGTCTCCTGCGCGTAGGCCCGCAGAGCGCCGGGTCGCAGCCCGGGCCAGCGTCCTACGGCCGCGGCGGCACCAAGCCCACGGTAACCGACGCCGATTTCCTGCTGGGCTACCTCAACGCCGACTACTTCGCCGGCGGCACCATGGCCATCGACCTCGCCGCCGCCAAGGCGGCGTTTGATCCGATCTGCCGCGCAGCCGGCCTCTCGCTCGCCGAAGCCGCGTGGGGCGTATACGACGTGGTCAACGAGAACATGGCGAGCGCCGCACGCGTGCACATCGCCGAGCGCGGCAAGGACCCGCGCGACTACGCTCTCCTGCCCACGGGCGGCGCCGGCCCGGTGCACGCGTACTACGTCGCGCGCAAGCTCGGCCTGCCGCGCCTGATCTGCCCCCCGGCCGCGGGCGTGGCCTCGGCCGTGGGCCTGCTCATGGCCCCGGCCCGCGTGGACCGCGCGGCGACGTTCATCGCCTCCGTCGACGACCTCGAGTGGAAGCGGCTGGAAGCGATCTACCGCTCGCTGGAAGACGATGCCCGCGAGGTGATTGCCGCCACGGGGCTGTCGGCGCGATCGGCCGTGGTGCGGCGCTACGGCGACCTGCGCTACATCGGCCAGGGCTTCGAGCTCGTGGTACCGCTGCCGCGCGGCCCATGGTCCGCGCGCACGCGCGACGCGATCGTGACCGCCTTCGAGGACGAGTATCGCCAGCTCTTCGGCCGCATCCCGCCGGCCGGCGCGGTGGAGTTCGTGAACATCCGCGTGTCCGCCGAGGCCCGCGCGACCCGCGACGACGTCGTCCTGCAAGGCTTCGGCAAGGGGGACGGCGGCCTCAAGGGTAAGCGCGCGGTGTGGTTCCCCGAACTGCGCAATTATCGCGATACGCCCGTGTACGACCGCTACCGCCTCCCGGCACGCGTGGAGCGTCCCGGTCCTGCGATCATCGAGGAGCGCGAGTCCACGCTCGTGATCGGTCCCGGGGCGCGCTTCCACGTCGAGCCCACCGGCAACCTCGTCGTCAACCTGCCCACGCGTTCCTAAGAGGTGACCATGGCCCGCCCTGCCTCCAAGTCCACATCCCCCGCCGCCAAGTCGCGCGCCGGCACGAAGAAGCGCGCCGCCCCCAAGACGGTGGCGCGAACCGCGGCAACGTCCGCCCGCGGCGGGAAGCCGGCAGCCAAGCCCCCGGCCAAGTCGGCGGCCCGCAAGGGGCCCCCGAAGAAAGCCGCGCAAGTCCCCGCCCGGCGAGGTGCCGCGAGGAAAGGCGCGCGGTTCGATGCGGTCACGATGCAGATCCTGTGGACCCGCCTCATCTCGATTGTGAACGAAGCCTCCGCCGCCCTCGTGCGCACATCGTTTTCCGCCCTCGTGCGGGAAGCTTACGACTTCTCGGTCATCATCACGGACGAGCGCGGGCAGGGCGTGGTGCAGCCGCCCGCCAGCATCCCGGCCTTCATTGGCACCCTGCCCTCCACGGTGCGGCACATCCTGGCGGAGTTCCCCGCCGAGGTGATCCGTCAGGGCGACATCTTCATCACCAACGACCCGTGGAAGGGCACGGGGCATTTGGCCGACGTGTCCGTGGCCAAGCCCATCTTCGTCAAGGGCGTGCTCGTGGGTTTTGCCGCGAGCGTGGCACATGCGCCCGACATGGGCGGCCGCACGGGGTCCACCGAGTCCCGCGACGTGTTCGAGGAAGGCTTCCAGATTCCCGTGATGCGGCTCGCCTCTGCCGGCAAGCCCGACGCGACGTTCATCAAGATCCTGCGCGCGAATGTGCGCACGCCCGACGAAGTCGTGGGCGACCTCTATGCGCAGATCAGTGCCCTCGAGCTCATGGAGCGGCGCACGATCGCCATGCTGCGGGAGTACGGCCTCGATTCGCTCACCGACATCGCACTGGAGATCCACGAGCGATCGGAGGCGGCCATGCGCGCTGCCATCCGCGAGATCCCCGACGGCACCTACCGCTACGAGATCCAGACCGACGGCCTCGACGACCCGATGTCCATCAAGGTCGCCGTGAAGATCAAGGGCGACGAGATCGTCGTGGACTACGCCGGCACCTCGCCGCAGGTCGACCGCGCGCTCAACTCCGCGCTCTGCTACACCACGGCCTACACGATGTACGGCTTGAAGTGCGTGCTGTCGCCGGACATCCCGAACAACGAGGGGTCGTTCCGTCCCATCCGCATCGAGGCCCCGCTCGGCTCGATCATCAACCACAAGTTTCCGACCTCGGGCTGCTCGCGCGCGATGCTCGGCCACTACTTGCCATTTGCCGTACTCGGCGCGCTCTCGAGCGTGATCCCGGACCGCGTGATGGCCGGACCCGGGTCGCCGATTTGGAGCGTGCTCATGCGCGGCACCGACCGCCACGGCCGCGCCTTCTCCAACAAGCTCTTCTTCAATGGCGGCGTGGGCGCGAACCAGCAGTCCGACGGCATGAGCTGCGTGAGCTGGCCGTCGAACATCTCGCTCACCCCCGCAGAGGTGGTGGAGCAGCTCACCCCGGCGCGCGTGGTGTACAAGCGCCTGCGCCCGGGCTCCGGTGGGCCGGGCAAGCACCGCGGCGGGCTGGGGCAGGACATCCTCATCGAGAACGGATCGTCGTCGCCGATGGTGCTCGCCTTCCTGGCCGAGCGCACCAAGTTCGCGGCGCCGGGCATCGCGGGCGGCGGGGACGGCGCACTCGGCGCCCTGCGCATCAACGGCGAGGCGGCCGATCCCAAGCGCCAGCATGTTCTGCGCCCCGGGGGCACGATCCTCATGTCCACCCCGGGCGGAGGTGGCTACGGCCCCGCCGACGAGCGCAGCGCCGAAGCGATCGCGCGCGACGCGCGATTGGGCTTCGCGGCCGCGGACTGAACCGCGGCCGCGGTCCCTGGGATCACGTCCCCCTGACCGCCGCCACGATCGCCCCCACGATCTGCGCCGGCAGCATCGGCTTGGATAGGAACGCGCGATAACCCGCCGCGAGCGCGCGCTCGCGGTCGTCGGGGCGGGCCAGCGCCGAGAACGCGATGGCCGGGGCGTCGCCCCCCGGCAGTTGCCGAAACGCGCGCAGGAACTCGTAGCCGTCGCGCGGCGGCATCTGGATGTCACACAGCACGAGGTCGGGCCGGCGCCTGCGGGCGACGTCGAGCGCCGCCGCCGGCCCGTCGGCCACCAGCGGCAGGCCGCCGGCCTCCTCGATCACG
>CALFEY010000066.1 GCA_937958295.1 uncultured Pseudomonadota bacterium
AAGTCGATCATCGCCTCCATGTCGGCCATCGCTCTCGTCGTCACGTTGAGCGCGTGCAGCGACAAGGCCAAGGAACAAGCCGAGGCCGCCAAGAAGCAGGCCGAAGCCGCCGCGCAGGCCTCGAAGGAAGCCGCCGCCAAGGCCGCCGAAGCCGCCAAGACCGTCGCCTCCGACGCCGCCGCCAAGACGGAACAAGCTGCCAAGGACGCCGCCGCCGCCACGACCAACGCCGCCAACCAAGCCGTCGACGCCACGAAGGATGCAGCGAACAAGGCCGCCGATGCGACCAAGGACGCCGCCGCGAAGGCGGTCGACGCCGCCAAGGAAGCCGCGAAGAAGTAGTCTGAGTAGTTTTGAAGTGATGGGGTCGCGAGGCTTAAGCCGCGACCCCATGGAAGAATCCAGAACGCCGACAGCCTGACGTAGAAGCTGATCGGGAGGAAATCGCGGGCGGGGCCCGTCGATTTCCTTAGGCTGGGTGGGTCTACGGCGCTTTGTGCACGCTCGAGTGCCGATCGGGTTACAGCCCCGCTCCCGCATCGCCTCGACGTCGGCAGCAGTACCGCGCCGCGGGGGAAGCACGCGCAGCGATGCAGTCCCTCCTCGCGCTGCGCTTCGCGCACCCCTTCAGGTCTAGATCCAGAAATCGTCGGGCGCCGCCCGCCATTTCTGCCACTTCAGCCGCTACGTCAGGCTGCAGCGTCGTCGATGTTTCCAAGCGGTGCGGCCGTCAGGCCTCGCACCCCTTCTAACTTATCGACTGACCCGTGCGATCCACCGGGTCAGCCCCCTCCACTGCTCCCAATCCTGCTCGCCGCGCGAGCGCGGCAGGTCGAAGACCGTGAGCCCGTCGCGCGCGCAGTAGACGTACACCTGCGTGTCGCGCAGGTGCGTGACGAGCGGGAAGTCGTAGCCCTTGAGGAACGCGTCGAGCTCCCCCGCGGCGCGCGTGCGGCTGTCCACGCGCATCGCCACCAGCGCGACCTGCAACGCGCCCTCGCGCACCGCCTTGTGCTCGGCGATCGCATCGAGGAAGGTCGCGGAGGCCGCCATGTCGAAGGACGACGGCGACACGGGCACCACCATCGCGTCGGCCCGCCGCATCGCGTCGCGCAGGACCTCGCCGCGGGTGCCGGCCGCGCTGTCGACGACGAGCCAGTCGAGGCCCACCTCCTTCATCTCCTTCTTGCCGACGTCGGCCGCAAAGCCCGCGATCGGTGGGAACAGCGCGGGCCTCCGCGCGAGCCATTGTGCGGACGAGCCTTGCGGATCGGCGTCCTGCAGCCCCACGCGCTGGCGCTTGCCGGCGAGCCAGCCGGCGATGTTGGTGGCGAGCGTGGTCTTGCCGCTGCCGCCCTTCGGGTTGGCCACCAGGATCGTTTGCACGAGCGAACCTCCCTAGTTTTTGGTCGTGGTCGTTGCCGCCGACGCCGTCACGGGGTGCGTGCGAGCAGGGCGAACAGCGCCGTCAGCGTGTCCGCCCCCAGCCGCTTGCTGCGGGCCGCGCTCCAGCCGCGCTCGGCGTCGGGCAGGTTCGCGTTGTCCTTGAAGGGCATCTCCAGGGTGAGGGCCAGCCCGCCATAGGTATGGCCCACCCACTTGGACGCCACGGTCAGGTTGACCTTGGTGTCCTTGTTCGACGGATAGCCGTGCTCGGTCTGGAAGTCGGGATTGGCCGCCTGCAGCGCGGCGCAGAAGTCGCCCTCCAGGCGCGCCATCTGCGGCGTGTAGGTGGGCAGGCGCTCGTTGCCGTCGGTGAAGACGTAGGGAAGGCCTTCGTCGCCGTGCACGTCGAGGAAGGCGTCCACGCCCTTGTCGCGCATCGCATTGCGCACGCAGAGCACCTCGGGGCTGCGCTCGCGCGAGGGCGCTTGCCACTCCCGGTTCAGATTCGCGCCGGCGGCGTTGGTGCGCAGGTTGCCGCGGACGCTGCCGTCGGGATTCATATTGGGCACGACGTGGAGCACGGCGCGAGCGAGAAGGCTGCGCGCGACCGGATCGGCGGGATCGAGCAGGCGCTCCAGCATGCCCTCCACGAACCACTCCGCCATCGTCTCGCCCGGATGCTGGCGAGCGATCACCCAGATCGCGCGGCGTCCGCCTCCCTCCTCACCCACGGTGACGAGGTTCATGTCGCGGCCCTCGATCGTGGCGCCGAGGTCGCTCACGCGCACGCGGGGCGAGCGCTCGGCGCGGCCGAGGAGCGCCATGTGCCGCTCCCACGAGTACGGCTCGAAGTAGGCGTAGTAGATGCTGTCGCGCTCGGGCGTGTGGGCGATCGCGAGCTCGCGGCCGTCGAAGGTGGTGGGCACGCGAAACCAGCTCTCGCGG
The DNA here is from genome assembly GCA_937958295.1 of uncultured Pseudomonadota bacterium. Lineage (GTDB taxonomy): Bacteria > Pseudomonadota > Gammaproteobacteria > Burkholderiales > Casimicrobiaceae > VBCG01. The sequence goes on from CALFEY010000066.1 coordinate 2,332, forward strand.
TCGTAGGAGGCCACGGCGTGGTAGCCGCGCCAGCCCTCGACGTAGGTGGCCTCGCCCGCATTCGCGAAGCGCAGGCGCACCGGACGCCCGCGCACCCCCTGGAGGCGAAAGTGGAACCACTGGCGGAAGTCGGCGTGCGAATCGGCACGCAGGCGCAGCTCGATCGCCGCGGGATCACGCGCGGACACCACCTCGATCGCGCCTGAATCGAACTCGCTCGAGATGCGGAGGCCGTCCGCATGGGGGTCACTCGTTGTCATCGACACCTCGTAGGAAACGACCACGCGCGGACAAGCAGAAGCGCCCGACGGACGGCGCCCCCAATCGCGTCCCACCCCTGCTGCTGGCACAACGGTTGCATTGCCCAAGGCACGAAGGCGGCGTGCCGATTCTCGCACGCCGCCTGCCCAGGAGAATGCGTGACCATGTACTACGAACCCGACACCGTGTGGGGCCGCACCGTGGAAGGCGACCAGGAGATCGCCAAGGCCAGGAGTGGGCTGTCGCTCGTCCAGCGCCGCATGCTGGCCGATCTTGCCCAACCCCGCACGTTCGCCGCGCTGGTCACCCGTTACCAGGCGGACGCCCCGAAGCTCGAGCGGGAGCTCATCCGGCTCGCCGACCAGCGTCTTGTCGCCTTCCAGCGGCCCGGCACAGTGCAACCGCGCACGGCACCCCGCCTCGACTGGCCTCAGGCGCTCCTCGCCACGCCTCCCACCGCGCCGCCATGGAAGCCCGGTCCGATGGCGTACATCATCGCCATCGGCCTCGGATTCACCGCGGTGATGCTGGTTTTGCTGTAAGGCGCCCTGCCGGGCGCGGCCGGCGCCGGGGGCACCGCGTTCCCTGTCGGCTAAAATGGCGGGCTATGGAACTGGGTCCGCCGCTCGACACCCCACCTGAAGCGGTCGCCGCCGCGCCGGGCCCAGGCATGCCCGCGCGCGATCCGCGCAAGGCCGCGTTCGAGGCCAACAAGCTCGCCAAGCGCCTGCAGCGGCAGGTCGGCGAGGCCATCGCCGACTTTTCGATGATCGAGGCCGGCGACCACGTGATGGTGTGCCTGTCGGGGGGCAAGGACAGCTACGGCCTGCTCGACATCCTCCTCGCGCTGCAGAAGCGCTCGCCGGTGCCGTTCACGCTCGTGGCGGTCAACCTCGACCAGAAGCAGCCGGGCTTTCCCGCCGACGTGCTGCCGGCGTATCTTGCCGGCCGCGGCGTAGACTTCCGCATCGCGGAGCAGGACACCTATAGCGTGGTGAAGCGCCTCGTGCCGGAAGGGGCCACCATGTGCTCGCTGTGCTCCCGCCTGCGGCGCGGCGTGCTGTATCGCGTGGCCGGCGAGCTCGGCGCCACCAAGATCGCGCTTGGGCATCATCGCGACGACCTCATGGCCACGTTCTTCCTCAACCTTTTCTTCGGCGGCAAGCTGAAGACGATGCCGCCCAAGCTCGTCTCCGACAATGGCAAGCACGTGGTAATCCGCCCGCTCGCCTACGTGCGCGAGCGCGACCTCGCGGCGTATGCCGAGCACAAGCAGTTCCCGCTCATCCCCTGCACGCTGTGCGGCTCGCAGGAGAACCTGCAGCGCAAGCAGGTGGGCGCGATGCTGCGCGAGTGGGAGCGCAAGCACACTGGCCGCATCGACTCGATCTTCCACGCGCTCGGCAAGGTGGAGCACACCCATCTGCTCGACCGCACGCTGCAGGACTTCGCCGCGGTCCGCGCCACCGGACGGCCGGAAGCCGACGGTGACATCGCCTTCGACGTGGACCCGCTGCTGGAAGCGGCCGCGGATGCGGAAGCCGGCGTGGCGGCGCCTGCTTCCGGCGTGATCCCGCTCACGCGGAGCCCCAACGGCTGACGCTCGGGCCAGCCCGCCGCACCGGCGGCGCCGTGCGCGAGCGGCCTTACTTCACCGTGTTCTGGTCCTGCCCGAAGAGCACCTTGCGCTCGGCCTCCGTACGGATGCCCGGCGCGTTCGGATTGATCTTCTTCGCGAGGGCGTAGGCCCGCGCCACCGCGGGTCGCGCCTTGATCGCCGCGAGCCAGCGCTTGAGATGCGGGAACTGCTCCACATCCTGACCCTGGCGCTCGGGCAGCACCCACGGGTAGCACGCCATGTCGGCGATGCTGTAGTCCCCCGCGAGGTACTCGCGATCGGCCAGGCGCGTGTCCATCACGCGGAAGAGCCGTCCCGTCTCCTTGACGTAGCGCTCGATGGCGTACGGGATCTTCTCGGGCGCGTACTGCGCGAAGTGATGGTTCTGTCCCGCCATGGGGCCCAGCCCACCCATCTGCCAGAACAGCCATTGGGCAGCGTCGCAACGGCCGCGCAGGTCGTTGGGATAGAACCGGCCCGTCTTGCCGGCGAGATAGAGGAGGATCGCGCCGGATTCAAAGATCGACAGCGGGCCCCCGCCATCGGGCGGGGCGTGATCGACGATCGCCGGGATGCGGTTGTTGGGCGCGATGGCGAGGAACTCGGGGGTGAACTGCTCGCCCTTGCCGATGTTGACGGGCTTGATGGTGTAAGGCAGCCCGGTCTCCTCGAGGAAGATCGTGATCTTGTGGCCGTTCGGGGTGGTCCAGTAATAGAGGTCGATCATGGCAATCCGTGCGGGTGGCAAGGGGAACGCGGGTGGCAAGGGACGGGACCGCCGGCGCGACTTGCCGCGCAAGCCATGGCCGCAGGCGCGACGCCGCGACCGTCCGGCTTCGATCATACTGAAGTACGCGCGGACCCACGCCCACGCACCGCATCCCGGGTTTGGCCTCGGCCAACCTCGCCGCCAGGCGCCGTCCCTGTCGCCCCCCTTGCACGACACCATTTCCGCCTGATGAAACAGGCGTCGCCGGCAGGATGCCAATGGGCCATTGCACGCGACGAACTCGATATGCTGGCACGAGCCTGCCCGCCCACGAAGCGCGCGGCGAGGCCCGCCCATGCCCCCGTCCCTCCGCTTCCAGCGTCCCCTGCGCCTCGCCGCCGACCACGGCGTGGTCTACCGCAACGACCGCGAGTTCTGCGGCTGGCCCTTCTATTGCGGACTGTGGAAGCTGCCCAGCGGCGATGTCGTGGCCGGCTTCAAGAAGATCCCCAGCGCCTACGGCACCAGTGGCGAGATCAGCCACACGCGACTCACCGTGGGCCAGGGGCGGCTCGTGCTCATCCGCTCGCATGACGACGGACACAGCTTCGACGCCGCGAGCCAGCAGGACGTCTTCGATCTCGCCGACGACGCCGCCACCATCCTGCGCGAGCACGGCGAGTCCTATGCCGGGCACGAGCCGCTGGACTTCCTCGATCCGCAGGTGATGGTGCTGGCCGGCGCGCTGCCGGCGCTCTTGAAGCCCACCAGCCGGGCCTGGATCCGCGCATCGTCCGATGGCGGGCGCACATGGCGTCCGCCCATCCTGCTTCCGCTGTGCGGATTGGCCAACGTGACGGGCCACGGCCCACCTACGGTGCGCGAGGACGGAATGTGCCTGCTCGGCGTGTCGACCACGAGCCCCGACGGCTGGACCAACCGTCCGCTGGTGTACGCGAGCCCCGACGGCATCGATTGGCACTTACTCTCGTTCGTCACGCCGGCCGTCGAAGGTGGCTCGGCCGTGAGCGACCGCGCGGGCCCGATCATCTTCGGCGCGATCCGCCACTTCTACACGCGGCTCCTCGCCCTGCGCGACGGCCGCATCCTGGCCTCGGTGCGCTTTCAGCGCGACGCCACAGGCGTGATGTGGACGGATATCTTCGCCAGCGACGACGGTGCGCGCACCTGGTATTTCCTGTCGCGCGTGAACGACTGGGGTGCGCCGGGCGACATCGTGGAGATGGGCGATGGCCGCATCGTGTGCGTGTATGGCTATCGACTGGACCCTTCCGGCATACGAGCGCGCGTGAGCGAGGACGGCGCGCGCACGTGGGGCCGCGAGCTCGTGCTGCGCGACGACGGTGGCAGCTGGGACTTGGGCTACCCCCGGGTCCTCGAGGTCGCTCCCGGCCGCCTGCTCACGGTCTATTACATGAACCGGCGCGACGATCCCATCCAGATGAACGGCGGCGTGCGCCACATCGCACGCACGATTTTCGAGCTCGACTGACGCGCACCGCCAAGCGCGCGCGCGGCCGGGTACGGTCAACACCGAAGGAGGAAGAGATGATGCGGTTTTTGCGATCCCTCGCCACGCTCGCCGTGGCGGCGCTGTGCAGCGCGAACGTGCACGCGCAGGCGTACCCCGCGCGCCAGATCACGATGATCGTGCCCTTCGGCGCCGGCGGCGGCACCGACATCATCGCCCGCGGCGTGTCGGAGGAGCTGTCCAAGGCCCTGAAGCAGCCCATCGTGGTGGAGCCGCGCCCTGGCGCCAACGGCGCGATCGGCTCCGCGCTGGTCGCGCGCGCGGCCCCGGACGGCTACACGCTGCTCTTTACCGCGAGCTCCACCTACTCCCTCAATCCCAACCTGATGAAGGACCCGCCCTTCGACCAGTTGAAGGACCTCGTGCCGGTCGCCTCCATCGGACGTTCGCCGTGGATGCTCGCGGTGCCGGCGGCAAGCGAGTTCAAGACGGTTGCCGACGTCGTGGCCTTCGGCAAGGCCAATCCCGGCAAGCTCGCCTTCGCCTTCTGGCAGTCGAGCGTGCTGGTGACGGGCGAGACCTTCGGCCAACTCGCCGGCATCCAGATGCGCAAGGTCCCGTACAAGGGTCAGGTCGAGGCCACCACGGACTTCCTGGGCGGCCGCCTGCCGATCCTCTTCACCGACACCGCGGGCGCGCGACCGCAGGTGGACGCCGGCACGATGCGCGTGCTGGCGGTGACCACGGTCAAGCGGTCGAGCTCGTTTCCCGACGTGCCGACGATGCGCGAGGCCGGCCTCGACGTGGTGACCGACTCCATGCTCGCGGTGTTCGCGCCTGCGGGAACGCCGCGCCCGGTCCTCGACAAGCTCAACGCGGAGATCTCGAAGATCATCGAGACTTCCGAGCCGGTGCGTGCGCGCCTGCGGCAGCTCGGACTCGAGCCCACGACGATGACGCTGGCCGAAGCCGACGCCTTCGTACGCTCGGAGCTGCCACGCTGGGCGGAGATGATCCGGCGCGCCGGCCTCGAGAAGAACTAGGAAGGACGCGATATGGCCGGGCGTCCGCGCTCCTCGCAAGACATCGCCGCGGGCACCGTCGTCATCGCGGTGGCGGTGGCGGTGCTTGTCGCGCTGTCGCGCATTCCGCAGGCGAAATTCCAGCAGATCAGTCCCGACCTGTTCCCGCGCCTTTGCGCCTACGCGCTCATCGCCGGCGGCGTCGGATTGCTCGCGCGCGGCTTCCTCCGCGGCGGACCGGCGATCGAGCTGCCGCCGTGGCGCGGCGTGGTGCTGGTGGTGCTGGCTGTGGTCGTGTTTGGCCTCGTCGCCCCACGCCTCGGGTACGTCCCCGCCGGCTTCCTCACGCTCGTGATCGCGGGCTTTGCCACGCACGAGGTCACGCCCGTCAAGCTCGTGCTGTTCGCGTGCGGCCTCGTCGTCTTCAGCTACGGGCTCTTCACCCTGCTGTTGAAGGTGCCCATGCCGGCGTTCGCGCTGCGCGGGCTGGGCTTCTGACGCTCCGCCTGCCATGCTCTCCGATCTCGCCCTCGGCTTCTCGGTGGCCTTCACGGCCGCCAATCTCGGTCTCTGCCTCCTGGGCTGCCTGATCGGAACGCTGATCGGCGTGCTGCCGGGGATCGGTCCCATCGCGACGATCTCCATCCTGCTGCCCTTCACGTTCGGCATCTCGCCGGTGGGCGCCATGATCATGCTGGCCGGGATCTACTACGGCGCACAGTACGGCGGCTCCACCACCGCGATCCTGGTGCGCATGCCGGGCGAGGCGAGCTCCATCGTGACGATGCTCGACGGCCACGCGATGGCGCGCAACGGTCGCGCCGGCGCGGCCCTCGCCCTCGCCGCCCTCGCGTCGTTCGTGGCCGGCACCATCGCCACGGTGGTGATCGGCGCCTTCGCGCAGCCACTTGGCCGGCTCGGGCTGCTGCTCGGCCCCGAGGACTACTTCGCGCTTATCGTGCTCGGCCTCGCCTTCTCGATCGTCCTGTCCGGCGGCTCGGTCCTCAATGCGATCGTCTCCGTGCTGGTGGGCGTGATCCTGGCTTCGGTCGGCACCGACGTGGAGACAGGCGTGCAGCGCCTGACCTTCGGCCAGCGGTCGCTGCTCGAGGGTATCGGCATCGCGGTACTGGCGATGGGCTTCTTCGGCGTGGGCGAGATCCTGCGCAACCTCGAGGTGTCCGACACCCGGCAGGCGATCGGTGCCGCCATCGGGCGGCTGTGGCCCAATCGCAGCGAGCTCACGCGCTCCGCGCTACCCGCGCTGCGCGGCACGGCCCTCGGCTCGATCTTGGGCACGCTGCCGGGCAGCGGAACCCTGCTCGCCCCGTTCGCCTCCTATGTCCTCGAGAAGAAGCTCTCGCGTACCCCCGAGCGCTTCGGCCACGGCGCACCCGAGGGCGTGGCCGGCCCGGAGGCCGCCAACAACGCCGCCGCGCAGACGTGCTTCGTGCCGCTGATGAGTCTCGGCCTGCCGCCCAATGCCGTGATGGCCCTCATGCTGGGCGCGCTCACGATCCACGGCATCGTCCCCGGTCCGCAAGTCTTCACCAAGAATCCGGATCTGTTCTGGGGCATGGTGGTGTCGATGTGGATCGGCAACCTGATGCTGCTCGTCATCAACCTGCCGCTCATCGGGCTGTGGGTGTCGCTGCTGCGCGTGCCCTACCGCCTGCTCTACCCGGCGATCCTGCTCTTCTGCTGCATCGGGTTGTACTCGGTGAACCAGTTGCCCGACGACATCTACTTCATGGCGGCGTTCGGCGTGGTGGGGCTGCTCCTGCTGAAGCTCGGCCTCGACGTCACGCCGCTGGTGCTGGGCTTCGTGCTGGGCGATTCACTCGAGGCCAACTTCCGCCGCGCGCTCATTCTCTCGGACGGGGACTGGTCCACGTTCGTGCGCAGTCCGCTGGCGGTGGCGTTGCTGCTGGTTGCCTTTGCGCTGCTCGCCGTCACGCTCCTGCCGCGGGCACGCAGCCGGCGCAGCGAGATCTTCGAGGAGCCGTGAGCCGGCTGTTTCGCACGCAGAAACAACGCCAATCCGCTTCGCCTCCGCCACGCTGTGCCGCCTACCATTGGCGGGCCTTCCCACCCACGCCCATGACGACAACACGCCCTTCTCACGCGGATTTTCGGCGCCGCCTGCGCGCCGGCGAGCACCTTCTCGGTACGTTCATCAAGACGCCCACCACGCACGCCACCGAGATCCTCGGCATGCTGGGCTTCGACTTCGTGGTAATCGACCAGGAGCACGCGCCTTTGTCGGCAAGCGTGATCGACACGATGGTGCTGGCGGCCCGCGCTTCCAATGTCGCCGGCATCGTGCGCATCGGCGATCCGGGCGAGGCCAACATCCTGTCGGTACTCGACTGCGGTGCCACGGGCATCCTGGTGCCGCACGTGGCCAGTGCGGAGAAGGCCCGCGACATCGCGGCCGCCTGCCGCTATCGCGGCGGCCGTCGCGGCTTTGCCAACACCACCCGCGCCGGCCGCTTCGGCGAGGCGAGCTTCCCTGAGCACATGGCCGACCAGGACGCGCGGGTGACGTGCATTGCCATGATCGAAGACCTCGTCGCGCTCGACGAGATCGACGCCATCGCGGCCGTGGAGGGCATCGACGCGTTCTTCATCGGCCGCGGCGACCTCACGGCCGCGCTCGGCGCGCCGTCGATGACCTCGCCCGAGACGCATCGCGTGGTGGAGCCCATCATGGCCGCGGCGCGCAAGGCGCGCATGCCCATCATCATGCTGTCGCCCGACCGCCGCGATGCGATCGCGATGGCCAGGCTCGGCGCCACCGCATTCATGGTGTCGAGCGACCAGGGCTTCCTCAAGCAGGCCGCCCGACACGCCCTCAACGAGTTCGCCCCCCCCATCGAAGGAACCTGATGAAGATCTCCCCCGAACGCCTCGCCCTCACCCACGAGTTGCACGCGCTGGTGATCGACTACTGGCACGATGTCGATACCAACTGGGGCCGCAATGCGCCAAGCTACTACACCGAAGACGGCCTCTTCCACGGTCCGGCCGCGTCGTACCACGGGCGCGACAAGATCCGCGCGTTCTACAAGTGGCGGGAGGATCGCGGGGCGCGCACGGTGGTGCACAGCGTGCACAATTTCCAGGCGATGCTGGAGTCGCCCGGGCAGGCCACGTGCCACTGGTTCCTCATGCTCTACGGCGCCGACGGCAAGCCGGTGCTGCCCACGCACCCGCCCATCCAGATCGCCTACATGACCGATCGCCTGGTCCACAGCGAGCGCGACGGCTGGCTCCTCACGCTGCGCAGGTTCGAGACGTGGTTCGAGGGCGGCACGCCCACCACCAACCCCAACCTCGACGGCAAGTAGCGCGCGCAGGCCGCCTAGAAGGAGGCGGCCTCGCTCGGCAGCCCGTTGCACACGGGCACGGGATCGTGGGTGAAGGCCAGCGCCTGCTCGATGCGTGCGATGGTCTCCTGCAGCGGCACCACGATCTGGTCGTACACCTTGTCGCGCGGCACGGCGGTGGTGAAGATGCTGATGCTTACGAGGGCGTGCACCGTGTCGCCCTCGCTGATGGGCACCGCCAGCGTGGTGGTGCGGAAGGGCTTGGTGCGCGGGTCGCGCGTGGCGTAGCCGTCGCGGCGCACCCGCTCGAGAAGGGCGCGGAACTCGCGCTCGTCGTCTTCGCCGAAGCCGCGCGCGGGATCGGCGCGCAGGTGGGCGAGCTGGCGGTCGCGCTCTTCCGCCGGGCAGAACGCCAGGTAGGCACGGCCCATCGCGGTGGTGAGGAGGTCGGGTCGCAGGCCCAGCACTGTATTGGTGTGCGACCACGGGCTGATCGTGCCCGTCCAGTACTTGATGGCGATGGCATCGCCGTCGATCACGCCGATACCGATCGGCCACTTGAGTCGTTGCGTGAGCTCGATGGTGAAGGGGCGCGCGACCTCGATGAGCTGCGAGATGCCCTGGTATCCGGAGTTGAGCTTCTGCACCCGCGAGGTCACGCGGTAGCCGCCGCACAAGTTGTCCCGCGCGACATAGCCCTCGGCGCGGAGCGTCTCCAGCATGCGCACGATGGTCGACTTGGGAAAGCCCGTCTCCTCGTGGATGGCGGTGACCGAGGCGATGCGCAGCTTGTTGAGCGTGAGGAGCACGTCAAGCGCGCGGCACACCGACTTGACCGGAGGATAGGAGCGATCGCGCGAATCCGTGATGCCGTGGCGGGAGTTGGTGCGGCACCGGCCGCGGGCGCTCGGCTTGGCGGGCGTCTCGGTCCGCGGTCTCGACGGCGCGCGCTGCGGGGCTCGCAGGTCGGGCGTGCTCATGCGGTGGATCCTCCTGGTGCGGGCATTTCTTGTGAGTGCAGCCTACCACGGGGGGCGGCGGCCCGCACCGGGCGGCAGACGCCCCCGAATCTGTTTCGCTTGCCGAAATTGGACTGCGATTCGTTGGCGACCGGCGCGTGCCGGGGCCATCATGGCGCGTGGGTTGGCGGGCACCGTGCCCGCGCCCGATGAGGAGCCCCGGCATGATCGCAACACACCCCCGCAAGGCCTCCAAGGCCGAGTTCGCGAAGATGGATCCGCAGGTCGTCGACGGCAGCCGGGCGCGCACCTGGATCACCCGCGGTGGCAATTTCGCCGTGGCCGTGTCCGAGGTCGAGCCTGGCGCCGTGCTCGCCCGGGCGGACAACGCCGAGGAGTACATGGTCATCCTGCCGCCGGGCACCGTGGCGGCGCGCATCGAGGCCAGCGGCCAGACCATCGAGGCCAAGGCGGATTCACTCACCATCGTGCCGCCCGGGCCGAGCACGATCACCGTCACCGCCAAGGGGCGCATCGCACGCATCTTCTCCAAGGCGTCCGCGGACATCATGGCGCTCGCCTGGAACAACGACACGTATGCCGACGGCGCCCCCGAGCTCGCCCCGCCCGACCTGTGGCCGCCGCCCTACGACGGCTACCGCCTGCGCCACTACCCGCTGGCGCAGTACGCCAAGCCCGACGGCGAGCGCATCCAGCCGCGCGTGTTCCGCTCCACCAACATGCTCGTGAACATCTTCGTCCATTACAAGACGCGCCGCGAAACGACCAAGCTCTCCCCGCACTGGCACGACGACTTCGAGCAGGCCTCGCTCACCCTCGATGGCCGCTGGGTCCACCACATGCGGTACACCTGGGGCCCCGACCTCGACGGCTGGCTGCCCGACGACCACGGCGAGATGGGAACGCCTTCCGTGATCATCATCCCCGCCACGGCCGTGCACACGAGCCGCGACATGGGCGAAGGCGAGTCGTCGCTCTATGACCTCTTCTGTCCTCCGCGACTGGACTTCGCCAGCAAGAAGGGCTTCGTGATCAACGAGAGCGAGTACCCCTTGCCCGATGCCCCCGCCGCGGCCAGCGACGGCGTCAAGGCCAAGACCGGCGGCGCCCTCCTGTCCTGGCAGAAGCCGGGCTGACGCCGCGAGGCGGCGCGCCGCCTCGCGCCGCCTACGGGTCGGTCTTGGGCAGCTTCTCCACGAGCGCCATCTCGTCGCGCACTACGGTGATCGTGTCGTCGATCGACAGCGGCGCGGGCTTCACACCCGATTCCATCAGGTCGCGGGTCATCTGACCGATGACGAACCCCGGCCGGGCCAGGAGGAGGCGAACTCCGCTGCCGTGCAGGGCATCCGAGAGTCCGCTGGCGAAACCGTCGAGGCCCGCCTTGGTGGACCC
>CALFEY010000067.1 GCA_937958295.1 uncultured Pseudomonadota bacterium
GCTGGCCGACTATGCGGGCCAGGTGGTGCTCGTCGTCAACACCGCCTCCAAGTGCGGGTTCACGCCGCAGTTCACCGAGTTGGAGGAGCTCAACCAGCGCTTCGGCGACCGCGGGCTGGTGGTGCTCGGCTTCCCGTGCAACCAGTTCGGCGGCCAGGAGCCTGGCACCGACACCGAGATCGCGCAGTTCTGCGAGCTCAACTACGGCGTCACGTTTCCGATGTTCGCCAAGGTCGACGTCAATGGCGGCGATGCCGCGCCGGTGTTCAAGTACCTGAAGGCCGAGAAGCCCGGCCTGCTCGGCAGCGAGGCGATCAAGTGGAACTTCACCAAGTTCCTCGTCGATCGCGACGGCAAGGTCGTGCAGCGCTTCGCGCCGAACGACACGCCCGAGTCGATTGCCGGCGACGTCGAGAAAGTCCTCTGATGAACGCGCTCCCGCGTTCCGCGGCGCGGGCCGCGGCGCTGGCGCTCGGCCTCGCTTTGACCGGGGTGCCCTTGCAGGCGGCCGCGCAGGCCGATCCGAACAAGGTGCTGAAGGTCGCCTTTCTCATCGCGGAGACCGGCTTCGATCCCCAGGCAGCGTCCGACCTGTACTCGAACTACGTCAACCGCGTGATGTTCGATGCGCCATTCCGCTTCGACTACCTCGCGCGCCCGCACAAGGTCGTGCCCAACACCGCGGCGTCGATGCCGGAGTCGTCGAAGGACGGCACCGAGTGGACGATCCGCATCAAGCCGGGCATCCACTTTGCCGACGATCCCGCGTTCAAAGGGGTGAGGCGCGAGCTCACGGCCGCGGACTATGCGTTCTCGTGGAAGCGCATCCTCGATCCGAAGCTGCGCTCGCCGCAGCTCGATCTGTTCGACGGCCGCATCGTGGGCATGGACAAGGTCGTGGCGCGCGCCAGGGAGACCGGCAAGTTCGACTACGACGCGCCGGTGGAAGGCCTGCAGGTGGTCGATCGTTACACGCTGAAGCTCAAGCTCACGGGGCCGTGGTGGGACCTCGCGGCCGACCTGTGCGGCACGCCGGCATCGGCAGTCGCGCGCGAGGTCGTCGAAGCCTACGGCGACGCCAGTGGCTGGGTGATGGCCAATCCCGTGGGCACGGGACCGTATCGACTGAAGGAATGGCGGCGCGGCCAGCGCATCGTGCTCGAGGCCTCGCCCACGTTTCGCGAGATGCGCTATCCGGAGAGCAGCGACCCGGCCGACAAGGCGCTCGTCGCCCATTTCCGGAACAAGAAGCTGCCGCAGGTGGGGCGCATCGAGATCGCGGTGATCGAGGAAGCGAACCCGCGTCTGCTCGCCTTCGAGCAGGGGCTGCTCGACTACCTCGAGGTCCCGGTGGACCTCGCCTCCAACGTGCTCACGCCCCAGAACAAGCTGCAGCCGCGCTTCGCTGCTGCCGGCGTGACGCTCCAGCGCGGCATCCAGCCTGGCATCACGTACACGTTCTTCAACATGGAAGACGCGGTGGTCGGCGGCTATTCCAAGGAAAAGGTGGCGCTACGTCGCGCGATTGGGATGGCCTACAACGTGGACGAGGAGGCGCGTGTCATCCGGCAGGGCCAGGCCGAATGGGCGTCGCAGCTCGTGCCGCCCGGGGTGACGGGACACGATCCCAGGTTCACGGGCAACACCAGATACGACATCGAGGGCGCGAAGAAGCTCCTCGATCACTTCGGCTACGTCGACCGCGACAAGGACGGCTGGCGCGACCTGCCCGACGGCAAGCCGCTGGTGCTGCGCAAGGGCAGCACGCCGTCCGCGCTCGACCGGCAATACGACGAGCTATGGAAGCGCAACATGGCTGCGGTGGGAATCCGCATCGAGTTCGTCACGCAGAAGTGGCCCGACCTCCTCAAGATGGCGCGCAACGGCCAGCTCCCCATGTGGCAGCTCGGCAATCGCTCCACGAGCACCGAGGGCTACGGTTTCCTCGGCCTGCTCTACGGTCCCAATGCCGGGCTTTCCAACCACGCGCGCTTCAAGCTCGCCGACTACGACCGCCGCTACGACGAAAGCAAGAAGCTCCCCGACGGCCCGGAGCGGGCGAAGCTCATGCGCGAGATGTCGCAACTGGTCGCGGCCTACGCGCCGTGGAAGATCAATGCCTATCGCCACGAGAACGTGCTGGTCTATCCGTGGGTGGTCGGCTACAAGCTCAACGTATTCAACGTTCATCCATGGCTCTATCTCGACATCGATCCCAAGGTTGCCCGCAAGGCGGTGCAGTGATGACCTCCCGTTTGCTGCGCGCTCTCGCCCTCGCGGTGACTTCCATCGCCGCGGTAGCGGGCCTTGCGCTGGCCTTCTCGCCGCTGGCCCAGGCGCAAGCCGATCCCAGGAAGGTGCTGCGCGTCACCTTGCGCGCCGCCGAGACGGGCTTCGATCCGCAGGCCTTCAGCGATCTGTACTCGAGCTACGTCGTGCGCGGGATCTTCGATCCCTTGTTCAGCTACGACTACCGGGCCCGGCCGCACCAGGTCGTTCCCAACACTGCGGCCGCCATTCCGGAGTCGAAGGACGGCAAGGAGTGGACGATCCGCATCAAGCCGGGCATCTACTTCGCCGACGATCCCGCCTTCAAGGGCAAGAAGCGCGAGCTCACGGCTGCGGACTACGTCTTCTCCTGGAAGCGCCTGGTCGATCCGAAGATGCGCGCGCCCAACCTGGAGGTCTTCGACGGCAAGGTCGTGGGCATGGAGAAGGTGCTGGAGAAGGCCAAGGCCACCGGCAAGTTCGATTACGACATGCCGGTAGAAGGCATGCAGGCCGTCGACAAGTACACGATCAAGCTGAAGCTCAACTACCCCTGGTGGGACATCCTGGCCGACCTGACTTCCGTCGCCACAGCAGCGGTCGCGCGCGAGGTCGTGGAGACGTACGGCGACACCAGCGGCTGGGTCATGGCCAACCCCGTCGGCACCGGCCCCTACCGGCTCACGCAATGGGTGCGCGCGCAGAAGATCGTGCTCGAGGCAAATCCGTCGTTCCGCGGCCTGCCGTACGTCGAGAGCAACGACCCCGCCGATCGCGAGCTCAATGCGCGCTTCAAGGGCAAGGTCTTCCCGCTGATCGGCAAGGTGGAGTTGTACGTGCTCGAGGAATCGCAGCCCCGCGTGCTGTCCTTCGAGAAGGCCGACGTCGACTACCTCGACATCCCCACGGACTTCGTGCCCAAGGTCATCACGCCGGACGGCAAGCTCACGCCGCGCTTCGCCGCCGCGGGTGTGGTGCTCGAGCGCGGGCTGCAGCCGTCGATCGTCTATTCGTACTTCAACATGGAGGACCCGGTCGTTGGCGGGTACACCAAGGAGAAGATCGCGTTGCGCCGTGCCATCGGCATGGCCTACAACGTGGACGAGGAGATCCGCGTGATCCGGCAGAACCAGGGCCAGCCGGCGCTCATGCCGTCGCCGCCGGGGACGACGGGCTTCGATCCCAAGTTCGTTCCCGTGGGGGGCGGCTTCGACCCGGAAGGGGCCAAGGCGCTGCTCGATCGCTTCGGGTACAAGGACCGCGACGGCGACGGCTTCCGCGAGCTTCCCGACGGCAAGCCCATGGTCCTCAAGCGTGGCACCTCGCCGTCGGCGCTGGAGCGGCAGTACGACGAGCTGTGGCAGCGGAACATGGCGGCGGTGGGCATCAAGATGGAGATGGTCACGCAGAAATGGCCCGACCTCCTCAAGATGGCGCGCGGCGGCCAGCTGCAGATATGGCAGCTGGCCAACACGGCCTCCACCACCGAGGGCCTGGGCGTATACGGCCTGCTGTACGGGCCCAACGCTAGCCTCGCCAACCTCGCGCGCTTCAAGCTGCCCGAGTTCGACAAGCTCTACGAGGATGCCAAGCGAGTCCCCAACGGCCCCGAGCGCAACAAGATGATCGGCGAGCTCGCGCGCATGGTGGCGGCCTACGCACCCTGGAAAATCACGGCGTATCGCATCGAGAACATCACCGTCTATCCGTGGGTGGTCGGGTTCAAGTACAACCCGTTCAACCAGCATCCCTGGCAGCACCTCGATATCGACCTCACCAAGCCACGCAAGGCGGTGCAATGAGCTCGATCCTGCAGGTGGCGCGCAAGGTCGCCAGCGCCAGCGCGCTGGCGCTGGGGTTGGCCGCCGTCGCCACGGCGGTGGCGCAGGCGCCCGTGAAGGGCGCCACCAGCCGCGCCGATCCCACCAAGGTGCTGCGCACCGCCATCATCATCGCCGAGACCGGCTTCGATCCGCAGGCCGCGCAGGACCTGTACTCGAACACGATGAACGCCGCGATCTTCGACGCGCTGTACCAATACGACTACCTCGCGCGTCCGCACCGGATCGTCCCGCGCGTGGCCGACGGCATGCCGGTGATCTCAGCCGATGGCCTCACCTGGACGATCAAGGTGAAGAAGGGGGTCTACTTCGCCGACGACCCGGCCTTCAAGGGCGTCAAGCGCGAGCTCACGGCGCACGACTTCGTCTATTCGTTCAAGCGCCTCGTCGACCCGAAGATGCGCTCGCCCAATGCCTTCCTCATCAACGGCATGTTCGCGGGGCTCGACGATGCGCTCGCGGCCGCCAAGCCGGGCGGTAAGCTCGACTACGACAAGGAGATCGAGGGCCTGCGCGCTGTCGATCGCTACACGCTCCAGTTGAAGCTCGCGCGGCCGGACTATACCTTCCTGCCCAAGCTCACGGCCACGCAAACGGCGGCGGTGGCGCGCGAGGTGATCGAGGCCTACGGCGACGGCAGCGGATGGGCAATGGCCAACCCGGTGGGCACTGGCGCGTACAGGCTGAAGGAGTGGCGGCGCGCGCAGCGCATCGTGCTGGAGGCCAACCCCAACTATCGCGACGAGACCTTCCCCGAGCTACCGCCCAACGCCGACGCCACGGCGAAGGCTGCCTACGACGCAATGAAGGGCAAGAAGCTCCCGCAGATCGGGCGCATCGAAGTGGCGGTGATCGAGGAATCGAACCCGCGCCTGCTCGCCTTCAACGGCAACGAGCTCGACCTCGTGGACGTGCCGCGCGACCTCGTCTCGCGGGTGCTCGACGAGCGCAACCAGCTCATGCCCGCGTACGCCAAGGAGGGCGTGACACTCCAGCGCAGCGAGGAAGCCGGCCTCGCCTTCTTCGCGTACTTCAACATGAACGATCCGGTGGTGGGCGGCTACACCCCGGAAAAGGTGGCGCTGCGGCGGGCGATCCTCATGGGCTACCACCCCGCCGATCTGATCCGCGTGGGCCTCCAGGGCCAGGGCCGCGTGGCCACGCAACCCATTCCCCCCGTGGTGCCCGGGCACGTCGCCGGCATCAAGAACAGCACGCCCTATGATCCCGCGACGGCGCGTGCGCTCCTGGACAAGTTCGGCTACAAGGATCGCGACGGCGACGGCTTCCGCGAGATGCCCGACGGCAAGCCGCTCACGCTCTCGATGGGCAGCGCGCCGACGGGCGAGGACCGCATCCGCGATGAGCTGTGGCTGAAGAACATGCGCGAGATCGGCGTGCGCATCGAGTTCCAGCAGCAGAAGTGGCCGGATCTGCTCAAGATGGCGCGCGCCGGCCAGCTGCAGATGTGGAGGGTGGGCTGGACGGCCGACTCCGCCGACTCGTACATGGAGCTGGGCTACGGCCCGAGCGGCGGCCAGACCAACCTCGCGTTCTTCAAGAATGCGGAGTACGACGACCTGTTCCGCAAGTCGCGCGCGCTGCGCCTCGACGGCGAGCGCGACAAGCTCTACGCCCGCATGACCGAGATCCTCAACGCCTATGCGCCCCTGGGGGGCGGCATCTATCGCATCGAGAACACGATCGCCAAGCCGTGGGTGCAGGGATACAAGAAGGATGCCTTCCGCGGCACGTTCTTTCGCTATCTGGACATCGACGCCGCGCGCCTGAAGGCGGGGCGCTAGGACTGTGCTGCACGCAGGACGCGCGACCCGCGCGCAAGGACGCGGCTATGCCGCCCGCCATTGCGGCACGCTGCGCGCGACCTCCCAGAGCATGGCGTCGAGGCGGCCCGCGGCGGTGTCGGACTTGGGCTGCGAGTTGCACGCGGCGGCCCAGCTCATCCCGCTCTTCGTGTGCACCATGAGGCTCATGGTGCCGGGAAGGGCGCCGTTGTGCCAGGCGTTGCCCTCGCGATTCACCGCGAGCCCGCAGGCGTAACCGGGATTGGCCTGCGTGCCGGTAGTCATGGTGCGCAGGCTGTCGGCGGACACGATCGGCGGCGTGCCCGCGTTGTCCTGCGGCGAGAAGAGGCAGGCAAGAAAGCGTGCCTGGTCGTGCGCGGTGCCGATCCAGCCGCCGTGCGAGTCCATGCGTGCGACCGGGAATCCATACGGATTGCCGTTGCCCTGCCCGTAGTAACGCACCTCGTTCGGCGCGGGCGTCTTCACCCCGATGCGCATGTCGGTGATGCTCGCCGGACGCATCACGTGCTGGCGCACGAACGATGCGTAGGGCTGTCCGCCCACCTGCTCGATCACCCGGCCGAGCACGCAGTAGCCGAAGTTGCTGTATGCATACTTGGTGCCGGGGGGGGTCTGCAGGCGGTGCGTGCGCAACGTCCAGCGGATGAGGGCGTCGTGGTCCATGCCAGGCTGCTGGAACATGGGATCGTTGCCGTCGTTGCTCCAGCCGCCTTCGGTGTGCGTGAGGAGCTCGTGGATCGTGATGGCGTGCAGCCAGTCGCGCTGGGCGCCGATCGCGGCGTATTGGCGCAGGACGCCATCGGGCGCGAACACGCGATCCTGTACGGAGAGGCGGCCCGACTGCACGAGCAGGAAGATGGCCGCCGACGTGAATGCCTTCGAGTTGCTTGCGATGCGGAACAGGCTGTCCGCGCGCACGGCTACCCGCGGCTGACGATCGGCCAGGCCGAACGTGCCGACGTAGAGCGTGCGCTCCCCGCGCACGAAAGCCACCTGCATGCCGGGGATGTCGAACTGCTGCATGAAGGCCCGGACGAGAGGCTCGGCCCGGGGCGGCGCTTCCGCCGGCGCCTGCTGCGCGTGCGGGCGAAGCGCAAAGCCGCCGCCCGCCAGCGCCGCCGTTGTGTGCAAGCCGCGGGCGATGAAGGCGCGGCGCCCGCGCGGGTCATTCGACGTCATGGGTGTCGTGAAGAAGAGACGGAACCCGATTCTAAGCGGCCTCGCGGACCCCGAGCGTGGTAGGCATGCGACAGACCCTGCATTGCGCGGGACGAATGGCAGGGCGCGGCGTTGTCCCGGCCACGCGCGCCGGCATAAAATGCAATCCTTCGTTCGCGCACTGCGCGAGCCACCGACCGACCCCCCACACCGTTCCCACGCCCCACCGCCCATGAGCCGATCCCTGCACCGTCGCATCGCCGCCTCGCTGCCCGCGCCCGCCGCGCGCGCTGCCATGGCGTCGCCGCGGCGAGGCAAGGACATTGGCAAGGGCGCCCGCGGTGTCGAACGCGGCGTCATTGTGAAGTAAACGCTCCGTCGGAATTTCCCGCCGGTGCGCGGCGGGAAATCCGAGAAGGGCCTCGAAGCAGTCCTCCCCGTTCCGGATCTCCGCCGTCGTTGCGATGGGCGCGCGTTGGCGCGGCCTCGCGGATGAGGACATCATGGAATCGCTTTACCGTTTCGCGCGCCGCAACTTCAAGGGACTCTGGCGCTCGCCCGACTTCCGGCGCCTGTGGGTGACTCTCACGGTCACCTCCTTCGGCGCGCAGGTCACCAACCTCGCGCTGCCGCTTACCGCCGCGCTCCTCCTGCACGCCACCCCGTTGCAGATGGGGATCCTGGTGGCGCTCGAGACCCTCCCCTTCGCGCTCGTGTCGCTGCACGCGGGGGTGCTGCTCGACCGCGTGCGCAAGCTGCCAGTGGTGATCGCCTGCAACTTCGCCCGCGGCGCCGCCCTGCTCGCGATCCCGCTCGCCGCCTTCACGCACACGCTGTCCATCGAGCTCATGTACTTGGTGGGGTTCTTCTGCGGCGTGCAGAACGTGATCGGCGGGGCGGCCTACCAGGTGCTCTTGGCGCAGATGGCCGGACGGAAGCGTCTCGTGGAAGCGAATGCCAAGATCGCGCTGGGCGAGACGTCGGCGGCGCTCGTAGGCCCGGGGCTCGCGGGCGGTCTCATCCAGGTGCTCACCGCGCCGTTTGCCATCCTGCTCGATGCGCTCGCATTCCTGTTCTCCGGCCTCGTCCTGCGCCGCATGGAGGTGCGCAACGACGTGGCGCACCAGGGGACGCACGCGCCGGTGCTCCGCCAGATCGCTGAGGGCCTGAAGCTCGTGGTGCGCAACCGCACGCTCTTTGCGCTCGCGTGGCTCTCCGGACTATGGCAGTTCCTGCACCACATGCAGATCGCGGTGCTCATCCTGTTCGCCACGCGGGAGCTTGGACTGTCGGCGGGCGCGATCGGCGTCGTCTACATGGCGGGCGGATTGGGCTGCGTAGCGGCAGCCGCGAGCGCGCAGCGTCTGTCCGCGCGCTTCGGCGTGGGGCCGGTGATCGTGCACGGGCTCATCCTCACGGCGCTCGCGTGGCAGGCCTTCGGCCTCGTGGGCGGGCCGGTGTGGGCCGCCACGCTGCTCCTCGGTGCGGCGATGCTGGTGTTCGACTTCGGCGGCGTGCTGTACGGCATCAACTACCTGGCACTGCGGCAGGCGATCACGCCCGACCGCCTGCTCGGGCGGATGACCGCGACGATGCGCTTCCTTTCGGTGGCGATGGCGCCGCTCGGCTCGCTCGTGGGCGGGGTGCTCGCCACCGTGATCGGCTTGCGCGGGACGCTCCTGACCGTGGGCGCGCTCGGGCTCATGCTGGCCGTGGCGGCCGTGCTGTGGTCGCCCGTGCGCCGGCACCATGCGCTGCCGGCCGTGGTGGCGGAATAGAATGCGCCGCCCATCGCGATCCTGCGGTAGCCTTGGTGCCGATGAGATGCCTCGCCTTGCTGTCGACCGCTCGCGCGCCGCTCCGTCCCGGTGCGGCGCGCTCGCTGCGCGCCGCCGCGGCGGCGCTCGTGTTTGCCTCGGCCCTGACGACGGCCGCGGCGGAGGACATCGCCGATCGCACGCAGGCCACGCGCGCGGTGACCGCCGAGCGGCCCTCCGAGCGGCTGGCGGGCCTGCTGTGGTTCGTGGAGAACGGCACCGCTGCCGACGACAAGGCCGTGCTGCCGCTGTTGAGCGACGATGAGCCGCGCGTGCGCGAGCTCGCCGAGCAGGGCGTGTGGGCGCTGTGGAGCCGCTCGGGGGACGCCGCCACCGATGCCTTGATGGGGCGTGGCATGACCGAGCTCGGCGCGCGCCGCTTCGCCGCCGCCATCGCGACGTACACCGAGGTGATCCGCCGCGACCCGGCCTTTGCCGAGGGCTGGAACAAGCGCGCCACGGTGTACTTCCTCGCCGGCGACTATGCGAAGTCGCTCGCCGATTGCGCGGAGGTGCTCAAGCGCAATCCCTTCCACTTCGGCGCGCTCGCCGGCTACGGCCAGATCTTCTTCCAGCAGAAGCGCTACGATCGTGCCATCGAATACTGGCAGCGAGCGCTCGACGTGAATCCCAATCTCTCGCTTGCCGGCAACATCGAGGTCGCGCGCAAGCTGCGCGCGGCCGGGCAGAAGAACGCCACGTGATGCGCGATCCGGATGTGCGCCGCACGTGGCTCTTCGGTCCCGGGGCGCCGGGTACGGCGCGCGCCGCACTGCGCGACAGCGGCGCGGACGCGCTCATCCTCGATCTGGAGGACTTCACCCCGGCGCCGCTGCGCGCGGTGGCGCGGGCGGATCTCGGCCCGCTCTTGGCGAGCTGGCGCGCCGCCGGCTGCATGACGTGCGTGCGCATCAATGCGCTCGACGCCGACGGCCCGGCCGACCTCGCGGCCGCGATGCACGCGTACGCCGACGTGATCGCCTATCCCATGGCCGCGAGCGCCGCACAGATGCGCGACCTCGACGCTGCCATCGAGTGGCACGAGCGCGAGCTCGGGCGCGCGCCCGGCTCGATCGAGATCCTGCCGGTGTGCGAGACGGCGCGCGGGGTGCTCGACGTGCGGGAGATTGCCGCCGGAAGCGCGCGCGTGCGCGCGGCGCTGCTCGGTGCCGAGGACCTCGCGGCCGACCTCGGCGCCGAGCGCAGCCCCGAGGCGGTGGAGCTCGATCACGCGCGGCGCCACTTCGTGGTGGCCTGCCGCGCGGCGGGCATCGAGCCGATCGATGCGCCGTACACCTTCAGCGATGCCGAAGGCGCGGCGCGCGAGACCCGCTACGCCCGCAGGCTCGGCTACCGCAGCAAGGCCGTGGTGCGCGCTGACCATGCGGCGGCGATCAATGCCGCGCTCACGCCCACCGCGGACGAGGTGGGGCGCGCCTCCGGCATGGCGGCCGCGTTCGACGCCGCGCGGGCGCGAGGAGAGGAGCGCGCCCTCTTCGACGGCCTGTGGGTGGAAGTGCCCACGTACCGCAACGCCCTGCGGCTCATCGAGCGGGCACGCCGGCTCGCGGCGCTCGAGCGCGGACCCGGAACGGCGTGACGTCCCGGGAGCGGCGGCCGGGACGGTCTCGGGCGCTCCTGGGGTAAACACGGTAACTGCCGCAATTCCGGCTAGAATCCCTGCGCCGCATCCTCGTGCGTGCGACTGAAAAAATTTCCGTCCCCGGGAGCTCCATGGACAGGATCAAGCTTGCCTTCGGTGTCGCCGCGGCGCTCCTTTGCGCCGCCTGCGCCGCTCCTTCCCCCCAGCAGGCCGGTCCCGGAGCGGTCAAGGTCACACCGCTCGGTAGCCACGACGGCGAGTTCTGCGCACAGGATCGCGCCCTCGTCTTCGAAGATCCGGACGGCACGCGCATCCTCTACGACGCCGGCAACACCGTGCGCGGCGCCAACGACCCGCGCTTGGGCAAGATCGACGCCGTGCTCCTCACCCACGTGCACGGTGACCACCTGGGTGCGGGCCACGCGCCCGCCGCCAATGCCGGAACGTGCGCCCGTCCCGAGACCGGCGTATCGGCGGTGCCCAATTCCAATACCGTGAACATCGCGGTGGCGAAGAAGGCCAGGCTCATGGTGGGCAGCGACATGAATACCTTCCTCGCGGCCAAGGTGCGCGCGGCCGGGGGGGACCCGGCGAGCGTGCAGGTCGTGCGCTTCGGGGCGTCGGGCAAGATCGGCGGCGTCAAGGTCGCCACCGTGCCGGCGGTGCACTCCAACGGCGTCTCGCCCGACTTCCTCGAGAAGGGACTGGGCGACACCATGCGCGCGAACGGCCTCCTCGCCCACGTGGGCGATGCCACGGGCTACGTCCTCACGTTCAGCAACGGGCTCGTGGTGTACCTGTCCGGCGATACGG
This sequence comes from uncultured Pseudomonadota bacterium, assembly GCA_937958295.1. Classification (GTDB taxonomy): domain Bacteria; phylum Pseudomonadota; class Gammaproteobacteria; order Burkholderiales; family Casimicrobiaceae; genus VBCG01. Next base: position 11,327 of record CALFEY010000067.1, read on the forward strand.
GCATCACCGCCGACCAGGACGCGGTGGTGCGCCGTCACTACAAGGCGAGTCTCGCCGTGATCAACATCAGCGACACGTTCGTCACGGGTCCCACGGAGGCGGCGTTCGTGATCAACGAGCTCGTGAAACCGGCGAGCGCGATCGCGTCGCATGCCAACGAAGCGGCCACCGAGCGCGGGCGCGTGGTGCCCAACTCGCGCACCGACGCGTTCATCAAGGCCACGGCGGTGCCGGTGCATGTCCCGCGCAGCGGAGTCACGATGGCCTTCGACGGCGGCGGGCGCTGCACGGCGGGCTGCTAGGGTCCGGACAGGTCCCTACGCGCGCTGAAAGGGATAGACGGCCGGCAGGCGCAGGAGTTGCGTGAGCTCGTCGAGCGCGCGGCGCGACTCGTCGAGCAGCGCGGGATCGGCGAGGTCCGCCGGAGCGAGGGTCTCGCGGTAGTGGCGGCGAATCCATGCCTCGAGCGCCTGCGCGAGCGTGTCGTCGACGAAGACGTTGGCGCCGATCGCTGCGCGCTCCCTGGCGGTGAGCGGCACGCGCAGGCGCAGGCAGGCGGGCCCGCCGCCGTTGCGCATGCTCTGCCGCAGGTCGAAGGTGACCATCTCGCGAATGGGACCGCCGCTCGTCACGAGCGCGCGGAGATAGGCCGCCACGCGCGCGTTCTCGCGGCATTCGGCGGGAGCCACCAGCAGCATGCCGCCGTCCGCGAGCGGGAGCAGCTGGCTGTTGAAGAGGTAGGTGCCCACCGCGTCGCCGAGCGGGATATCGCTGGCGCTCACGACCACCGCGGACAGGGTTCCCTCGCTGCGCCGGGCGAGGTCGGCGAGGGCACCGGTCATGTTGAGCCATGCGTTCTCGTGGCAGAAGAGCACGCGCCCCTCGCCGACGGCAATGACGTCGTTGTGGAACACGCCGGCGTCGATGGCGGCGGGGTCCTGCTGCACGAACACGCTCCGCTCGGCCGCGAGGCCGTGGCGGCGCGCGATCGCCTGCGACGCCTCGAGCGCTTGCCGTGCCGGAAACAGGTGGGGGGCGGGGCCGCCGCCGTAGGCCCGCCGACCGTAGGCGAAGATATCGATGCCGCGCCCCTGCGCATCGACGAGCCGCGTGTGGTTGGCGGCCCCTTCGTCGCCGG
>CALFEY010000068.1 GCA_937958295.1 uncultured Pseudomonadota bacterium
CGCATGGGGGCAATGGCCGTGAAGCCTTCGCGGAAGCGCTGCACGCGGCCGCCCTCGTGATCCACGCACACGAGGAGCGCCGGGTCGCGCAGCGCGCGAAGGGACGCGGTGAGCTCACGAAGCTGCGCAGGGTCCGCGTAGTTGCGCGTGAACAGGATCACCCCGCCCACGAGCGGGTGCAGCAGCCGCGCCCGGTCGTCGGGGCCGAGCGCCGTTGCCTCGATCCCGACCACGAGCGGGCCCCGCGGCAGGGTCAGGCCTGACGCGCTCACGGACGCGCGCCGGCGCTGGCCGCCGCCTCGCGCATGAGGGTCTTCATCTCGCGCACAGCGGCGCGCAGCCCGGTGAACATCGCCCGCGAAACGATCGCGTGGCCGATGTGGAGCTCGCGCACCCCCGGCAACGCCGCCACGGGCTGCACGTTGAAATACGTGAGCGCGTGGCCAGCGTTGAAGCGCATGCCGGCCGCGCGGATGGCGGCGCCGGCCGCCCGGATGCGATCGAGCTCCGCCACCACGGCAGCGCTCTCGTCGTCGCGACCCTTGGCGTGGAAGGCATGGGCGTAAGGCCCCGTGTGCACCTCGCATACGCGCGCGCCGATGCGCGCGGAGGCCTCCACCTGCGCGATGTCGGCATCGATGAACACCGACGTAACGATGCCGGCATCGGCGAGCCGCGCGACGATCCCGCGCAGGCGCGCCTCCTGGCCCGCCACGTCGAGACCGCCCTCGGTGGTGATCTCGTGGCGGCCTTCCGGGACGAGCATCGCCATCTCCGGCTTGACCTTGCAGGCGATGTCGATCATCTCCGTCGTGGCCGCGAGCTCGAGGTTGAGCTTGATGTGCACGAGCTCGCGCAGGCGGCGCACGTCCTCGTCCTGGATGTGGCGGCGATCCTCGCGTAGGTGCACGGTGATGCCGTCGGCTCCGCCCAGATGGGCTTCCACGGCCGCCCACACGGGATCGGGCTCATGCGTGCGCCGCGCCTGGCGCAGCGTGGCCACGTGGTCGATGTTGACACCCAGTTCGATCATGGCAAACGTTCCTGTTTCTGTTCGTCCAGCGCGAGCAAGTCGCGCACGATGCGCCGACTCGCAATGCCGCGGGTCTCGAGGCGGTAGTCGAGCACTTCACGCATCAGCCGCTTGGCCTCCGCCGCCGCCTCGGCATCGGGAAACTGACCCGCGGCAAGCGCGATGAGCGTGACGCCCCGCACCAGGAGCGGAGAGGTCCCTGGCTCACGCGCGACACGGCCCGCTACGCGCTGCGCACCGCGATCAGGCGCGTAATGGTACAGGTGCGCGGCATCGATGGGCTCGCCGGCATCGGCCTCGTGCGTGAGGTTCATGCCGTAGCCGAGCTCCGCCAGGAGGCGCACCTCGAAGCGGCGCAGCACCGCCGCCTGGCCCGCGGCGGACGCATCCTCCGCCAGCGCCGCCAGCGCGTTCGCATAATCCGCGAAGAGCTCGGCGTGGGCGTCCTCGCGGGCGAGGAGCTTCAGCAGGAGCTCGTTCAGGTAGAACCCGCAGAGGATGGCCGCGCCGCCGAGCAAAGGCAAGCCGCCACGCCATTCGGCCTTCATGAGCGTCTTCAACTCCGCCGCACCGGCCCATGACAGGGCGAGCGGCTGGAAGGCCTGCAGCAGCCCGCGCAACTCGGAGCGCGGGCGCTTGGCACCGCGCGCGACCATCGCCACCCGTCCGTGATGCAGGGTGAAGGCCTCCACGATCAGGCTCGTCTCGCGGTAGGGATACGCGTGCAGGACGAAGGCCGGTTCCTCGTCGCGGACCTGCTGCGGCGCGCGTGGAGGCATCGCCGATCGCGTCAGTAGCCGAAGCGCGCGAGCGAGGCGTCGGTCGCCGCCCAGCCGCGCTTCACGCGCACGAATACCTCGAGGAAGACCTTGCCGCCGAAGAGCGTCTCCATGTCGTGCCGCGCCTGGGTGGCGATCGCCTTCATGCGCGAGCCGCCCTCGCCGATGAGGATGGCGCGCTGGCTCGTCTTGTCGACATAGACGGTGGCGTGAATGCGCCGCAGGCCGCCCTCGATGGTGAACGACTCGATGCCCACGGTGGTGGCATACGGCACCTCGTCGCCCAGGAGGCGGAAGATCTTCTCGCGCACGAGCTCCGCCGCGAGGAAGCGCTCGTCGCGGTCGGTCAAGTCGTCGGCGGGATACAGCGGCGGCGACAGCGGCAGGTGCGCGACGATCTCGCGCTCGAGATCGGGCAGCTGGGTCCCTCGCTCGGCGGAGATCGGCACGAGGGCCGCGAACGGATACAGCGCGGCGACTTCGGCGAGCCGCGGCAGGAGCGCTCCCTTGTCCGCGAGGAGATCGACCTTGTTCACCGCGGCGAGCGCCGTGGCCCCTTGGGGCACGAGCCTCACCACGGCACGATCGGCCTCGGTGAGGCGCGTCGCGTCGATCACCACCACGATCACGTCCACGTCGGAGAGCGCCTCGCGGGCGGTGCGGTTGAGGCGGTCGTTGAGCGCGCTGCGGTGGCGCGTCTGGAAGCCTGGCGTGTCGACGTAGATCACCTGCGCGGCCGCGCCGGTGGCGATGCCCAGGATGCGATGGCGCGTGGTCTGCGGCTTCTTCGAGGTGATGCTCACCTTCGCACCCACGAGCGCGTTCATGAGCGTGGACTTGCCCACGCTCGGCCGCCCCACGATCGCCACGTGTCCGCAGCGAAACTCCCCCGGGTCAGTCTCGGCCATGGTGCCTCTTGTCTCGAACGGAATGTACCCGCGACAGCGCCTCCTCCGCGGCGGCCTGCTCGGCCGCCCGGCGGCTCGATCCTTCCGCCAGCGTGACGATCGCGAGCGCCGGAATCCGGCACTCAACCACGAAGACCTGCGCGTGCGCCTCCCCGCGCGTGGCGGTGACCGCATATTCGGGGACTGCGATCCTGCGCGCCTGCAGCCATTCCTGCAGGCGCGTCTTGGGGTCCTTGCCGAGCAGCGCCGGATCGGCGGTGGCGAGCGTATCCCCGAAGGCCGTCTCGATCACCGCACGGGCGGCGTCGTAGCCACCGTCTAAGAACACGGCGCCGAAGATCGCCTCGAGCGCATCGGCCAGGATGGACGGGCGATCCGCCCCGCCGCTGCGCAGCTCGCCGTCGCCCAGGTGAAGGCTCGCGCCGAGGTCGAGGCGACGCGCCACGCCGGCCAGCATGTCCTGGTTGACAAGGGACGCGCGCACTCGCGACAGGTCACCCTCGGGAAGATCCGGAAAGCGCCGGAAGAGCGCGGCACCGATCACGCAGTTGAGCACGGCATCGCCCACGAACTCGAGGCGCTCGTTGTGCGTCGCGCCGTAGCTGCGGTGGGTGAGCGCCTGTGCGAACAGGGCCGGGTCGGCAAAGACGTGCCCGAGCCGCTGGCGCAGCGAACCGGGAGGCGACGCCACGGCTCCGCGTTGCGCTGCGGACATCCTTCCGCGTTTCGCTAGCGGCTCGCCTGGGCCTCGAAATCGAGGAGCAGGGTGGCGTTGTAGACGAGCGGCAGCCGCTTTTCCCACGCCACGTACGCGATGATGGTATTGCCTTCGCGCCGGATCTCGATGTCCTTGGCACTCACCGCGTCGGCGTAGTCGGCCGACAGCTTGCGGTCCATGGCCCGGCGGATATTGTTGAGCGTGGGATCGTTGGTATCGCGCACGGCCTCGTCGAGAGCCTTCTGGATCGTGTACCACTCGATGTACGCGGGGAAGATCCGAAAGGCCAGCAGAGCCACCACGAGCACCACGACGGTCACGAACAGGAACCCGATCATCGAGATCCCGCGTTGCGCTGCCGTGGTATCGCTCGTCATTGCTTGCACGCCTCCGCTATACATCGCGCCATCACCGGATAGCCGTGCCCACACGGTTGAAGGCGAGGCTCGAGATGTCGTCCCAGTTGAACCAGATGAAGAATGCCTTGCCGCGGATGTGATCATCGGGCACGAAGCCCCAGTAGCGGCTGTCGTCGCTGTTGTCCCGGTTGTCGCCCATCATAAAGTACTGGCCGGACGGCACCTTGCACGTGAAACCTCGTTCATTGTATTCGCAATTCTCCCGCCCGGGAAACGGCCGCACGTTCTGGGGATACACGGGGGCGGCCTGGGGGCTGGTGCCGATCGTGTACGTGGCATCGGCGCCGGGGTTGTGGGCGGTCTCGCGGTACTTCTCGAGCATCTCGTAGCGCAGGTTCTCGAGATAGCCGTAGGTGCCGTCGCGCACCTCGGGCAGCGGCTGGCCGTTGACCGTCAGCTTCTTGTCCTCGTACTTCACCACGTCGCCCCCCACGCCGACCACCCGCTTGATGAAATCCTGGGTGGGATTGACCGGATAGCGGAAGACCACGACGTCCCCCCGCTTGGGCTCGCCCAGCGGCAGGAACTTGGCCTCCACGATCGGCATGCGCAGACCATAGATGAACTTGTTCACGAGGATGAAATCGCCGACCTCGAGCGTGGGACGCATCGACGAAGACGGTATCTTGAATGGCTCGGCCACGAACGAGCGCAGCACGAACACCACGAGCAGCACCGGGAAGAAGCTCGCGGCGTACTCGACCCAGGCGGGTTCCGGGGCCTCCGGCGAGCGCCGCTTGCGAAAGTGGAAGCGATCCACGGCCCACAGCACGCCGCTCACGAGGGTAAGCAAAAACAGGATCAGGGCAAAGTTCATCGGGGTCGGGATTGGGGGAAGCGGGCGGATTGTGCCATGCGCCGGCGGCCGGGGCGCCGCTGCCCGCTGCCATGTTCCGGCGTTTCGTCGGCGCGGCTCCTGCCGACAGGCCCGACAAGCATGGCGGACGCCACGCTACTTGTCGCCGACCTTGAGGATCGCCAGGAAGGCCTCCTGGGGAATCTCGACGCTCCCCACCGCCTTCATGCGCTTCTTGCCGGCCTTCTGCTTTTCCAGGAGCTTCTTCTTGCGCGTGATGTCGCCGCCGTAGCACTTGGCGAGCACGTTCTTGCGCATGGCCTTGATGGTCTCGCGGGCAATGATGTTGGCCCCGATGGACGCCTGCACCGCCACGTCGAACATCTGCCGCGGGATGAGCGAGCGCATCTTGGCGGCGACCTCGCGACCGCGGTACATCGACACCGACCGGTGCACCATCACCGACAGCGCGTCCACGCGCTCGCCGTTGATCAGGATGTCGAGCTTCACGACGTCGGCGGCGCGGTATTCCTTGAACTCGTAGTCGAGCGAGGCATAGCCGCGCGACACCGACTTCAGCTTGTCGAAGAAGTCCATCACCACCTCGGCCATGGGCAGCTCGTAGGTCAGCATGACCTGGCGGCCGAGATACTGCATGTTCTTCTGGGTGCCGCGCTTCTCGGTGCACAGCGTGATCACCGGGCCGACGTAGTCCTGCGGCATGAGGATCGTGGCGGTGATGATGGGCTCCCGGATCTCGTCCACCCGCGACAAGTCGGGAAGCTTGGACGGATTCTCGATCTCGATGACCGTGCCGTCTCGCTGGAGGACCTGGTAGATCACCGTGGGCGCGGTGGTGATGAGGTCCATGTCGTACTCGCGCTCGAGGCGCTCCTGCACGATGTCCATGTGCAGGAGGCCCAGGAAGCCGCAGCGGAAGCCGAAGCCCAGCGCCTGCGAGACTTCCGGCTCGTAGTGCAGCGACGCGTCGTTCAACACCAGCTTGTCGAGCGCATCGCGCAGTGCCTCGTACTGGTTGGACTCCACGGGATAGAGCCCGGCGAACACCTGCGGCTTCACTTCCTTGAAGCCGGGCAGCGGCGCGGGCGCACGCTTGCCGGCGATCGTGACGGTGTCGCCCACCTTCGCCGCATGGATCTCCTTGATCCCGGCAATGATGAAGCCCACGTCGCCGGCCGACAGCGATTCGCGGGCCACCGACTTGGGCGTGAACACGCCGACTTGCTCGCACAGGTACGTCGCGCCAGTGGCCATGAGCTCGATCTTGTCCTTGGGCCGCAGCGAGCCATTCATCACGCGCACCAGCATCACCACGCCCACGTAGTTGTCGAACCACGAGTCGATGATGAGGGCGGACAGCGGCGCGGCCGGATCGCCCTTGGGCGGCGGCACCTTGGCGATCACCGCCTCGAGGATGTCGTCGATGCCGACGCCGTTCTTGGCCGAGGCGCGCACCGCATCGGTGGCGTCGATGCCGATGATGTCCTCGATTTCGTCGATGACACGCTCGGGATCCGCCGACGGCAGGTCGATCTTGTTCAGCACGGGCACCACTTCCACGCCCTGTTCGATGGCCGTGTAGCAGTTGGCCACCGTTTGCGCCTCCACGCCCTGCGAGGCGTCCACCACGAGCAGCGCGCCTTCGCACGCCGCGAGCGAGCGCGACACTTCGTAGGCGAAGTCCACGTGGCCCGGGGTGTCGATGAGGTTGAGGGCGTAGATCTCGCCGTCACGCGCCTTGTACTTGAGCGCCGCGGTCTGCGCCTTGATGGTGATCCCCCGCTCGCGCTCGAGGTCCATCGAATCGAGCACCTGCTCGCTCATCTCGCGATCGGACAGGCCGCCGCAGCGCTGGATGAAGCGATCGGCCAGGGTGGACTTCCCGTGGTCGATGTGGGCGATGATGGAGAAATTGCGGATGTTGCGCACGGCGGGCCGTCTTAAAAGTCGAAGGGCACCACCTGGTGCCCCTTCGGAAAGCTTTGAATTTTAACTGATTCGAGGCTAGCGCGCGAACGTGGACAGCGCCTTTTCGACGGCTTCCGGCGCCAGGTGGTAGTGGCAGAGCTCGCGGCCGTCGGCGGGCGCACCGAGGAAGAGCACGGGCACGCGATCGCCGTGGGCCTCCTCCAGCGCCGGATGCGCATCGACGTCCACCTCCACGATTGCCGCGCCGTGCCGCCGCGCGATGGGCGCCAGGGCGGCGCGCATCTCCTCGCACAGGTGACAGTAGCTGCGCGACAGCAGCGTGAGCACGATCCCGGCGCCGCCGTCCGCAGACGACGGCCCGCGCGCCGCGCTACTCGCCATTGAGCGCGCGCAGGGTGGCGAAGAACTGTTGCTCACCGCGCTTCATCTGCAGCGTGACCGACGCCCCCTTGTCGACCTTGGCGAGAAGGTCGTTCACCTGCGCGGCCGAGCGGGCCTCGGTGGTAACGCCCGCGCGGACGATGGCGAGCACGATGTCGCCCGCCTGGATGTTGCCACGGACGGTGGGTGCGACGTCTTCCACCAGCACGCCGGCGCGCACGTCGGCTTCCTTCTTCTGCTCGTCGGTGAGGTCGGAGAGCACGAGCCCCATCTTGTTGGGCTTGGCCTTCTCCTTCGGCGCGGGGCCCTTGCCGCGAGCCGCCGGCGTGGCGCCCTCCTCCTTCATCTCGGCCACGGTGATCTGCAGGTCCTTCTGCGCACCCTTGCGCCACACGGTGACGTTGATCTTGGTGTTGGGGCGAACCGCAGAGATGATGCGCGGCAGCTCGTTGGACGAGCGAACCTCCTTGCCGTCGGCCTTGATGATGATGTCGCCGACTTCCACCCCGGCCTTGGCCGCCGGACCGTCGCGTTCCACGCCGTTGACGAGGGCACCGCGCGGGGTGCCGAGGCCAAAGGCCTCCGCCTCCTCCTTGCTCACCGTCTGGATCTGCACGCCGATACGGCCGCGGGTGACGCGTCCCTTCTCCTTCAACTGGGCCACCGTGTTCATGGCCACGTCGATGGGAATGGCGAAGGCGAGGCCCATGTACCCGCCCGTGCGCGAGTAGATGAGCGAATTGATGCCCACCACCTCGCCCTTCATATTGAAGAGCGGGCCGCCGGAGTTGCCAGGGTTGATGGCCACGTCCGTCTGGATGAACGGCACGAGGTTCTCCTGCGGGAGGTCGCGGCCTTTCTGGCTCACGATGCCGGCGGTCATGGAGTTGTCGAGGCCGAACGGCTTGCCGATGGCCACTACCCACTCGCCCACGCGCAGCTTCTCGGGATCGCCGATCACGACCTTGGGCAGGTTGGCCGCCTCGATCTTGAGGAGCGCGACGTCGGTGCGCTTGTCGGCACCGAGCACCTTCGCCTTGAACTCTCGCTTGTCGGACAGGCGCACCGTCACCTCGTCGGCGCCGTCGACCACGTGCGCATTGGTGATCACCTCGCCGTTGCTGCCGATGATGAAGCCGGAACCCACCGACTGCGCCTCCGGCTCGCGCTCCTGGCCGCGCCGCGGGGGCACCTGGCCGAAACGGCGGAAGAACTCGTAGAAGGGATCGTCTTCCGAGAGCTCGGGCATGCCGCGGCGGCTGCGGGCACGCTGGGTAACGTCGATAGACACCACCGTGGGACCGTTGCGCTCGTACAGGTCGGTGAAGTCGGGCAGGAACGTGGCGCGCCCGGCGGCGGCCGGGGGCGAGGCCGGCGCGGCCTGCTGGGCGAAGGCCCCCGAGCAGGCCAGCGTGAGCAATGCGGCCGCGCAGCCGCGGCGGGCAATGGAACGGATGGACATGGGCAATCCTTCGGAATTCGCGCGAGACATGCGCGTGGGGCGTTGTGACGTTATGGCGTTACTGCTTGCGGCCGACCGACTGCGCGATCTGCCTGACGGTGGCAGGCGGCGCCTCGCCCACCACCACCACCCGGTACGCATCGCTGCGGGCGGTGTATTGCGCAAGGCCGCCGGTCTGCGTGAGACCGACCTGCGACTGCGTGACCGTGAACGGCTCAACAAACACGCTGATCGACACGAGGCCGTCGGAATACACGAGATGCACCGATGGCTCGGTACGTCCCGGGAAGGTGCGGAAGCCTTCCATGATTTTGGTGAAGCCGGCCGGAAGCTTGTTCACGATCCAGTCGGTTTCCTTCAGCACGACCTCGCCGGGCCCGCCCTGCTTGACCTTCCAGTCGGACGGCACGGATGTCCACGACGGCTTCAGCATGTCGCGATCGAGCTTGGCGTTGATCGTGACGTCGGTGAAGGCGAACTCCTCGATGACGTCGCCCTTCTCGTTGACGAGCCGCGACTTGAGCAGGAGCCCCGTCGTGGGGTCGGCCCAGAAGCGGTGGCCGTAGCGCATGCCGTCCTTGGGATCGAACACGGCCATCTCGGTCACGCGTCCCGCTACGCGGCCGCCGGGCACCAGCTTGAACTCGTAGTACTGCGCGAGGTTGGCGGTTTGCTCCGGAGAGAGCGAGGGGAAGACGTTGCGGATGGTGCGCGGCTCGATGCGCACGACCTTGGCGTCGGGGAAGTAGTAGCGGACCTCCTGCGGAGTGCGCACGATCTCGCGGGCGGGGCCGTCGAGGCTTAAGAGCTTCTCGGCCTCCTCCCCGTTCTCGTAAAGGTGCGCCAAGCGGAACGTCTCGAAGTTGGCGCCTTGCCGGACCATCACGGTGCCGGTGTACGACAGCGTGCGCGCCGCCTGGGTGACCTTGGACATCCACTGGGCGGCGTAGCCCTGGCCGTGCGCCAGCGGCGCGGCGAGGAGGAGCACCGCGAGGGCCAGGACGTGGGTCCGGCCCGTCCCGGCGACAACGGCCGGAGCGGAGCGCGCGACAGCGGACCTGCGGGCGCCGGCAGGCGCGGCAATACGACGTTCGTGCATCATCGGGACGTACAGGAGCTCGACTTGGGTCAGGGGCGCTCTTCGGTCACGGCCGGGGCCGTGGCGGAAGCGGAACGGAGGTACGGCGCCCCGCCCTGGAGGGCGAGCGGCGAATACTCCTGATGGGCGAGGAGGTACTCGTTGGGCACGTCGGCCGCCGGGATCCGCGGCGCCCCGGCGCGCATCGTGGCCGCCTCGCGGGCCTTGGCGATGCCGGTGGGAGGAACGTCCACCATCGAGAAGGCCGTCCAGCCCACCACCGTGACGGCGGCCAGCGTGGCCGCCACCGCCCAGGCGAACATCGCGGGCTGTGCGGTACGGGGACGCGCCGCAGGCGGCGCAAGCACCGTAGGCTCGGCGGCCAGTGCAGCACTCACGCGGGCCGCGAAAGCGGCGCTGCCGGCAGCACCGGTCGCGGTGCCGCGCAGGTGGTCGCCGATCACGTGATAGGACATCCACACGCCCCTCGCGTCCTGGGCCTTGAGCTGCGCGCAGCAGCGCTCGAATTCCGCTTCGTCGAGCTCGCCGTCCATCAGGCGCGAAATGTTCTCGTTCATCACCATCTCCGGTTCTCGTCGGTACCGAGCTGCGGCCGCAGCTCCG
>CALFEY010000069.1 GCA_937958295.1 uncultured Pseudomonadota bacterium
GGGAGAGAGTTTCGCAGTTCCATCCTCGCATAGCGGGGACGCCTTGGCTGTCAGCGTTTCGCCGACAGCGTGTAGGACCACGACCTACATGACTGCCCTCGCCCCCGGCGCCCCCATACGGGCGCGGCCAGCAGAGGGCGGGTATAGACTCGTGGGTTGCCCGCCGGAGTGATTCCACGTGAAGCCCATCCTACCGTTCAAGCTCGTGATGCCGCTGGTGCTGGGCATGGTCGCGTCGCTTGCGATCGCCCTCTATGCGGAGCTCGGCTATCGGCGCCTCGAGGTCGCCAACCGGCAGATGGCGGCATCGCTAGAGCTCCAGGCCTCGCTGCACGAGGCATTGTCACTCGTGGTGGATGCGGAGACCGGGCAGCGGGGCTACCTGCTCACCGGCAAGGAAGAATACCTCGCCCCTTACAACAACGCGCTGCCGAAGATCGATGGTGCGTTCAGCCGGCTGCGCGAGATGCTCGTGGAGCACGGCACGCCTACGCAACGCGACGCCCTCGGCAAGCTGAACGGCCTCGTGGGCAAGAAGCTCTCCGAGCTCGAAGCGGCCATCGCGTTGTACAAGCGCAGCGGGGACCAGGCTGCCCAGGCACTGCTGGACACGGGGATCGGTCGGCGCGCGATGGACGACATCCGCGCGGAAGTGGAGGGCATGACCGTCACGCAGCGCCAGCAGCTCGCCGAGGCAATCAATCGCTGGTCGGCGGACATCGCCTTCGCGCGCCTTGGCATGCAGCTCATGACGGCGTTCACCATCGCGCTGCTGCTCGTAGTGTGGCTGCTCGCCCGCCGCGACGCCCAGCAGCGCGAAGCGCGGCGACGCACGATGGTGGAGGACAAGCGGCGCCTCGAGGCCGACGTGGAGCAGCGCACCGCGGAGCTGTCGGAGCTGTCGAGCTACCTCCAGCGTGTGCGCGAGGACGAGAAGTCCAAGCTCGCCCGCGACATCCACGACGAGCTGGGCGGCATCCTGGTGAGCGCCAAGATGGACGTTGCCTGGGTGGACGACCACCTCCGCAAGCGCGACGAGCCCCAGATGACCGCCAAGCTCGAGCGCGCGCTGCAGGCGCTGGACGACGGCGTGCAAATCAAGCGCCGCATCATCGAAGAGCTTCGCCCCACGCTGCTCGACAACCTTGGCCTGTCCGCCGCACTGGACTGGCAGGTCCACGAGATCTGCGATCGCGCGACCCTCGACTGCACCATCGAGACTCCGGCCGACGATAGCGGCATCCCCCCCGAGGTGGCCATCGCGCTGTACCGCATCCTGCAGGAGGCCCTCACGAACATCGTGAAGTACGCGAAGGCCAAGAGCGTGAGCGTGGATCTCGGCATGGGCGAGGACGACGTCACACTCCTCATCGAGGACGACGGCATCGGCATCCCTGAGGATGCCCAGAACAACCTGCTTTCCCATGGCATCGCCGGCATGCGCCAGCGCGTACGGGCGCTGCACGGAGAGTTCTCGATTTCCCGCCGCCCGCAGGGCGGAACCCTCATCGAGGTGAATGTGCCGATCGTCCAGGCGCTGCCTGCACCGGCCACCGAGGAGATGGCCTGACACTTCCGCCGCGGGTGGCAGAGGTGCCGAATGCAAGGCCGGCGTGCATAGGGCGCTCCGCGGAGCGCCCTTCGTGGCTTGTATCGAGATGAGCGGCGTGCGCGCCGCCTAACTGCAGCCGCGCACCAGGTACACCAGCACCAGGATCGGAATCGGCACGCCGAGGAGCCACGCGAGCGCGTAGCCCCACTTGCCCTCCTGGCCACGACGCAGGTAGCGGCTGGCCGCCTGGCGGACGTGCCGAACGCGCTTCATGCCCCTGTTCCCGCCCGTGCGGAGACGCGGCGCTTGCGGTCCGCGAGGCCCGTCACGCCGTTCTGCTCGGCGCAATGGACGCAGCAGTAGAACGTGCCGCCGGCCTCGACCCCGTGGCCAATGATCGTGCAGTCGCAGTGCGCGCAATGCGGCGCCAGCATGTGGATGGCGCACTCGAAGCTGTCGAACGTGTGGCTCTGCTCGCCGCGCGTGACCGTAAAGGCCTTGTCGTAGTCATTGCCGCAATGGTCGCAAGTCGCCATGCCGTGTGCTCCTGGTTGAGGTTGCGTGAAGAGCCGGCTCAGGCCGTCGATACGGCGAGCTCGGTGTGGGCGGGCGCGACGTAGCCGGCCACCGGATCCTCCACCGCCTCGAACGACACCGTGGGCATGCCGGTTCGCACCGGGCCGAAGATGGTCGCGAAGGAGACGTCGGCAGCGTCGCGGCCCGTGCCGATGCGGATGAGACCCGTGACAGGCGAGATGCCGGTCGGATCGAATACAAACCAGGTGCCGCCCACCATCACTTCGACGTAGGCGTGGAAATCGGGCGGCCCGAGCGCCGGATCCGCGCCATAGTCCACTCCCGTGACAAAACGTGCCGGGTAGTTGAGCGCCCGGCAATAGGAGATCATGGTGTGCGCAAAATCGCGGCACACGCCGGCACGGTCGCGCAGGGTCTCCACGGCGGTGGTGCCGCAATGCGACGTTCCCACGCGAAACTCGATGTTCGAGCGCACCCAGTCGCGCACGGCCACTACTTGCGCATAGCCGCGCGGCAGCTGCCCGAACAAGTCCCAAGCCTGCTGCTGGACGAGATCCGCCTGGCAATAGCGGCTGGCGTAAAGGAAGCGCAAGGCGGACACGGGCAGTGCCGACGGTGCCTCGGCCACGATGGCGGACGGATCGACGATGAGATGCGCGATGTCGACCACCGCCTCGTAGCGAACGTCCACCACGGGAGCGTCCCCATTAAAGGAGGCGATGCGATTGCCCGTGCCGGGATCGATCTCGACCTTCACCGGACGATGCGGCAACACCTCGAACGCCTCCTCCAGCACCGTTTGCCGGGCCGTTTGCGCTGCGTGGACGTTAAGGAGAAATTCGGACAGGCCCGACACCTCATAGTGCAGGTGCACGCGATAGCGAAGCCGGACGCGGCTGCCGGTGGTTTCGTGAGGATTGAATCGCATGAAGGTCTCTTGCCTGAAGGAATCGATCGGGGCCGCCGTGCGCATCACGGCGGCCCCGGCGCGGGTGCGTGAGGTCAGGTTCCCCGCCGCAACAGCCCGGCGATGAGCGAAACCACGAAGAGCACCAGGAAGATGAAGAACAGGATCTTGGCGATCTCCACCGCGCCGGCGGCGATGCCGCCGAAGCCGAAGACGGCAGCGATCAGCGCGATGATGAAGAATACGGCTGCGTAACGAAGCATGATGTCGACCTCGAGTGGTAGGGTGGGGATTAACGCCTGGGGGCAGCGCTGCCTTCGTCGGCGCCGTCCTCGGGCAGGGGGTCCTCGATGGCCGGCGCCTGCTCCGGCTCTTCCACCGGCGGACGTTCACCGGGCTTGCGATCCTTGGCGCGCAGCAGCGCCGCCCGCTCGGCATCGCGCATCTCCTGCGCCTCGGCGGGCGAGTGGGGCGCGGCGTCGCGCGCGGCTTGGTCGACCTTGCCGGACGCCACGAAACGCTTGGTTGCTTCGTTGTACTGCCGGGATGCTTCGTAGTTGCCTTCGCCGTGCACCTTATCCTTGCTGTCCATCGCGGTCTCCTCTAGGAATGGCGGCGCCTCAAAGTGGCGCACAGTGTTTCGCCGAGCGGTGTGAACGGCACGGCACTTTCCGGATACGACAGGCGAACTGTGCCCAATCGGCGGCCTCGTGCGGATCGGCGCGCTGCGGATACGGGTGTCGCGCACCGTCCTACATCCGCCGGTCCGCTCGCGAAAAAAAGGCCGGGAACGGCATCCGCCGCCACCGGCCTGTCAGGTCCGGCACGGTGCTCGGGGACGAGCAGACTCACGTGCCGGCGAGGGAGACGAAATCCGTCGCGGATCAGCTCTTGCCGAAGCGCATCTTGGCGTCGCGCACGCAGGCGTCCTTGGCATCGCCGGCCAGCCCGTCGCACTTCTCCACTGCCACCTTGTAGTCGGCATCACGCTTGTCCTGTGATGCCTCGGCGCGCGCGGCGGCCGTCTTGTCGGCCGAGTTGCGCGCACCTTCCGAGGCCACGCGGTCCACCTTGGCGTCCGCCGTGGCCTTCACGTGCGTGGCCTTCGCTTCCTTCACGCAGATGTCCTTGGCATTGCCAGCGAGGTCGTCGCACTTTTCCTTGGCCACTTCGTACATGGCATCGGCGCGGGCCACGCGAGCGGACTCGCGCGCCTTGGGCGTGCCTTCGTAGGCGGCCTTGGCGTCGGCCTTGGCCACTTTCTCCTTGCCCTTGGCCTCCTCGACGCACACGTCCTTCGCGTTGCCGGAGAGCGAGTCACACGCCTGTTTGTCCGTCTTGTACTGGGACTCGGCGGTCTTGATCGCCTGGTCGCGCGCGTCCTTCGACCCGGTGGCGGCGAGGCTCGCGCCGGTGGCGGCGAGGCCGGCGGCGGCGAACAGCGCGAGGAGGGTCTTCGATAGCTTCATGGAAATGTCCTGTCGTTATGAGTGACTAGTGGTGAGTGATTATTGGAAGCGGCGCAGGTCTTCGTCGCGGAAGCCGGCCCCGAAGCGCTCC
The DNA here is from genome assembly GCA_937958295.1 of uncultured Pseudomonadota bacterium. GTDB lineage: Bacteria > Pseudomonadota > Gammaproteobacteria > Burkholderiales > Casimicrobiaceae > VBCG01. The sequence continues at coordinate 4,557 of CALFEY010000069.1, forward strand.
ACCTGCTGCTCCGCCTCGTCTTTCGTGATGCCGTACTGCTCCTGGATCTTGCCCACGAGCTGGTCGCGCTTGCCCGCGATCACGTCGATGTCGTCGTCGGTGAGCTTGCCCCACTGCTCCTTGACCTTGCCCGTGAACTGCTTCCAGTTGCCTTCGATGCGATCCCAGTTCATGTGTGCGCTCCTCAAATGGTCATCGGACGACGGCCGTCCGAATGCAACGAACGTTTGCAACCCGCGTGCCAGGCGCTTGTCCTTGTCGCGCCAACGACTTAGCGCATCGACGACGTCAACGCGGGCAAGTCGGGACCTGCGGGCATGTAAATCGCGTCCGCCGTGTAGGAAGGCGCTGCGGATGGCATCGGACGCGAACCGATGCGCAACTACGCCTCGTGCGCGCACGCTTGCGACACGATCCTTCGAACGGATCGAATGCGGGCCGCAAGGCCTCCATAGACCCGTATGCACCACGACGAGGGATCACATGTCACGACTGGCCCGAAGCCGCAAGCGCACCGACTTGAACCCCACCAGCGCGGGGACGTTGCCGCTCCCGCACGAGAAGGATGAAACCCCCGAGGAGCGACACGACGTGCGCACCGCGCCGCAGCCTGAGGTGGCGCAGGCCTCGCGCGACCTTCGCGCCGGGCTCGTCGATACCGACAACTACACGCGAGCCCGCGAGATCGCCAAGCCGGCCCTGACACGGCGGCGCTGACGCGTCCCCTACGGGAACCGCCGACGCCGCGACCCCCGACATTGGAGAGGCGCTAGCGTAGAATCGTCGACCTGGCCTTTGCCCGACTATGGGGAGTTGCGGGTGCGGGAAAGCGAAGCGATCGGCGCGAACGTCCACGAGGGCGCAGCGGGTGTCGGCATGTTCGCCGCCCGGCGCAGGCTCGTGTCCGCGCTCGCCGCGTTGCTCTTCGGTTCGGGGCTGCGCGCCCAGTCGCTCCCCCCTGCCGTGGCACTCATCGTGGCCGTGCCTCCCGGCGGGTCGGGTGATTCGATCGGACGGCTGGTGGCGGAGAATCTTTCCGACCTCATGGACACGCGCATACGCGTGGAGAACGTCGGCGGCAACGGCGGCGTCACCGGCATCAACGCGGTCGCGTCCGCCTCCCGTGACGGCTCGGTGTTCGGCCTCGTCACGAGCTCGGGGCTGATCGGCGGGCGCATCCTGTCGCGCAGCGCGCAGTACAACCCGAGCCAGGACTTCGAGTGGCTCGCGATCCTCGGCAGCTACGCCAATGCGATGGTGCTGTCGACGCGCTCGAACTTCACATCGTTGGCCGACTGGCTGGCGTTTGCGCGACGCACGACCACTCCGCTGGCGTACGGCACCTTCGGTACGGGCAGCGCGGGTCATCTCGCCGGCGCCTACCTGCGCTACGAGCAGGGGGCCAACCTCACGCATGTCACGGTCCCTGGCGCCGACGAGGGATACGCGATGCTCAACGACGGGCGCATCGACGTGCTTTTCGACGGCGTTCCCAACGCCCTCGTGAAGGTGCCGCGCTCGGGACAGCGCATCGTGGCGGTCACCTCGGCGGCGCGGCAGGCCGCGCTTCCCGATGTGCCGTGCTTCGGCGAGCTCTTCAAGGAATCGTTCGTGGTCTGGATCGCGCTGGTGCTGCCCAAGGGCGTGCCTCCCGCGATCTATGTCCGCTTCGCCTCCGCGGTGGGCGTGCTGGTGAGCGAGGCGCGCTACGCCGACAGCCTGCGCGCGGCCGGCCTCTCCTTCATGGGGTTGTCGGGATCGGGCACTCGCACGTTCGTGGACAACGAGTTCCTGCGCATCGCCCGTCTCATCGCGCGTCTGAACGACGAAGGCATGCGCCGCTGAGTTCAGCGCGTGGGTGCGTTGCCCGCGCTCGTCCTACGCTGCGATCCGGCACGGTCCCACAGCGCATTCGGTTGCGCAGGCGTGGGCGCACCGCCGGACGCGGACCACAATCGAGTGTCCCCGAACTGTGCGCAGTCCGGGCCCCTTCGTCACCCCCAAGAGGATCTACCCATGACCGCAGCCACCACTCCCCTCACCCATCCGAACGGCACGGTGTCCAACATGGCCGAGCGTGCCCACCAGACCGTCGATCGCGTTGCCGACAAGATGGCGGACAAGGCCGCGCCGGCGCTCGAGAAGGCGCGCAGCGGCGCGCATGTCACCATCGACAAGGTGGCCGACGGCGCCGCCTCCGGGGCCGAGTGGGCCACCGAGAACGGTCGTGCCCTCGCGTCCAAGACGGGCGAGGTCAGCAACGTGTGCGCCGAGTACGTTCGCGCCCGACCGCTCGTGGCCGTGGCGGGTGCCCTCGCCCTCGGCTATCTCGTGGGGCGCCTCGCACGCTAGTCGCCGATCAGGCGCCCTTCAGGGTGCCCTGACGAAAAGGCCGGGCAAGCGCCCGGCCTTTTGCATGGGACAGCGGTCGAACGCCGTCAGGCAAGATGCGCCGTAGGCGCCTCGATCCAATGGGGTACGCTCACGGGGTCGAAGTCGCGCCATCCTCCACGCCAGGTGCCTTCGCCGCGCTCGATTGAGCGCACGTCGTGCCTGCGGAACACCGCGACGATGGCTTCTTCCGGCACGGCCGTCACGTTCACGGCGACCCGCACGCCGGCCGGTCGCGCTGGGATCTCCACCGCACGCTCCTCCTCCCCCATGCGATTGACGGCACCGGCGAGCGAGCCGGTATACGCGCCGATGGCCGCGCCTGCGGCCACCGCGAGAGGACCCGCGACCACGGCCGCCGCCGCACCGACGGCCAGGCCGGCTGCGCTGCCCATCGCCGCCCCCGTGACCGCTCCTTGGTCGCCCTTGCGCGCGCCGCGATCCTCGTCGACGTCGCCGCCGACCGGAAAACGATCGTGCTGGCCGGGGGCGTTGAGGGCAAAGATCTCGACTTCGGGGGCGCCGATGCCCAGGGCACGCAGGTCCGCCGCCGCGGCTTCCGCCGATTCGAAATCGTCGTACTGGGCCATCAGGATATGAGCCATCGCTTCACGCCGCCTTGAGCTTCATCGACTGGCGCGCCTTGGCCGCATTGAAGCGGCGGCCGATCGCCTCGCGCTCGTCGTCATTGAAATGCTCCTCCAGCGCGGGCAGCACCTGCGCATGCTCTTCCTCGATGTGACGCTCGAGGAACTCGAACAGGACCTTGGCGTGTGCCTTCCACTCGTCGGTCTCCGTCTTGCGGCTCTTGAGGAGCCGCTCGAGGAGATCGTCGACCATGCCGTGCTCGACGTAGCCTTCGAAGGCCATCGCGTGGAGGTCCTCGTCCGCGCCCTTTTGCAATAGGTCGTAGACCTCCTTCTCCTCGGCCCGCGTATGCAGGAGCAGGGCAGGCTTCAACTGCCGCAGCAAGGCCCGCCGCTCCTCCCCGCTCTCCGATTCATACATGTCGCGGGCGAGGATGAGTATCTCGTCATGATCCTTCCGCAGGATGGTGCGGATGTCACGTGCGTTCATGGTCGGGGCTTCGAGGAGGAGCTTGATTTCGTCGACGAGTGTCATGGTCGGGTTCGGGAGCCGTGGAGTTGGAACGAAAGCCGTGAGAATTGCCGGAAGCGCCGCGTTACTTGGGCTTGGCGTCCTTCGCCACGTTCTCGACCGCTTGGCCCGTGGCCTTGACATCCTTGCCGGCGCCTTCGACCGTGTTGCAGGCCGACAGCGTGATGACCGACATACCGAGCAGTGCAATCGCGAGAGCTTTCATGGCAAATCCTTTCATTGAGGTTTATTGGAAATCAAAACGGGATCGAAGGTTCCATCCACTCGCGACTTTCCGTCGCGCGCGGCGGGCACGAATGCGCACCCTCCCGCCATATGCAATCGCACGCGCCGTGCCAACCGCGTCGTGCATCGAAATCAAGGACTTGCGAAGTCCGCTCGCGCGCAACGGGCACCCTCTGCGCGCCGCCTTCGCGGTTTTTGCCCCGACCGTAGGAGGTTGCCGACATGCATTGCGGCACAACCGGCGTGCGGACTGTGCTCATGCGGAGAGGAGCTCGCTCACTGCGTGCATCGACTCCACGCGATCACTGATGCTCTTCAGCACGGCGAGCAGCGGAAAGCCCAGTAGAAGACCCCAGCCGCCCCACAGCCACCCGAAGAAGAGGACGCTCACGAACACCGCGACCGCGTTCATCTTGGACGCGCGTCCCTGCATGTAGGTGGTAAGGCCGATGCCGATCGCAGTGGCGATGGCCAGGACCACCAACATGGCCACGAGCGCGAGGCCCAAGCTACCCGAGTGGAGGAACATCGCCACACCCACGCCCGCGGTGGCCAATGCGGCGCCTGCATACGGGATCACGTGCAGCACCCCGGTGACGGCACCCCACATCCCCGCATTGGGCAGGCCCATGACCGCGAGCGCCCCCCACGTGGCAAGTGCGATGAGGATGTTGGCCACCAGCAGCGTCACGAGATAGCGCTGCACCTGCGAGTCGATCTCGTTCAGCACTTCGACCGTCACACGCCGCCGCGACAGCGACTCACCGGCAATGCGTGCCACCTTGCGGCGAAACGTGTCGCCGGCCGCCAGCAGGAAGAACGCGAGCAGGAAGGCGAACAACACTTCGCTCATCACGAGCATCGCCTTGCCCGACTGCTGTTCGACGAAGCTCTGGAATGCCGCCGCCACGCCGGCGGGAGGAACGGTCGCCGCCGCGACCGCCGAGGGCGACTTGCCGGAAGCCTCGGCAGCGGCGCGATCGAGCTCCGCGGCGGCTTCCTTCACGTGCGTCATGGCGTTGGGGGTCTCGCGCGCGGACTCGACCACGGCGACCCGCAGCTTGCGAGCGGCACCCGGCAGCTCGGCCACGGCAGCATTGACGTCGTCGCGGATCGCATAGGCGACGCCCGCGAGCAGCGAGACGAGCACGGAGATCACCACCATCGACGCCGCCATGCGCGGCACGCGGAACCGCTCGAGCGTGGTGACCAGCGGCCGCAGGGCGTAGCTCAGCAGAATGCCGGCTACCACCGGCACCAGGAACGGCTCGGCCACCTTGGCCGCGGCCACCACCAGGATGATGGCCATTGCCAGCACCGCGATCTCGATGGCGGTGAGCTTGGGCGCGAGCTGGGGTAACGGCGGGAGCGCGACCGCTTCCACAGGCGACGGCGCCGCAGCGCTGCGCGCGCGCGCCTTTGGCTTGCCTTGCGCTTTGACGGAGGACGCCATCGCGACTGACATGTCCGGGGGGAGCCGCCCGCCGGGCACTCAGTGCGCCGCGGACGCGGTGCCGCTGGCGAGCGCGTGCAAGACCTCGCGCACTCGATGGAACTCGCGCGCCTTGTCGAAGAAATAATCGGCGCCGAGCGCCATGCTGCGATCGCGATACTGGGGGAAGGCGTAATTGGTGAACACGATCACCTTCGCCTGCGGCGGCCGGGCACCCTTGGCCAACGCCTTCAGCACGCCGAGCCCGGTCCCCTGCTTCAACTGCAGGTCGAGCACCACGGCATCCCAGGCGTTCTCGCTCAACACACCCACGGCGGCCGCCTCGCTCTCCACCTGCTCGACGATCTCGAGGTTGGGGATCTCGGCCAGCGACTCGGCAAGCCGCGCGCGGATGATCGCGGAATCCTCCACGATGACCACGCGCAGCTTAGCCGCACCGAACGAATCCTCATATTGCATAGGCGGGCCCGCCCTCGTCCCTTCGAAATTCGACAGATCCATCGCGTTAGAGGCGCGTGTTGCGCCGCTCCGGTGCACGCGATCGAGGACGGTAACAGGCGGGTGCCCCGCTGGCTGTCGGCGTTTGTCCGACAACCATTGGCTTACGCGCGTGCCCTGCGTCGCTCGCTGCAAGGTTCGGACTCAATCGATGAGTCCGTTCTTGATCGCGTAGTAAGTGAGGTCCGCATTCGACTTCATGCCCATCTTCTCGAGCACGCGCGTGCGGTAGGTGCTGACGGTCTTCACCGAGAGGTGGAGCTCGTCGGCAATTTTGGATACCGCGGCGCCGGCCGCGATCTTGCAGAAGATCTGGAACTCGCGCTGCGACAGCTCACCGTGCAGCGGCTTGTCGGCATCGCCCGTGACGCCGTCGGCGAGGATCTGAGCGAGCGCCGGGCTCACGAACTTGCGACCGCGCACCACCGTACGAATCGCGCCCACGAGCTGGGTGGAGGCGGCTTCCTTGTTGAGGTAGCCGGCCGCCCCCGCGCGCAGCAGATTCACCGCGTACTGGTCTTCGGCGTATCCGGACAGCATCAGCACCGGCAGCTCCGGGCGCACCTGCTTCAGCGTCTTGAGGGTGTCGATGCCATTCTTGTCCGGCATCGAGATATCGAGGAGCACCACGTCGAACTCCGTCGCACGCACGAGCTGGATGCACTCGCTGCCCGTGGCGGCCTCGCCGGCGACCTGCATGTCCGCCTGGTCGGCGATGAACTGCTTCAGGCCCGCACGCACGATGGCGTGGTCGTCGGCAATGAGGATTCGGATCATGTTCGTGGGGGAGTACCGGGTCTGGGAAGGGGGAGCGAGCGTGGCGGCATCCATGATCACACCGTCGCGATCCCGGCGTGGCCGGACTGGTACTCGGCGAGCCGGTTGTAGAGGGTCTTGAGGCTGACGCCGAGCATTTCGGCGCAACGGCGCTTGTTCCCTTCGGTGAGGTCGAGCGTGGCGTAGATCGCCTGCCGCTCGATCTCGGCCAGGGGCGTGCCCACCGGAATCTGCAGGCAGTTGCCGGCCGGTGCCACGCAGTCCAGACCGGCGAAGTCGAGCTCCACTTCGTCCTCGGCCAGGATGTAGGCGCGCTGCACGGCGTTCTTGAGTTCACGCACGTTGCCCGGCCAGCGATACGCCCGGATGGTGGCGATGGACTGCCGCGAGAAGTGCTTGTCCGTGCCTTCGACCTCGTTCATCCCTGCGAGGAAATTCTCGGCCAGGAGCTCGGCATCGCCTTCGCGCTCCCGTAGCGGCGGCAGCGTGATCGGAAACACCGCAAGCCGATACATGAGGTCTTCGCGCAGGTGGCCATCGGCCACGGCCTGCCGCGGATCGCGATTGGTGGCGGCGATCACCCG
>CALFEY010000070.1 GCA_937958295.1 uncultured Pseudomonadota bacterium
TCCCCGACGGCGCCTTCGATGCGCTGCTGCGCACGCGCGTCTTCACGGCGCTGGCGCGATCCGTGTACTTCCACCACCGCGGGCTGCACTCGCTCGCGGGATGGCGCGACCTCGCGCACACGCTCCTGCGCGGGCAGCCCTAGGCCTCGCCGCCGGCGTGCCGCGCGAGGTAACGCGTGGCCGCCGCCGACTCGGTCAGATATCGGCCGGCGCCGTCGCGGCGGGCGAGTCCCGCAGTCTCGAGGTCGCGCAGATGCGCCATCGTCACGCTCGATGCCCAGGGAATCACGGCCCGCACGTCGGCGGTGTACACGAGGTCGTCGAGCTCGGCGAACGTGGCGGTCCCCTGTAGCAGCCGACGCACGATGGCGTGACTTCGCTCATGCACCTTGGCGAGGGTGGCCTTCGCCAGGGTGGCGACGGCGTCGTGGCCGCGGATTACCGCGTGATGGCCCGGGCATGCCAGCCCGATCCCGAGCGCGCGCAGTCGCTCGAGCGAGTCGAGATAGCCTGCAACTCCGCCGGCATTCGGCGGGTACCACGGCAGCGACGTACCGCGCGCCGCGAGCATGTCGCCGGTGAAAGCCAGGCCGCGGGCAGCGTCCACCCACGCGAGGTGCGCGACGTCATGGCCCGGCAGGTAGTGCGCTCGCAGCCGGTAGCGGCCGATGCAACGCTCGTCGCCATCCTCGACCGTCTCGAATGCGACGTCCGGCGCCTCGGAGAACAGCTCGGGCATCGCGTCGTCGCGGAAGTGCTGCGCGACATCGAACACGTCGGCAAGCTCGCGGCGGACGTCGGGCGGCAGGATGTGATGCACCTGCCACTGCGGGTCGGCCGCCTGCGCCCACCCACGTGCCGGCAGCAGCACCCGCGCACCGGTGCGCCGCGCGAGCGGCACGGCGCCCCCCGCATGGTCGGTGTGGGTGTGGGTGAGGATGATGAGGTGAATGCCGCACAAGTCCTGGCCCCACCCCCCGAGCGTGTCGCTCGCGGCGATGCACAGGCCTCCGAGGTCGGGCTCCACCCCGAGCCCCGTATCGATCATGACGGCGCGATCGCCGTCACGCACGAGATAGACGTTGCATGACGACGGCCAGCCCCTCCGCCGCGTGCGGAGCTGGACGACGTCATCCTCGACCGGGACGACCTCGATCAAGTCACGCGCGCGGCAAGGGCGGACCGGGCTCGGAGCCCCGGCCCGCACGCCTGGTGCTGTCGAGATCAGCTGGCCTTCGAGCAGTCACGCGGCGTGATGCCCTTTTCCTTGGCGTACTTGGCCGCCGATTCCTCGATCAGCGGGCGCGTCAGCGACTTGTCGCCCTGGATCCAGTCGGTCACCGGTACCAGCGCGGTGCCGTTCCACTGGAACACCTTGGCGGCGCCCCCGCCCTCGTGGTCCTTGCAGCTCGAGCGGATGGGCTGGAGCAGCCCCGTCACACCCAACTCCTTGAGGCGCTTCTCGTCGAGGTTGAGGTTCTCGAGCCCCCACTGGATCTGCTCGCCGGTGAGCGGCTTGTTGCCGAACTTCTTCTGCGCGACGCGCACCGCCTCGGTGTTGATGATTCCGTAGGTCACGCCCATGTTGTAGTAGGTGAGTCCCATGCGGGTCAGGTCCTGCAGGTTGCCCTTGTTGCCACCGCCGTAGACGTACTTCTTGATCTCGTCGATCACGGGATAGTTGATGCCCGTGGGATACGGATGCACGACGTAGAAGCCCTTGGCGGACTCGCCGGCGGGCACGAGGTCGTCCTCGGTGCCGGCGAAGGGCACGCCTACGATCCGATTGATGGGAAAGCCCGTCTTCTCGGCGGTCTTGAGCGCCACTGCAGGCGCCACGCCCCATTCGCGCAGGATCACCCAGTCGGGCTTGATGCGCCGGATCTCGAGCCACGCGGCCTGCTGGTCGCTTCCGGGCATGGCCACCGGCACGTGGATGATCTCGAAGCCATACTTCTTGGCTTGCGCGTCGAGCAACGGGATCGTCTCCTTGCCGCCGGCCGAGTCCATGTGCAGGTTGACGATCTTCTTGCCCTTGAGCTTGTCCATCCCCCCTTCCTGCGCACCGATGAACTTGATCTTGACGGTGTTCGTCGACAGGTAGTTGGTGCCGAGCGGAAAGACGTAGGGGAAGACGCTGCCGTCGGTGGTGTCGGTGCGGCCGGAGCCGATCGTGACGATGGGTATCTTGTCGGTGGCGGTGCGATCGAGCAGTGCGTACACCACGCCCGTGTTGATGGGATTGAAGGTGGACGCGCCCGTGGGCCCGTTGCCCTTCAGGCGCTGGTAGCACTCGACCCCGCGGTCCACCTTGTAGGCGGTCTCGCATTCCTCCCAGGCGAGCTTGACGCCGTTGATGCCGCCGTCGCGCTTGTTGAGCAGGTCCATATAGTCGATGTAGCCGGCGGCCACGTTCACGCCGAGCGGCGTGAGAGGACCGGTCCGCCAGCCGATCAAGGGGAAGTATTGCTCGTTGGGCGCGGCCATCGCGGGCACCGCCATCGACACCGCGGCTCCGAGCGCGGCGATCACCACGGAGCGCTTCACGATATTGCGTGCGTTCATCGGTCCTTCTCCTCCTCGCGTTGGTAAGGCGCGGTATGGGTTCCGCGCTTCCTGGCCGGCATGCGTCCGGCCACTGTCTGCATCGACTGCACGGCGTCCAGCGCCCTCCCCGTCAGTGCGGGAAGGGCCAGAGCCGCAGCTTCTCCTTACCGATCTGCCACAGGCGGACGAGCCCGTGCGGTTCGACGATGAGGAGCCAGATGATGAGAACGCCGTAGATGATGTGCTCGACGTTGGCCACGATGCCGGCGTCGATTGCGTGTCCGAACAGGGCGGTGCCTACGATGTTCATCACGATGGGCGTGAGCATCACGAACGCAGCGCCGAGGAAGCTGCCCATAATGCTGCCGAGGCCGCCGATGATCGCCATGAACAGGATCTGCAGCGAGCGGTCGAGGTCGAAAGCCTGCGGCTCGACCGTGCCCACGTAGGCATAGGCCCACAGCGCGCCGGCCACGCCGCAGTAGAAGGCGCTGATGCCGAACGCGAGGAGCTTGGTGCGGAAGACGTTGATCCCGATCACGCCAGCCGCCACGTCCATGTCGCGTACGGCCATGCAATTGCGGCCGAAGGCGCCGCGCATCATGTTCTTGGCAGCCAGCGCCATGATCACCACGACGGCCAGCACCAGCAGGTAGCGCCGCACCGGGGTATCGAACGACACGCCGAGGATCACCATCTTCTGCGCGGTGATCACGCCCGACGGGCTGTAGTCGGTGAGCCAGCCGAACTTGGTGAGCGCCCACTCGATGAAGAACTGCGAGCCGAGGGTGGCCACGATGAGGTAGAAGTCCTTGATGCGGTGGCAGGAGAGCCCGAAGAGCACGCCGATCACGCTTGCGCACCCGCCGGCAAGCACGAAGGCCCCCAGCACCGGCATGCCGTCGACGCGCAACATGAAGTTGTACGCGGCGAACGCGCCGACCCCCATGAATCCGGCGGACCCGAGCGACACCTGGCCGGCGAAGCCCGTCAGGATGTTGAGCCCGAGGGTGGCGAGGGAGAGGATGAGCACCGGGATCAGCAGCCCGTTGAACCAGTACTCGGTGCCCACCACGGGCACGATCGCGAAGGCCAGGATCATCAGTGCCGCGAAGGCCGCCCGGTCTTGCAGGATCGGGAAGATCTGCTGGTCGGTCGCGTAGGCGATCTTGTACTGTCCGGCTTCGCGATAGAGCATGAGGGGCTCGTGAGGAGGGGGCGTGGCTTACACGCGCTCGATCCGGCGCTCGCCGAACAGGCCGTGCGGTCGAACGAGCAGGAACAGCATCGCGAACACGTAGGGGAACCAGTTCTCGATGCCGCTGCCGATGTAGCGGCCGAGGTAGACCTCGGCGAGCTTCTCCGCGGCGCCAACGATGAGCCCGCCCACGATCGCGCCCGCAATCGAGGTGAAGCCCCCGAGGATGAGCACCGGCAGCGCCTTGAGCGCCACCACGGCGAGGCCGAACTGCACGCCCAGGCGCGAGCCCCACAGGAGGCCGGCCACGAGGGCGACCGCACCCGAGATCGCCCACACGATCCGCCACATCTTCGGCAGCGGAATGCCGATGGACATCGCGGCCTGGTGATCGTCGGCCACCGCGCGCAGCGCGCGTCCGGTGGGCGACCAGTTGAAGAAGGCCCCCAGCACGAGCACGAGCGTCCCCGCGACTGCGGCGGCGAACAGATCGAACTTGCTGATCTGCACGCCCCCCACTGCGATCGGGACGTCCTTGATGCCGAGATCGAGGCCGAATGCCTTCCCGCCGAAGATGAGCTGGCCCACGCCCTCGATGACGATGGCGAGCCCGATGGTCGCCATGAACAGCGACATCGGCGGCTGGTTGGCGAGCGGGCGCAGCACGAGGCGCTCCACCAGCAGTGCCATGAAGCCCATCGCGACCAGCGTGCAGGCAAAGGCGACCCAGAACGGCAGGCCATACCCCACGAGGTTGACGAACGTGAGCGCGGCGAAGAGCACCATGGCGCCCTGCGCGAAGTTGAACACGCCCGAGGCCTTGTAGATGAGGACGAAGCCCAGCGCGATGAGCGAATACATCACGCCGGCGAGCAGCCCCCCGATCAGGACCTCGAAAAAGAACTCCACGGAACCCTCGTCGATGGGGTGCGCCGTGGCCAGCCAGACACGGGCCACCCCTGACTTTGCGATATGCGCCCGCCGTTATGTGCGGCGGGTCGCTCCTCCTGACGGGGCGGACCTTAGCATCGCCCGGCGCATTGTTCAAGCGCTTGCTCAAAAAATATCGCCCGCTTCGCCGGCACGGGCCGCGTGGGCGCCGCGGTGTTGGGCGGTGCAACGTGAGACCCCGCGGGCGCGCCGCGCGAAGTCGCCGGTCGGAGGGGGTGAAGGCGGTCGCCGCGCCTTCGCGCGGGCGGCGCTAGGTGCGCTCGTAGAGCGTGACGACGCAGGCCCCGCCCAAGCCGAGGTTGTGCTGCAATGCGATGCGCGCGTCGTCCACCTGCCGCGCCTCGGCCTTGCCGCGCAACTGCAACGTGAGCTCGTAGCACTGCGCGAGACCCGTCGCGCCGAGGGGATGCCCCTTGGACAACAACCCGCCCGAAGGATTGGTCACCACGCGGCCGCCGTACGTGTTGTCGCCGGCGTCGACGAACGCCGCCGCGCCGCCCTCGGGGCACAGGCGCAGCGCTTCGTAGCTGATGAGCTCGTTGTGGGCGAAGCAGTCGTGCAATTCGACGACGTCGACGTCGCCGGGCGGCACGCCGGACGCTTCGTATACGCGATCCGCCGCCGTCCGGGCCATGTCGTAACCCACCACGCGCATCATGTCGTGCGCCTCGAAGGTGCTCGGAGTGTCGGTGGTCATCGCTTGCGCGCGGATGCGCACGGTCGTGTCGAGGCCGTGCCGCGCGGCGTAGTCCGGACTCACGAGCAGGGCGGCGGCGGCGCCACACGTGGGCGGGCAGGCCATGAGGCGGGTCATGACGCCCGGGATCAGCATGGGCGCGGCGAGCACCTCGTCGGCCGTGACTTCTTGGCGCAGCACCGCGAGCGGATTGCGGGCGGCGTGCCGGCTGGCCTTGGCGCGGATCTTCGCGAAGGTCGCAAGCGGGGTGCCGTACCTGCGCATGTGCGCGATGCCGGCGCCGCCGAAATAGCGCAACGCGAACGGCACCTCGGGTAAGCCCACGAGCGCGGCGGTCTCCTGGTCGAAGCGGTCGAAGGGCGACGGCCGGTCGGGGAAGGCGACGCCGAGCGCCCCGCGCGACATCTGCTCGAAGCCCACCGCCAGCACGCATTGCGCGGCGCCGCTCTCGATGGCCTGGCGCGCGAGGAACAGCGCCGTGGATCCGGTGGCGCAATTGTTGTTGACGTTGAAGATCGGTGCGCCGGTCATGCCGACGTCGTAGAGCGCGCGCTGGCCTGCGGTGGAGTCGCCGTACACGTAGCCGACGTAGGCCTGCTGGACATCCGCGTAGGCACGCCCGGCATCGGCGAGCGCCGCGCGGGCGGCAGCGGCGCCCATGACCGGATAAGACTCGCCGGCACCGGGCTTGGTGAAGGGGATCATGCCGACCCCGGCAACGATGGCGTGCTGGCTCATGGCGACTCGCAACGAAGGAACGGAGGACGCGAGGCGGCCGCGGGACGCCGTGCCGCGCGCGATGGGGGCGGAGCCTAACGCTTTGCCGGCCCGACGTCCACGTAGAAGTCCACGAAGCGGTCGGCGAGGTCCTGGATGGACAGACCGCCCTTGGGCGAGTACCACTGCAGCGACCAGTTGAGCGAGCCGAGCATCGCGAGGCGCAGGAGGCGCACATCGCCTTGCACCATGCCGGCCGCCACGGCTTCGTGTAGCGCCTCGTCCCACATGCTGTCCACCTGGTCGCGCAGCTTCACCATGCGCCGGCGCGACTTCGGCGCGAGGTTGCGCCACTCCGAGAGCACCACCGCCGTCTCGTCGCGCGTGCCGTGCAGGGCTTCCAGGTGCCCCGCGAAAAGGAGGCGGAGCTTCTCGCGCGGCGTCTTGGCCTGCTCGAGCGCACGCTGGCCCGCGAGCACGAAGGCGCGCATCGCGGTTTCCATCACTTCGAGGAGGATGTCCTCCTTCGTCTTGAAGTAATAGAAGATGCTCCCGGACTGCATCCCCACGGCCTTGGCGATGTCGCGCACCGTGGCACGGGGATACCCCACGTCCCGAAACAGTCGGGCCGCGGACGCGAGGAGCTCCTGGCGCCGGGCTGAATCGTCCATTTTCATAGGGGAAGTATACGACGCGAGCCGGCTCGCTTCGCCCCTGCCGAATGCCTTCCCGCCGTCCCGGGCCGAGAGGCCCATCGCGCCGTCGCTCGCAGCGTCCGGCACCCCTGGAAGCTGCGAGCGCTCTGACAATTTGAGCGAGCGCTTGATTAATTCGGCGACGCGCTGCTAGACTCCGCTCGCGGCAACGACACCAGGGCGCGCAAAGACGCCCGCCGCGCCGCATCATCATCCCGGAGGAATCACGCGTGGCGGAAGCGGACGCACCGGCGTCGACCTGGCTCGACACCCTGCTCACAGGCAGCAAGGTCGCCCTCGGCGAAGCGCTCAGCATCGTCGAGGCGGGCGGCGAGCCCGCGCGCGCGCTGCTCGCGCGGCTGCATCCCCTCGGCGGGCGGGCGCAGGTCATCGGCGTGACCGGTCCACCGGGTTCAGGCAAGTCCACACTCGTCAACCAGCTCGCGATGCAATTCGTCGCCAAGGGGCGCCGCGTGGCGATCGTCGCCGTGGATCCCACGAGCCCGTTCACCGGCGGCGCGGTGCTGGGCGACCGCGTGCGGATGAACCAGGCGAGCCGGCACCCGAACGTCTTCATCCGTAGCGCCGCCACCCGCGGTTGCCTCGGCGGCGTGGCGCGCGCCACCTACGACTTCGTCCGCGTGTTCGACGCCGTGGGCTACGACCCGGTGATCGTGGAGACCGTCGGGATCGGCCAGTCGGAAGTGGATATCTGCCGGGTGGCGCACACGGCGGTCGTCGTCGAGGCACCAGGCCTCGGCGACGCCGTGCAGGCGATGAAGGCCGGCGTGCTCGAGATCGCATCGATCTTCTGCGTGAACAAGGCGGACCTCGCCGGCGCCGATGCCAAGGTGATGCAGCTGAGCGAGCTCGCGGATCGCGCCGCCCATCGCACGCCCGGCTGGAAGATCCCGATCGTGCAGGCCATCGCGCAGGAAGGCAAGGGCATCGACGAGCTCGAGCGACACCTCGCCGCGCATCGTGACTATCTCGCCGGCACCGACCGGCTCGCGACCCAGGAGAACGAGCGAGCGCTTGCCGAGATTCGCGCGAGCCTCGAGGCGATCGTCGTGGACTTGCCGTTGCGCCGGGCTGCGGCCACGGGCCGACTCGCAGAGCTCGCGCGCGCCGTGGCCGGACGCCGCATGAGCGCCGCCGACGCCGCCGCCGCAATCGAGCGGCAGACGCCGTGTCCCGCCCGCCACGGAGAACCCTCGCCATGACCGAGACCGCGCAGCAGGACGCGCGTCCCATCCAGCGCGTCGCCGTGGTTGGCGGCGGTGGCTCGATGGGCCACGGGATCGTCATCGCCTGCCTCGTGGGCTCGCCCGATGTCGAGGTGGCCCTCGTGGCCCGCCGCACCGAGACGCTCGAGCACGGGATGCACCTCCTGCGCAGCGGCCCCTTCGGCCTCGAAGGTGCCGTGCGCAAGGGCCGGCTCGACGAGGCTGCGATGCAGAGCGCCCTCGCCCGCGTGCGGCCGACCCTCGACCTCGCCCAAGGCGTGCACGCGGCCGACCTCGTGTTCGAGAGCGTGCCCGAGGTGCTCGCGCAGAAGCTCGAGGTGTTGCAGGCCATCGAGGCCGCCGCTCCCGCCGACGCGATCATCGCGAGCGGCACGTCGTCCATGATGATCGGCGAGCTCGGCCGCGCGCTAGCGCGCGACGACCGGCTCGTGGGCACGCACTGGTTCTATCCCAGCAACGTCATGCCGCTCGTGGAGGTGGCGCGCGCGGACCGCTCGGCCCCCTGGGCAGTCGAGCGCACGGTGCGCTACCTGCAATCGATCGGCAAGCATCCGGTGGCGGTACGCGACGTTCCGGGCTTCTTCATGACCCGGTTCGTGAATGCATTCGCGGCGGAGGCGATGCGCGCCGTCCAGGAAGGCATCTGCAGCATCGACGACGTCGACACGATGTGCCGCAAGGGACTCGGCTGGCCGATGGGCGTGTTCGAGCTCCTCGACAAGACCGCCTCCTTCGACGCCTGGTACCACGCGCAGCAGTACCTCCACGAGACCCTCGGCGAGCGCTACGCGATCCCACCCATCGCCCGCAAGGTCTTCCTGTCCGGCTATCGCGGTGCCGCAAAGCTCAAGCCCGGCAGCCGTGGCGGCTGGTACGACTACTTTGACATCGAATCGAAATGAGCGACCTATGAAGCGCGAGGTGGTAGTGGTGGCGGGGTGCCGCACGGCCCAGGGCACGTTCGGCGGATCGCTGCGGGACGTCCCCGCGCACGAGCTCCTGCGCACGCCGCTGCTCGAGGTGGTGCGGCGCGCGGGCATCGATGCCGAGATGGTCGACAACGTGATCGTGGGCCAGGTCTACCAGACCTCGCAGGCGCTCAACATCGGGCGCTACTGCGCGCTCGACGCGGGCCTGCCGTTCCGCGTGGCCGGCACCGCGGTGAACGCAGCCTGCGGATCGTCGCTCGAGGCGTTCAACTGCGCAGTACGCGAGATCGCCCACGGGGATGCCGACGTGGTCATCGCCGCCGGTACCGAGAGCATGAGCGGCGTTCCGTTCCTGCTGCATGGCCACCGCTGGGGAACGCGCCGCGGCAACAGCGAAGTGGTGGACCAGTTCGAGGAATCCACGTGGTCGGCGTCCACGTATCGCTACGGCCGCTTCAACATGGGCATGGCTGCCGATCACGTGGCGAAGGTCTACGGCCTGTCGCGCGCAGAGCAGGACGAGTACGCCCTTCGCTCCCACGCGCTGGCGATCCAGGCCATCGATGCCGGCCACTTCCGCAGCGAGATCGTCGCTCACCCGTTGCGAACCCGCAAAGGCGACGTCGACTTCGCCGTCGACGAGCACCCCCGGCGCGACTGCACGATCGAGTCGCTGGCGCGCCTCACGCCCACCTTCACCGAGGACGGTACCGTGACCGCCGGCAGCGCTTCGGGCGTGAGCGACGGCGCCGCCGCCTTGATGCTGATGGCCCGGGAGAAGGCTGATGCGCTCGGTCTGCAACCGTTCGCACGCGTGCGGTCGGTGGCGCGGATCGCCGTCGATCCGCGCCTCATCTGCATGAGCCCGGGTCCCGCGGCCCGGCTCGCCCTCGAGCGCGCCGGGCTGTCGGCGCAGGACATCGGCTGGTGGGAGATCAACGAGGCCTTCGCATCCGTGGTGCTCGCCTCGTGCCGCGAGCTCGGCATCGGGTTGGACCGCGTCAACCCGCTCGGAGGCGGCATCGCGCTCGGCCATCCCGTGGGCTGCAGCGGCGCGCGCACGATTGTCACCATGATGTACGCAATGCAACGCACCGGCGCGCGCTACGGCGTGGCCAGCATCGGTGCCGGAGGCGGCATGGGCGTGGCTGCCGCCATCGAGCTGTGCGACTGACCTCGCCTTAGCGAGCGCGGGTCCTTCATCCGAATCGTCACGCTTTAGGAGCACCAGTCCATGCAGGTGAGTGAAAAGCCGTCCGCAGTCGCCACCCCGGCCTCGCCAGAGGCACCGCCGGCGTACACGTCCGAGTTCCTCGCGGCCTCGCGCGCCCTCGAGCGCGAGTGGCGCGCAAGGTTCGAGCAGCTCGCCAAGAAATTCGGCGTCGATCCTGCCACCTATGGCACGCGCACGGACTCGGGACTGCCGGTCAAGCCTGTGTACTTCCCGCACGACGTGGCGGGCGCGCCGGACAACCTCCTCACCGCGCCAGGCCAGTTCCCGTTCACCCGCGGCAACAATGCCGCGCAGTACCAGTTCATGCCCTGGGCCAACCAGCCGGTGATCGGCTATGGCCTGCCCGAGGAAACGCGCAAGCGCATGGACTACCTGCAGGCGCAGGGCATGACGGGCTACTTCGGCAACACCTTCTACAACCTCGTGTACGACCTCGTGTCCCACGAGGGTCTCGACCCCGACCATCCGGCCGCCGAAGGCCGCGTGGGGCAGTGCGGCATGGCGGTCTACTCGCGTGCCGACAACGCGCGCCTGTTCGACGGCCTCGCGCTCGACCGCATGAACGTCGTCCACATCTCCTATTACGAGAACCTGCCCGTCCTTGCGCATTACCTCGCCTACGCCCGCCGCCGCGGCGTGCCCTGGGACAAGCTCGGCGGCAACTCGATGAGCTGGTACTACCAGAGCGCGTATGTGGGCATGACGTGCTTCCCGCCCAAGGCCGGCATCGATCTCGCGGCCGAGCTCATCGCCTTCTGCACCAAGCACATGCCGCGGTGGAACACGCTCAATCTCTTCGGCTACGGGATGGAGGAAGCCGGCGCCACCGCCGTGCAGGAGGTTGCATTCACGGCGGCGGCAGGCATCGACTATGCCCGCGGCTGCATCGCCAAGGGCCTCGAGCCGGACGTCTTCCTCAACCGCTTCGGCTTCCAGATCTCGCAGGCGAACGACTTCTTCGAGGAGGTCTGCAAGATCCGCGCGCTGCGCCGCATCTGGGCACGCAAGTGCCACGAGCTTGGCGCGCGCGATCCGCGCAGCATGCACGTGCGCATCCACACGCACACGTCGGGCGCGGTGCTGACGGCGCAGCAGCCGCTCAACAACCTCATCCGCACGACGCTGCATGCCTTCGGCGCCGCGCTGTCCGGCGTGCAGGCCATGGAGGTGAGCACGTTCGACGAGGCGCTCGCGATCCCCACCGAGCACTCGGCCACGATGGCGCTGCGCGTCCAGCAGGTCATCCAGGAGGAGACCGGCCTCATGCGCGTCGCCGATCCGCTCGGCGGCTCCTACTACGTCGAGGCGCTCACCAACCAGATCGAGGCGGCCGCCCTCGAGATCTTCGACGAGGTCGAGAAGCGCGGCGGCTACCACAAGTGCCACGACTACGT
>CALFEY010000071.1 GCA_937958295.1 uncultured Pseudomonadota bacterium
TGGCGGGCATCTTCTTCCATTCGTCGTAGGGAAACTCCTCGACAGGATGGACGATCTGGATGCCGGCGTTGCTCACGAGGACGTCGACGCTGCCGAACGTCTCCAGGGCACGCGCGACCCCGGCGTTTACCGCAGCCTCGTCGGTGACGTCCATGGCGAGCCCGAGTGCGCGCTCCTTGCCGATGTCGGCGGCGACAGCCTCCGCCTGCGCCTGTTTGAGATCCGCGATGACCACCTTGGCGCCGGCGCGGGCATAGCGCAGTGCGATGGCCTTGCCGAGTCCGCTTGCAGCGCCAGTGACCAGCGCGACCTTGTCCTTGAGTTCCATCCGAACGCTCCTTTTGCGGCTGTTGCAGCAAGTATAGCCACTCATGTTGCTATGCAACACGACGGCGCACCGCCCGGGCGTGGCGACGCGGACGTCACGCCCGGGCGGACCGCCGTGTTGCACGCCTGCGACATCCAGGACACGGGGGACGAGTTTCGTTTCGGGGTTTTTGCTCGCTTGATTGAGAATCGATATCATTTGCGTTTGCTTTCGATTGTCCCGTTTCCTCGAGTGCCAGCCAGGCGATGTTCCCAGCGAGTGCCGACCATGCCCCACGACAACGCACAGGACCCCGCCCATGGCTTCGCGCTTCGCCCCCTCCCGTTCCCACCTCCCCGCTTCGTTGGTACTCGCCTGCACGGACCCTGCGGGGGCTCCCGGCGCCACGGCGAAGCGGCACCGCTTTCGCCGACGCGCGCTGGCGGCAGGGGTGTCAGCGGCGCTGCTGTGGCCGATGACGGGCGTCGGCCAGACCTCCACGCCCGTGCCAGGCAGTGCCAGCGCCACGTCGCCGACGGCCTCCAGTGCTCCGACGGTGCCGGCCTCGGGCCAGGTCGCGCAGGCGACCCCGCCCGCACCGGCCGCGCCCGCGCCAGCCGTTCCGCCGCCGACGCAAGGCAACACGCTGCCGGAAGTGAAGGTGCTCGACGTGGCCATCGACCCCAATCCGAACGCACAAGTGGGCGTTCCCTACAAGGCGAAGACCTCCGCCGACTTCCGCTACACGCGCCCGCTCGCCGAGATCCCGCAAACGATCACCGTCATCACGCGGGCCGCGCTCGACGACTCCGGGCTCACCGACCTGCGCAACATCCTCGACGCGCAGCCGGGCATCTCGCTCGGCACAGGCGAGAACGGCAACATGTTCGGTGACCGCTACATCATCCGCGGACAGGAGGCACGCAGTGACGTGTTCGTCGACAGCCTGCGCGATCCGGGGATGAGCACGCGCGAGAGCTTTGCCATCGAGCAGATCGAGATCACGAAGGGACCGAACTCAAGCTTTGCCGGCCGCGGTTCCGCCGGGGGCGCGATCAACGTCGTGACCAAGCAGGCCACGCTTGATTACGATTTCGCGCGCGTCAACCTGGGCCTCGGCACGTCCGACTATCGGCGCGTGACGCTCGATGCGAACCAGGTCATCACCGACCAGTTCGCGCTGCGCGTGAACGCGCTGTACGGCGACACCGACGTCCCCGGCCGCTCGCCCTCCGAGCGCGAACGCAATGGCGTGGCGCTGTCCGGCTTCTATGAATTCGGCAAGGCCACGTCACTCACCGTGGACTACTACGGCCTGTGGGCCAAGGACAACTATCCCGACCTCGGCGGATGGCTCCAGGGCACCGTTCCCGACCGCCAGCCCGCGCCCAATCCACCGGTGTACGCGCAGGCGCAGGACTTCCAGCGCTCCGATACCAACACGGTCACGGCACGCCTGCAGCACCAGTTCAATCCGAACGTCTCCCTGATGAACGTCACGCGCTACGGCGAGGCCAAGAACAGCTACGTCCTCACCGGCGCGGGCGCGCGCGGGACTGCCTACGGACCGGTCGGCATCACGTATCCGGCGGTCACGCTCAGCACCCACACCGGCTGGCAGGACGTCGACTACCTCGCCAACCTCACCACCGTGCGCTGGGATACCAGCCTCTTCGGTTTCCACAACACCTTCATCTTCGGCGGGGAACTCTCCGACAACCATGTGGTGAAAGGCAACTACGCCAACGTGAACCTCGGTGCGCTCAACTGCCGCACGTCGGCCACGGCCACGGCGAACAATGCCTTCTGCGCGCTCGATGCCAACGGCAACGCGGTCAACGGCCTCAACAATCTGATGCAGCGCCAGACCGAGCGCAACCCCTGGAACACCGACTGGCGCGTGAAGACCATCGCCGGCTTCGCGATGGACACCGTGGACCTCACCGACCGCTGGAGCGCGTTCGGCGGCGTGCGCGCCGACTACGTGGACTATTCGCTGGGCATCCGCGCCAACAATGGCACCGAGACCGACTACGGCTACCGCGACACGCTGTGGAACGGCTGGGGCGGCCTTACGTACAAGGTCACGCGCGACGGCATCATCTACGGCAGCATCGGCACGGCCACGGACATCAACGGCGGCGAGTCCGACGTCGGTACCAACAGCGGCTACGGCGGCGCGATCATCTACAACGGCTCGATCGCCGCCGCCAATCCGGAGCGCTCCACCAACTACGAGCTCGGCACCAAGTGGAACGTGCTCGACCAGAAGCTCCTGCTCACGGCAGCCATCTTCCAGATCGAGAAATCGGACATCATGGAAGGTGCGAACTACGACTCGGTGGGCACCTTCAACACCGGCAAGAACCGCGTGCGCGGCATCGAAGTGGGCCTGGTCGGCAACATCACCGAGAAGCTGTCGGGGCAGATCGGCGCATCGTGGATGAAGTCCAAGGTCACCGACTCCGCCACGCCGTCGAACATCGGCAAGCCGCTCGCGAACTTCCCCGACCAGTCGGCGTCGGCGCAGCTGCGCTACCAGTTCACCGACGCACTCGCGGCGGGCTTCCTCGTGCAATACGAAAGCGAGCGCTGCGCGGGACAGCCGGATACGGCGGCCGGCATCGATGCCGCGGGCAACTGCACGCAGGAGGTGCCGCAGTACACGGTGTGGAACCTGTTCGGCTCGTATCGCGTGAACAAGAACCTCGAGCTCCGGCTCAACGTGGACAACGTGGCCGACACCGACTACTACCTCGCGGCGTACCGCTCGGGCTCCTTCCTGTACAAGGGCGATGGGCGCCTGTTCACCGTCACCGCGATCTACGAGTTCTAGCCCCCACCCGCCCGGGCGCCGATTGCAAAGCTCGCAAGCCACCCTCCCTGCCGGCATCCTCTGCGCGGAAGACTACGAGAGTCTCGCCGCGCAGGCGCTCGCCGCACCAACGCTCGCCTACGTCGCCGGCGGCAGCGAGCGGGGGCTTGCGCTGGCGCGCAACCGGGCGGCCTTCGATGTGCACGCGATCTGGCCGCGGGTGTTGGGCGACGTCACGCACGGGCACACCCGGACGCGGCTGGCGGGCCGCGAGTTCGCCCATCCGATCCTGCTCGCGCCGGTGGCCTTCCAGGCCCTTCTCCACCCGGACGCCGAAGTGGCCGCAGCGCAAGGCGCTGCCGCCGCGGACAGCGGCATCGTCCTCAGCACGCTCTCTTCGTTGTCACTTGAGGCGGTGGCCGCCGCGGCAGGTCCGGAACGCTGGTTTCAGCTCTATTTCCAGGCCGATCGCCATGCCACGCACGACTTGGTCGCGCGCGCCGCGGCGGCCGGCTATCGCGCCCTCGTGGTCACGGTCGACGCGCCGCTGCAGGCCGCGAGCCACCACGCGCTGCGTGCGGGATTCAGGATGCCGTCCGGGCAGGTCGCCGCGAATCTCGTACGCTACGCACCGCCGGCAATTGCGGAAGGCATGCCGGCAGACCGCCGTATCCTGCAGGGACTCATGCGCGCGGCACCCACGTGGCGAGACCTCGAATGGTTGCAGGCGCATTGCCCTTTGCCGGTATGGATCAAGGGCGTGCTGCACCCGGGCGACGCGCAGCGTCTCGCGGCGATGGGTGTGGCGGGTCTCGTCGTGTCCAACCACGGCGGGCGCGGCCTCGACGACGCGCCCGCGAGCCTCGCGGCGCTGCCCGCACTACGCGCGGCCGTCCCGCGACCATTTGCGCTCATCCTCGACGGCGGCATCCGGCGGGGCGCGGACGTCTTCAAGGCACTCGCCCTCGGGGCGGACGCTGTACTGGTGGGACGCCTGCAGGCCTACGCACTCGCGGTAGCCGGCGCGCTTGGCGTGGCCCACATGTTGCGCCTCCTGCGCGAGGAGCTCGAGGTCTGCATGGCGCTCGCCGGATGCGCCACGCTTCCGGACATCACCGCGCAGGCCCTCGCGCCGGTGCGCACGGCGGGCTGGGGAGGGGTGGCGCCATGATGCTCGTGCTCGACAAGGTACTGGGCAAGGACGAGGTGCGCCAGTTCCGCGCGCACCTCGATACCGCCGACTGGCAGGACGGTGCCCGCACCGCGGGTGAGATGGCGCGCGAGGCCAAGCACAACCAGCAGATCCCCGACGATGCCAGCCTCGCGATAGACCTCGGCAACCACATCCTGCGCACGCTCGGCGCCGACACCCGGTTCACGGCGGCGGCGCTGCCGCGACGCATCTTCCCGCCGCGATTCAACCGCTACGCCGAAGGTGGCACCTACGGCTCCCACGTGGACAGCGCGCTGATGCGCGTGGAAGGCACCCCGCACACGTTGCGCAGCGACATCTCCGCCACGCTCTTCCTGAGCGAGCCCGACGAATACGAGGGCGGCGTGCTGGAGATCCATGGCGCCGCCGGCGTGCAAGCGGTCAAGGCCGCTGCCGGCGCGATGGTGCTCTATCCCGCCACCAGCGTGCATCGCGTCACGCCCGTGACGCGCGGTGTGCGCGTGGCGGCGTTCTTCTGGATTGAGAGCTGGGTGCGCGACACCGGCGAGCGCGAGCTCCTCTACGAGCTCGACCAGACGATCCAATCCCTGCGCGCCGCCACGCCGAAGGACGACCCCGGCGTGGTGCGTCTCACCGGCGTGTACCACAACCTGCTGCGACGCTGGGCCGTCACGTGACGCCGTCTCCGCGCCAGCGACCCGCCGTCACGACCCCCGCCACCTCATCACCGCATGGAGTCTGCATGAAGTCCGCATCCGTCCTCGCCGCCCTCGCGGCCGCGCTCGTCCTCGCGAGCGCCCCCGCCTTCGCTCACGGCGACGTCAAGTGCCCCAAGTACCCAAAGGAGGAATGGAAGCCGCATACCGACCTCCAGCGCAAGCTCGAGAGCGACGGCTGGGCCATTCGCCGCATGGAGAAGACCGATACCTGTTACGAGGTGTACGGGAAGGATCCAAAAGGCAAGCGGGTGGAGGCGTTCTTTGATCCCAAGACCTTCGAGCGCGTTGAGCCCAAGTAAGGTCCCGGTGTGGGACCGGCCCGTTCGCTTGCTGCACTGGACGCAGGCGATCGTGCTGGCGCTGGCATGGTGGACGGGCAGTGAGATCGGCCCCGCGCACGAATACCTGGGCTACGCCGCCGGCGTGCTGCTCGCGGCCCGCATCGGATGGGGGTTTGCCGGGGCCGGACATGCACGATTCGCGAACTTCGTGGCAAGCAGAGCGCGCACGCGCGATTACGCGCGGCGTCTCGTCGCGGGCCGCGCCGTACGTTACGTGGGGCACAACCCGCTGGGGGGCTGGATGATCCTGTGGCTGCTGACGTGCATCGCAGCATTGGTGCTCACCGGCTGGCTCTACACGACCGACTGGCTGTGGGGTTACGGCTGGCTCGCGCAACTGCACGCCATCCTCGGCTGGGTCCTGCTGGCATCGGTGTGCATGCACGTCACGGGCGTGATCGGCACCGGGATCGCGCAGCGCGAGAATCTCGTCGCCGCCATGATCACCGGCCGCAAGCGGCCGCCCGCAGGCGACGACGTGCCGTGACGGCGCGAATTCAGCGCGCGCGCAGCTCGCGCTCGAGCCACTCGTCGAGCAGAGCGCGCTCGTAACGCAAGGTATCGCGGCTCAAGGCGGCGCGCGGATCGCGCTGATAGTCGAGGTTGGTGAGATCGCGCTCGCCTTCGCGCACGACCCTGCCCTGCGCATCGGTCCACCGGAATGACAGGACGATGCGCGGCGGATAGGCCGGCGTGAGGAAGCGCACGGCATCGAGGCGCGCCGACCGCCACGGCTCGAGCGAGCCAGCGAGCGTGACCTGGCGGAACTCCACGGCGAGCGTGTCGCCCTTGGCGAGATGGGACGCGGCATCCTCCGCCACGAAGCGCGCAAGGCGCTTCTGCAACGCCGCCGTGCCAGAGGCGAACTGCAGCTCGCGATCGCGGTTGCCACTCTGCGCCAACGCGAACGCCACGACGACGGGCGAGCCATCCGGCGCAGGCGTCCCCTGCGCCCGTGGCCCGCTGGCCGCAAGGCACGCAGCGCAGAGCGCGACCGCGCAAGTCGTGTACCGCAGGCGCGGGCGCGCCCCCACGCCTATGTCTCCACCGGCAGGCTCACGCCGAACATCTTCTCGCGCAGGTTGAACAGACGATCGCGCAGCTCAGCGGCCTTTTCGAAGTCGAGGTTGCGGGCGGCGTCCTGCATCTCCTTCTCCAAGCGCTTCAGCTCGCGCTCGAGATCTTTCTCGGGCATTGCGTCGTACCGTGCCTTCGCCTGCGCGGCGCGCTGCTCCTTCCTCGCCTCGTCGGCGTCGTACACGCCCTCGATGATGTCCTTGATCCGCTTGTGCACGCCGGTGGGGGTGATACCCATCTGCACGTTATGGGCGACCTGCCGCGTGCGGCGGCGCTCCGTCTCGCCGATCGCGGCCTTCATCGAGTCGGTCATCTTGTCGGCGTAGAGGATTGCGGTACCGTTCAAGTGCCGGGCTGCACGCCCGATGGTCTGGATGAGCGAGCGCTCCGCGCGCAGGAACCCTTCCTTGTCGGCGTCGAGGATCGCCACCAGCGACACTTCGGGAATGTCGAGGCCCTCGCGCAGCAGGTTGATGCCCACGAGCACATCGAACTCGCCCAGGCGCAGATCGCGGATGATCTCCACGCGCTCCACGGTGTCGATGTCGCTGTGCAGGTAGCGCACCTTCACGCCGTTTTCGGCGAGGTAGTCGGTGAGATCCTCCGCCATGCGCTTGGTGAGCGTGGTCACGAGCACGCGCTCGCTCTTGTCCACGCGAATGCGGATCTCCGACAGGAGGTCATCGACCTGTGTGGCGGCGGGCCGGATGATGAGCGTGGGGTCCACGAGTCCGGTGGGACGCACGAGCTGCTCCACCACCTGGCCGGCGTGGGTATTCTCGTAGTTGGCCGGCGTGGCCGACACGAAGATCGTCTGCGGCAGCAGCCGCTCGAACTCGTCGAAGCGCAGCGGCCGGTTGTCGAGCGCCGAAGGCAGACGAAAACCGTAGTTAACGAGGTTTTCCTTGCGCGCGCGGTCGCCCTTGTACATCCCGCCAACTTGCGGGACGGTCACGTGCGACTCGTCGATGAACATCAGCGAGTTCGGCGGGAGATAGTCGATGAGCGTGGGCGGCGGCTCGCCCGCGTTGCGCCCCGACAGGTAGCGCGAGTAGTTCTCGATGCCTTTGCAGTAGCCGATCTCGGTCATCATCTCGAGGTCGAAGCGCGTGCGCTGCTCGATGCGCTGGGCCTCGATGAGCTTCATCTGGCCCACGAAGAAGTCCTTCTGTGCGGCAAGCTCCACCTTGATCTGGTCGATGGCGGAGAGGACCTTCTTGCGGCCCGTCACGTAATGCGACGACGGGAACACGGTGAAGCGCGCCAGCTTCTGCTTGAGGTGCCCGGTGAGGGGATCGAAGAGCTGCAGCGTCTCCACCTCGTCGTCGAACAGCGAGACGCGGATCGCGTTCTCGGCATTCTCCGCGGGAAAAATGTCGAGCACGTCTCCCCGCACGCGGAACGTGCCGCGCTTGAAATCGGTGTCGTTGCGCGCGTACTGCATCTCCGTGAGGCGCTTGATCGCATCGCGCTGTGACAGCTTGTCGCCCTGCTTCAGGTGCAGGATCATGCTGTGGTACTCGGTGGGGTCGCCGATACCGTAGATGGCCGACACCGTGGCCACGATGATGCAATCCGGCCGCTCCAGGATGGCCTTGGTGGCCGACAGGCGCATCTGCTCGATGTGCTCGTTGATCGAGCTGTCCTTCTCGATGTACAGGTCGCGCGAGGGGACGTAGGCCTCGGGCTGATAGTAGTCGTAGTAGCTGACGAAGTACTCCACCGCGTTGCTCGGGAAGAACTCGCGAAACTCCGAGTACAGCTGCGCGGCGAGCGTCTTGTTCGGCGCGATCACCAGTGCCGGGCGCCCGGTCTGCGCGATCACGTTCGCCATCGTGAACGTCTTGCCCGAGCCGGTCACCCCGAGCAGCGTCTGGAACGACAGCCCGTCGGCGATGCCCTCCACCAGCTTGGCGATGGCCTGCGGCTGGTCGCCGGCCGGCGGAAACGGTTGGTGGAGCTCGTAGGGACTGCCGGGATAGGTGATGGCCATGGCGTCACGCAAATGGGGATTCGCCCGCGCGGCGCGCGGGCGAAGGGCAACCGGTTATTGTACTGCCGCGGAGGGACTGGGTGCGACCCCGCCGTGGCCCTCGGAAGCCGGTGCGCTCGTTTCCACCGGGCCGAACTGAAGCGCGGCCAGCCGCGCGTATAGGGCGTTGGACTGCGTAAGCTCGTCGTGGGTTCCCGTGGCGATGATCCGCCCGTGCTCCAGCACCGCGATCCGGTCAGCGTGACGGATCGTGGCCAGGCGATGGGCGATGATGATCACCGTGCGCCCCGTCATGAGGCGCTCCAGCGCGAGCTGGACCATGCGCTCGCTCTGCGCGTCCAGGGCGCTCGTGGCCTCATCGAGCAGCAGGATCGGCCGGTCGGCCAAGATGGCGCGGGCGATCGCCAGCCGCTGCCGCTGGCCTCCGGACAGGCGCACGCCCCGCTCCCCGAGGTAGCTCGCGTAGCCTTCGGGCAGCCGCTCGATGAACTCGGTGGCAAAGGCAGCGTCGCAGGCAATCTTCACCTCGGCGTCGGTGGCATCGGGTCGGCCATAGCGCACGTTGTCGGCCACGCTGGCCGCGAAGATCACGGGCTCCTGCGGCACCAGCGCCATGCACCCGCGCACCGCCGCCGGATCGGCCACCCGCAGGTCGATGCCATCGATCGTCACGCGCCCTTCCTGCGGGTCGTAGAAGCGCAGGAGAAGCTGGAACACGGTGGTCTTGCCCGCGCCCGAAGGCCCCACCAGCGCCACCTTTTCTCCCGGCGCCACAGCCAGCGAGAAGTCGGTGAGCGCCGGAGCGTCCGGGCGCGAAGGATAGCGGAAGGTGACCCGCTCGAATGCCACATTGCCGGAGGCCGGCTCCCGCAGCGGCACCGGGTGAGCCGGCGCCCGCACCGTGGGCTCGATGGCCAGGAGCTCGAAGAGGCGCTCGGTCGCGCCCGCCGCGCGTTGAATGTCGCCCACCACTTCGCTGATCGCGCCAGCCGCCGCCGCGACGATCACGGCGTAGAACACGAAGGCGGAGAGCTGACCGCCGCTGATGCGGCCCGCTACCACGTCGTGGCCACCGATCCAGAGGATGACGCCAATGGCGCCGAACACGAGCAGGATCACCACGGCCACCAGGAACGAGCGCTGGCGGATGCGCGCAAGGGCCGTGCCGAAGGCGCTCTCCACACGGGCGCCGAACTGGCGACGATCCTCGGCCTCGTGACCGTAGGCCTGCACAGTGCGGATCTCGTGCAAGGCCTCGTCGACGTACGCCCCCACGTCGCCCACGCGATCCTGGCTCGCGCGCGCCAGGCGCCGCACGCGGCGGCCGAAGAACAAGATCGGCACCAGCACGAGCGGAACGCCCACGAGTACGAGGAGCGTCAGCTTGCCGCTGGTGAGGGCCAGCATGGCGAGGCCGCCGACCATGAGCAGCGCGTTGCGCACCGCCATCGACACCGACGAGCCGATCACGGTCTCGAGCATCGTGGTGTCGTTGGTCAGGCGCGAGATCACCTCGCCGGTGCGCGTGACCTCGAAGTACCCCGGCGGCAGCGACAGCAGGTGATCGAACACCGCGCGCCGCAGGTCGGCCGTGACCCGCTCGCCGAGCCACGAGACGTAGTAGAAGCGGGCATAGGTGGCGAATGCCATCACGATCACCACGCCCAGCATGAAGGCGAGCGTGCGGTTGAGCTGGCTCTGGCTGCCTGCGGCGATCCCCTGGTCGATCACGAACTTGAGGCCCTGCCCGATCGTGAGCACCGCACTCGCGGCAACCACGAGCGAGATAGCCGCATAGATCACCTGGCGTCGGTAGGGCTGGACGAAGCGCCACACCTGCGCGAGCGTGCGCAGCGCAATGAGCGGCGGCACCTTGGGCGCGGCGTCGGGGGACGCAGGCGGGGCCGGGACCGCGGCGGGGGGAACGTCTCGTGCCATGATGAAAGCGTCCTAGGACGCGAGCGCGAGCACGCCGGCCGCACGCGCCCGCCTCGCCCACTTACCGGAGATTCGCATGCCGCTGTCCCTGCCCGCCCTGATGACGCTTCTTGCCGTGCTCTGGCTCGTGATCACGGGTTTCATGGTGGGGCGAGCCCGCGCGAAATACAAGGTGTACGCTCCGGCGACCACGGGGGACCCCGCGTTCGAGCGCGCCTACCGGGTGCAGATGAACGAGCTCGAGAACCTGGTGGCCTTCCTCCCCGCCATGTGGATCTACGCCTGGTTCGGCAATCCGCGGTGGGCCGCGATCGCCTGCTGCGTGTATCTCGTGGGACGCATCGTCTACGCCGTGGGCTACTGGCGGGAGGCGCGCAAGCGGCACACCGGGTACATGATCTCGGCCGTCGTCCTCGCCATCACCTGGATCGCTGCGCTCGTGAGCGTGGTGCGCTGGCTCGGCTTCGCCTAGCGCCCGCCGGAAACGACGTTGGCGAATGGCGTAAAATGGCGGGTTGCCGGTTCCCCCTTCGTCCGCCCAGCTCCCCACCCCTCATGAACGCTCCCCTGTCCCCCGCCGCCTCGCTCCTCGCTGCCGTCGAGCTCGCCCCGCGCGACCCCATCCTCGGCGTGACCGAAGCCTTCGTTGCCGACACCAACCCCAGGAAGGTCAACCTCGGCGTGGGCGTGTACAACGACGACAACGGCAAGCTGCCCGTGCTCGAGTGCGTGAAGCGCGCCGAGCACGTGATCGTGGACAAGAACGCCCCTCGCGGCTACCTCCCCATCGACGGCCTCGCCGCCTACGACCGCGCCGTGCAGGCGCTGCTCTTCGGTGCCGACAGCCCCGCGATCAAGGACGGCCGCGCCGTGACCGTGCAGGCACTGGGGGGCACCGGCGGACTCAAGGTCGGCGCCGACTTCCTGCGCAAGTTCGCGCCCGGCGCGAAGGTGTGGATCAGCGACCCGAGCTGGGAGAACCATCGCGCGCTCTTCGAGAACGCCGGCTTCACGGTGCAGAACTACACGTACTACGATCCGGCCACCCGCGGCCTCGACTTCGACGGCATGATGGCCTCGCTCGCGAGCATCCCGGCCGGCGACGTCATCGTGCTCCACGCATGCTGTCACAACCCCACCGGCGTGGATCCCACCCCGGCCCAGTGGGACAAGATCCTGGGCGTCGTGCGCGAGCGCGGCCTCGTGCCCTTCCTCGACATGGCCTACCAGGGCTTTGCCGACG
>CALFEY010000072.1 GCA_937958295.1 uncultured Pseudomonadota bacterium
TTATTCGACCAGCGGACGCGCCTGTGGCGCGGGTCTTGCAGCGCTCGCGCACCGCCGCCGCGAATGCTTCCGCCAAAGGAACGTACGCCATGCCCACCGCCCCCGTGCCGCCGCCGCTGCCCTCCCGGTCTCCCCGCGCCCCCCGCATGTTCGCGCTGGCGCTCGCGACCCTGCTCGCCTTGCCCGCCCTCGCCCATCGCGAGCATGGAACGGGCGCCCCTGCGCTGAACGCGCGCGCGATCGCCGCGGGCGAGGCAAGCGCGACGGGCGAGCCGAGCGCCCCGCTCGCCACGTACACCGGCCGCGTGGACACGCTCACGGTGATCGACCGCACGGCGGGACTGGCCTACCGCTATCCGCGCCTGCAGCTCGCCGATGGCACGCGGGTGCAACTCGAAGGCGTCGCGCTGCCGCCGGACGGCGCTTACGTCAGCGTCACCGGCCACCTCGCACATCGCACGCTCGTGGCCGAGCTCGTGCAATCGACCTCGGAGCCGGCCTCCCTCGCGCGCGCCGCCCCCAATCGCGGTCGGCTCGAGGGTACGCTGCGCGTGTTTCACGTCGACTACCCCGACGGCACCGCCGAGTACGGCTACGCGCTGCGCACCGACGACGGCCGCGGCAACATCGTGTCCTTTGGCCGTCCGCCGGCGTCGATCGACAACGGCATGCGAGCGGTCATCTCCGGACCCGTGAACGACCGCGGCTACGTCAGCGTGGACACCATCGAGATCACCGGGCCTCCCGCTGCCGCGACGCCCGCGGCACAGGTGAACGGCGCGCCGATGGCCGCGACCACCGGTTACACGGTCGTGCCGCTCAAGTACCCCTCGAGCACGAGCGCACCCTGGTCGTACAACGCCGATCCGGCGAGCTGGAGCGTGGCCGCCATCACCAGCGCGGTGTTCGGCAACGGCACCGGCAGCGCGGCCGATTACTACGCGGAGGTGTCCTACGGCGCGCAGCTCCTCTCCGGCGTGGTCGCGCACGCCGGCAATGCATGGCTGCTCGCCACCGTGGCGCGGCCCACGGCGTGCTCGAGCGAGACGCAGCTCGATGCGGTGCTGGCCTCCATCGAGTCGCAAGGCAAGGCGGCCGCCACCGCGGCGGGCTTCAATCCCAACGCCCACCCCGGCCAGCTCTACGTGATCGATGCCCTGCCTTGCGGCTGGGCGGGGCTTGGCTACATCGGCTTCCCGCTGGCCTACACGAAGGGCACGGCGAGCCTGATCGTGGTGGGGCACGAGCTCGGCCACAACTTCGGCCTCTACCACGCCGGCAGCATCGACTGCGGCGCGGCGGTGATGGCGAGCTCGGGCTGCGGCGTAAGCGAATACGGCGATCCCTTCGGCGTCATGGGCAACCAGCGCGCGATGCACTTCAACGCCGCCCAGAAGTCCATCCTCGGCTACATCGCCGGATCGGGCGTGGCCACGCACGCGAGCGGCACCACCACGTACACCCTCAATCCGATCGAGCTCCCGGGACAGGCACGCTACGCCGTGAAGGTGCCGACCGGCTCGCCGAGCCGCACGTACTGGATCGAATTCCGCCAGCCGATCGGCTTCGACAGTGGCCTTGCAAGCTTCCCCAACCTCGGCGCGCAGATCCGCCTTGCGTATCCCTTTGAGAATCAGTGCAGCGGATGCACCGGGACCTACGACGACACGCAGTTTCTCGACATGACCCCCGCCACGGGCGCGTTCACCGACGGCGCGCTGCTCGCCGGCCAAAGCTTCACGGACCCGCAGCACGGCATCACGATCAGCGTGGTGGCGGCGAGCTCGTCATCGCTCGACGTGCAGGTGGCCATGGGCGGCGGCGGTGGCGGTGGCGGCGGACCGACGTCCACCACCACGGCAATCGCGAGCAACGCCAATCCCGCCACGCAGGGACAG
This sequence comes from uncultured Pseudomonadota bacterium, assembly GCA_937958295.1. Classification (GTDB taxonomy): domain Bacteria; phylum Pseudomonadota; class Gammaproteobacteria; order Burkholderiales; family Casimicrobiaceae; genus VBCG01. Next base: position 1,899 of record CALFEY010000072.1, read on the forward strand.
GCGATCACGTTCACCTCCAGCGTGGCGGGCGCCGCGCCTACCGGCACGGTGTCATTCCGCAACGGCGGCGCGGACCTGCCCGCGTGCGCGAGCGTAAGCCTCACGGGCAGCGGCAATACCCGCACCGCCACGTGCACCACATCCGCGCTCGGTACCGGCAGTCATGCGATCAGCGTTCAATACGGCGGAGACGCCGGCAACGCAAGCTCGCAGAGCACCACGCTGACGCAGGTGGTGAAGGCCCCCGACACGCCGATCCCAACCGAGGTCAGGGTCGGCAGCTCGTCCAATCCCGCGCCCGCCACGGGGTCGGTCACGCTCACCGCCACGGTCGAAGCATCTCCCAGCGTGACCGGCGGGACCGTGCAGTTCGTCTCCAACGGAGCCACCATCCCCGGGTGCGCCAACGTGGCGGTGTCCACCGGCGGCGTACTGCGCACCGCCCAGTGCGTGACGCCGCTCGCGGGGGGCAGCTTCACCATCGTGGCTCACTACAAGGGCAGCGGCCTCTTCCAGCCGTCGTCGAGCTTGCCCTTCGCGCAGGTGAAGTCTCTGCCGGGCATCGGCAACACCGTGCAGTTCGCGTCCGCCACCTATGGCGTGAACGAGAACGCGCCGAGCGTGACGGTCACGGTCACGCGCATCGGGGACGTCACCTCGGCAGCGGTGGTGAGCTACGCCACCGCACCGGGTACCGCCACAAGTGCCGAGTTCCAGGCGACGAGCGGCACGCTGACCTGGGCCGCGCAGGACGCAACGCCGCGCGCGATCACGATCCCGCTACTCGACGAGGTCGGCGCCGAGCCCGACGAGACCTTCACTGTGGCGCTGTCCGCGCCGAGCGGGACCGTGCTGGGCCCGATCGCCACCACGACCATCACCGTCATCGACAACGAGTCGGCGCCGGTGCTGATGCCCGCCACGGCCACCATCGTGCAGAACCCTTATGGCGCTCCAAACGTGATCGGCGCCACGCGCGTGGGCAACGATATCTCGGCCTTTACCCGCAGCGTGGACATCGAGCTCGGCACGCAGGCCGGCGCCGTGGGCTCGTACGCGCGCATCGATTTCCAGGGATTGTCCATCGGACCCGGCAACACGTTGCGCCTGCGCTCCGGCGCAGTGGGACAGACCGTGCACCTCGTGAACGTCGGCGCGGCCAACGCCGACATCGGCGGCTCGATCGTGGCGATCGGCGGCAATGGCGCACCGCCGCCCGTGCTCGTGGTGCAAAGCGCGCCGGGCATCGCGCTCGCGTCGAGTGGGCGCGTGGCGAGCCCGTCGGGCCTCACCGTGAGCGCGCTGTACGCCGACATCACCACCGGCAACGCGCTCGTCAACCAGGGCACGATCGAAGGCGGCCCGTCGCTCGCGCTCAAGGCCGCGCGCGTGAATGGCGGCGGGCTCTTCCGTGGCAACGCGATCACGTTCGTCACGTTCGGCAATCTCAACAACCCCGTGAACGGCGCGCATTACATCGCCAACGGGCTGCAGCTGCACCCTGCCTCCGGCAATGCCATCGCGGTGGCCATCGCGGGCTACGGCACCACCCCGCAGGTCTACAACCTCATGCTCAATGGCAACGGCACGCTGTCGATGCCCTCGGCATGGCCCGCGGGCATCGGGCTGCCGCCCAACAACCGGCCGGTGCTGCCGAATGAAGTCCGGGCCGCGGGCCTTCCGGATCCCGCGTTCGGTGGCGGCCAGATCATCGTGCAGGCCGCGGGGACGCTCACCCTCGACGGCGGCCCCAGCCGCGACTTCGTGTTTCCCGGCGGATTCGTCTTGAAGTCGAACGGAGCGCTCGACCTCAAGGGCACAGTGCTCGCCAACGGCTGGACCACGAGCGGCACCATCTACCAGGGCATCTTCCTCGAGGCACCGAGCATCATCGACAGCACGAGCGCCGCCGCGCTGACGGTGTTCACCAACGACCTCAACTGGGTCAACCTCTCGGTGCGCCCGGCCCTGCCGGTGCAGACATCCACGTTGCGCCGCCAGGGCAACGGTAGCGCGCAGTACGGCGGCGCCAACGACCTCGCCCCGCACCTCAACTTCTACGCGCTCGTCACCGAGGCAGGTGCGGCGGGCCTTTGCTACATCTGCCTGGTGAACACCACCGTGATGGACTTCACGGCCGCGCCGTGAAGGCCACCGAGGACCGCGTCGCCTAAGGCAACGGCGCCGGCCGGCGCGGAATCGTGATGCGCGACGGCGTGGGCGGCGGGGCCACCGGCGGGGGCGGCTTGTAGAGCTCGTGGAACTGCTGCACGAGCTTCACGAAGGCCTGCGTCTCCGGGAACGGCGGCACCTGATTGCCGTAACGCGCCACCGCACCTTCGCCGGCGTTGTAGGCGGCTACCGCGAGCGCAATGTCGCCGTCGAACAAGCCCAGCAGATCCTTGAGGTAGCGCGTGCCCACGCCGATGTTGATGGCGGGGTCGAGGAGCTTCTGCTCGACGGTGCGCTGCGCGTCGTCGGTGATGCCGTAGCGCTCGGCGGTATCGGGAATCACCTGCATGAGGCCGATCGCGCCCTTGTGCGACACCGCCGTCGGCTCATAGGCCGACTCCACGGCCACCACTGCCTTCACGAGAGCCACGTCCAGATCTTGCTGGGCCGCATGCCGGGCGATAAGCGGCTCGTAGCGCTTGACGTTGGGATGCGCCTCGAGGCGACGAAAGATGGGCGTGCGCACGAATGCTTCGGACGCCGGCGGTGCGGCCTTCGCAGCCGCGTCGGCGGCCTCGGCAGCGAGCTCGCCTTCCGACTTGCCCTTGAAGAAGAGCTGGTACCGGTCGTCGAGCCTCTCGGTGGCGAGGTGAGCCTTGCCCTGCGCGTCGATGTAGCCCCATACCGCGGCGTGCGCGGAAGGACCCGCGAACGCCGCGGTGACCGCGAGGGCGAGCGAGGGCAGAACGCGCAAGGTCATCGCACGGAAGGACATCGTGCCGATGGTATCAACGGATGGGTGGGGGGTGCCCCCTGCCGGAATTGCTACAACTCGCCATGCCGGGCGTTGACAGGGGGCACGCGCAATGTAGCTCAAAGTGCCGCGAATGCCTTGCACGCGCGTGTAACGTTAGACGCAGTTGTCTACTACTTAACCGATGATGGAGTCGTTTTGTCGTTATATTGCGACAAACGTGGTGGCCTCTGTCGCTCCTGCCCGACCGCCGTCTAGTGCGCGCGCAGGTATTGCTCGAGCGTGCGCAGGCGGTGGCCCATTTCCACGAGCACCTCGTCGGAGTACACCGGGGGGCCCTCGCTGTCTTGGGCAAGCTCGTCGACCAGGATGTCGTGCAGCTCGCGGGCGTGGCGCACCACCTCGGCGAGCGCCGCGCCGGTGTCGCCTTGGTTGACGAGCGCCCGCGCTTCGGACATAGCGGCGAGCATCGTGCTGGACACGTCGGCAAGGTAAGCGGGATCGGGCGACATGAGAATTCCTTCGTGGCGGCGGCACCAGACCGACCATTCTAGGAGGTCCGGCCCCCGGCCGCTCCTCGTCAAACAGACAGGTGCGCACAGCGGGCGGACGAGCGTATGCGCGGCCTCGCCCGTCCCCTTAGCCGGCGGCAGCGCCAATGGCCGCCAGCGCCGCGGTAATGGGTGCCGCGCCCGGCGGGCGCACCAGGCGTTGCACCTCCTGGCCGTCGCGCAGGAATACGAGCGTGGGCCACAGCTTCACGCCGAAGGAGCGCCCCAGCGGCTGGCCGGGACCGTCCTCCACCTTGACGTGGCGCACGCCCGGATGGCGCGCCAGCACCCCTGCAAGCGGCGCCTGCAGCGCGCGGCAATAGCCGCACCAGCGGGCACCGAACTCGACGACGGCGGGTCCCCTGAGGGCATCGATCTCGGCGCGGGACGGTTCGGCAGGCATGGCGGGAACGTTCCTGAAGGCGATGCGAAGATGGTACCTGCGACCGCGGGGCCGCTATCCTTCCACGCGCCATGAAGATCGCCACGTTCAACCTCAACAGCATCCGCGAGCGCCTGCCGCGACTCCTCGACTGGCTCGCGCGCGCGCAGCCCGACGTGGTGTGCCTGCAGGAGCTGCGCATCCGCCCCGCGGAGTTTCCGCGCGAGGCCATTGCGGACGCCGGCTACGGCGCCCTGTGGCAGGCGCAGTCCACGCGCTTCAATGGCGTGGCGATCCTCGCCCGCGACGCCGAGCCGGTGGAGGTGCGCCGCGAGCTGCCCGGCGACGCTGCGGACACCCAGGCGCGCTACTTCGAGGCGGCCGTAAACGGCATCCTGGTCGGCTGCCTGTATGCCCCCAACGGCAATCCCCAGCCGAGCCCCAAGTTTCAGGCCAAGCTCGCCTGGCACCGACGCTTCGAGGCGCACGCGGCCACGCTGCTCGAGGCGGACGTTCCGGTCGTGCTCGCCGGGGACTACAACATCGTGCCCACCCCGCAAGACATCTACGCCACGCGCTCGTATGCCCACAACGCCCTCGTGCAGCCGGAAAGCCGCGACGCCTTCGCCCGCCTTCTCGCACAGGGCTGGACCGATGCGCTGCGCGCGAAGCATCCGGGACAGGCTGTCTACACGTTCTGGGACTATATGCGCCAGCGCTGGGAGCGCAACGCCGGCCTGCGCATCGACCACCTGCTGCTGAGCCCCGCGCTCGCGCCACGGTTGCGGGAGGCCGGGGTGGATCGCGACGAGCGCGGCCTGCCCGGGGCGAGCGACCATGCGCCCGTGTGGATCCAGCTCGGCTCCGCCCCGCGTCGGACAGCGCGCGCCAAGACGGCGCCAATGTGAGACCAGGCACGCCGCCGGGCGTGCCTTCACGACCCGCGCGTTCCATGGTATGACGCTCGCATAGACGGATGCGGCGCCGTACGGGAACGGCACGCCCGGCGCCTTCGAGGGGAGAGGCACGTGAAGCGGATCCTGATGCTGGTGGTGCTCGCGCTCGCCGCGGGCGCGCAACTCGTTCACGCGCAATCCGGTTGCTGCGCAACCAACGGCGGCCCGAGCGGCGCCTGCTCGGCCGCGGGCCTCGTCGTGTGCGTGGACGGCACCACGAGCGCGTGCGTGTGCGGCTCGGGCACCTCGACGCCTCCTACCCTGGGCCAGCTCGCCATGCCCGAGGTGGTGTCCTTCGGCAGCATCACCGTGGGCGCCACGAGCCTGCCGGTCAGCACGAAGGTCACCAACGTTGGCGCGCTGGCCGTGACCGTGACCGGCATCTCCAGCGGGGCCCCCGACGAGTTCACGGTCGTGCGCCACGATTGCGGCGTGATCCCGGGGGGCGGGTCATGCACCGTGGACGTGGTGTTCCGCCCGTGGATCGGCGGAGGCCGCTCCACCCTCGTGCGCGTGACGAGCACCGGCGTGGGCGGTCCACCCGGCTTCACCGTGGTGGCCACTGCCTTCGTCCCCACCGCGTCCACGCCCCCTCCCCCCGCGAACGCACCCACCCTCGACGTGATCGAATACGCGCACGCCGCGTGGGACCACTACTTCGTCACCGCCGTACCCGGCGAGATCAGCAAGCTCGACGAGGGCACGTTCGCAGGATGGCGGCGCACCGGCCTCAAGTTCAAGGCGTACACCAACGGCCTGCCCGGCACCGTCTCGATGTGCCGCTTCTTCAGCACCGCGTTCGCGCCGCGCAGCTCGCACTTCTACACGTCGAGCGCGAGCGAGTGTGCGGCGGTCAAGGCCAATCCCAACTGGTCGTTCGAGGGGGATGTGTTCGGCGTGGTGCTGCCATCGGCGGACGGCCTGTGCCCGGGCTCGCTGCTGCCGCTGTATCGGCTGTACAACGGCGGCCGCGGCGGCGCCCCCAACCATCGCTATACGCAGGATGCCGGCGTGCGCTCGATCATGATCGCGTTCGGCTGGGTGCCCGAAGGCGCCGGCCCGCTCGGTGCGATCGCCTGCACGCCGCCTTGACGACGGTCAGGGACCGGCCGCGCACATCGCCACGCCCAGGTCGCCCCGGCCCTCACTGATCCAACCCCGCGCAAGCATCGCGGCGCGAACCTCCAACGCAGCGGTGAAGCGGTGGTTGGGCGCGCCGCGCTGGCCGCCGTTGTCGAGCCGATACACAGGTATCGAGCCCTCCGTGCATCGGCCATCGAATGCCGGCAAGACAACCTGAAACACCGCGCCCTCGAAACTGCCGCCCGTGCGACTCCAGCCCGCGAAGTCGCCCCGATCGAGGCGCGCGATCTCGGTGTCGAGGGCGGTCACGAAGTAGTGATCGAAGCGGACGTGGTGATACTCCACCGCGGTCACCGTCAACGGCGCAGGCGACACCACGAAGATGAGACCGAAGTGCGCCGCGAGGTCGTCCAGATCGGCCGCTGAATAGAGGCTTCTGAAAGGCTGCATCGCCGTGACGTGGCCGGTTGCCGCGAAGAGCGCCTCGTCACGCGCAGCATCACCGGCCATCGCCATGGTCGAGTGCAGCACCCGCATGGCTGTCGCGACGCGAATGCAGCCACGCGCTGACACGGCGGCGGCAACGTACAGGCGGACGGGCATCATCTCGTACTCCGCAAGGCCAGCGCCCCACTATCGGGCGGACGCGTTACGAGTGCGTGACGACCAGGCGCTTCTGCGCAACGCGCGGTGTCACGACACCGCAATGGGGCCGCGGCATGATCGGGTGCATAACTGCCAAGCAGCCGTCTCCCCCTCGTGCCTGCGCGTGCGCAGGCACTTTCTTTTCTCCGCCTGCCCGTGGCCCCACACCTCCTTGTTGCCTGGCTGTTCATTGCCGCCCTTCCATTCTGCGCGCACGCGGCAGACATCGTGATCGCCCAGATCGTCGACGAGTCAGGCGACGGTCTGGAGCAGAGCCGGGACTATGTGGCCGGGGCACGCGTGTACTCCGACTGGATCAATGCGCAGGGTGGGATCGGCGGGCATCGGCTCGTGCTCGTCACGCGCGTCGACGGCGGCGATGCTGCCGGAGCTCGCGACGCGCTACGCGAGGTGCTGGACCGCAACAATGCGGTGGCCCTGTTCGGGTTCGTGAGCGAGCTCGCGCTCGCCGCCTTGGCCTCCGAGCGCGAGCTCGCAAGACGCGGGATCGCCTTGGTCGCGCCGTTGTCCGGCCTCGACGCCGCGGAAGGTGACGAGCACACGTTCTTCCTGCGCCCCTCCTGGGGTGACGAAGCGCTCTTCTGCATCGACTGGCTGCGCAAGACGTCGCTGACGCGCATGGCGATCGTGGCCGACGCCTCCGCCACCTCCCGCGCGCAGCGCGAGGCCGCATTGCGTGGTCTCGCCCCGCGCGGTGTCACCCTCGCCGCCGACGTGGCCATTGGCGCAAACGGCGCCGATGCCGGCGCGGCCGCGAGGCGCGTGGCGGCCGTGCAGCCGCAATTCGTGCTCGTCCTGGCCGACTCGGTGGGCACCGCGCAGTTCGTACGGGCGTGGCGCGCCATCGACGCCGGCACGCCGCTCGTGGCGATGTCACGCGTGCGCCAGCAAACCGTGCTGGAGCTTGCGGGGACTCGCGCCGCCCACGGTACGCTGCTTACCCAGGTGGTGCCGGATCCGTTCAAGGGCACGTCGCCACTCGCGCGGCAACATCTGGAGCTCATGAAGCGCTTCCGCGACGAGCCCCCCTCGCACCTGACGTTCGAAGGCTTCATCGCGGCCAAGTACCTCGTCACGGTCATGAAGTCCATCGGTGGCCGCATCGACCGCGCGAGCGTGCTTGCCGCACTGCGCAGCCGGCGGACGGTGGACCTCGCGGGCATGGTGATCGCCTGGCCCGAGCGCGGCAGCCGGGGCTCGCGCTTCGCCGACATGACGCTTCTGCGCCGCGATGGCAGCTTGCTGCAGTAGGCGCCGTCGGCCCGCTGAGCGCTCGTTCGCGTTGTAACAATTCAAGATCCCATTCGCGCTAACATGCGCGCCTCGACGACATGCCAGGCGGTGACATGGACAAGGCAAGCGGCAAGGAATACGACCTCGGTCGCAACGGGAAGGTGACGTTCTACCTCTCCGAGGACAAGCAGCGTTTGCTCATCGGATTCGACATCGACGAGCGCGGCTTCACCAAGACGGGGCTCAACGGCTTCATCGACGCGCTGAAGAAGGTACGCGAGAAGATGGTGCGCTGACCTCCGGCACTCGCGGTGGCGAGCGTGGGCGCCATGGCGCGGGAACGTGCGGCGCCCCGCTCGTCATGGCCGCGCCGCCGGTCAGCCGGCGGCGAAATCGGGGGCGGCGGAATCGATGCTCGCGTAACGGTCGGGAACGATCATCTCGGCAGGCACCGGACGGCGCGCGTAGTCCTTGTGCCGCACCCGCTCCGGCAGGGTGATCTCCTCGTGCGGCACCTCGGTGTAGGGCACGAGGTCGAGCAGATGCGCGATGCAGTTGAGCCGCGCCTTCTTCTTGTCGTCGGCGAGCACCATCCACCACGGGGCTTCGGGAATGTGCGTGCGCTCCAGCATGCGCTCCTTGGCCCACGTGTACTCCTCCCAGCGCCGTCGTGACTCGAGGTCCATCGGGCTCAACTTCCACTGCTTGAGCGGATCGAGCATGCGGCTCATGAAGCGCATGTGCTGCTCGTCGTCGGAGATCGAGAACCAGTACTTGACGACCTGGATGCCGGAGCGCGCGAGCATGCGCTCGAACTCCGGGACCGAGCGGAAGAACTCCTCGTACTCGGCATCGGTGCAAAAGCCCATCACGCGCTCCACACCCGCGCGGTTGTACCAACTGCGATCGAAGAGCACGATCTCCCCGGCCGCGGGAAGGTGGGCAGCGTAGCGTTGGAAGTACCACTGCGTGCGCTCGCGATCGTTGGGCGCCGGCAGTGCCACGGTGCGACACACCCGGGGATTGAGCCGCTGCGCGATGCGCTTGATCACGCCGCCCTTGCCGGCCGCGTCGCGCCCCTCGAAGACAATCACGAGCTTGTGGCCGGTGGCCACCACCCAGTCCTGCAGCTTCACGAGCTCGCCCTGCAGGCGGAAGAGCTCGCGAAAGTAGGCCTTGCGCGAGCCGCCGTACCGTGGATCGAGGGCGTCTTCCTCGAGCTCAAGCTCGAAGTCCTCGTCGTAGGCATCGACAAGGTCGCGCTGCATGCGGGCAATGGCGGCCTTGAGCTCGGCCGTAGCGGGTTCGTTCATGATGGGAGTGGAGCGAAGGAGGACCGGTTACTGTGCCCGCATGACATGACGATCTCGTGGCAATGCGCGGCAGGCTCCGCGACGGCCGTCGCACAAATGGATCGGGGACCTCCCGGTCCCCGATTCACCTTCATAACGGCTGCTTATTTGCCGTCCCGGTCCGAGTCGCCCGGGACGGCCCGCTCGATGGCGTCGCTCGCGCGCTGCCAAGAATCACGCGCGGCAGGCCGGGCGTCGCTCCATTCCAGGCGGGACGTGCCCCGCGCCTGATCCCAGTCGCGCACCAGTTCCGGCTCGCGGGCATCGAACTCGCCGCCACCGTAACGCACGAAGTTGTCGACCCCGTAGCGGTAGGCGGGGCCATATTCGTCGTAGGACGCGTCGGCGGGCACGTACGGACGCGTGGTGTAGCTCTCGCGCCAGTACGCATCTTCCACGGTGGGATCGATGTTCTCTGCAACGGCCTTGCCGGCCAGACCGCCCACGACCGCGCCCACCGCTGCCCCGACCACCGCACCGACGGGGCCGGCGAAGGCACCCGCTGCCGCGCCCGCCGCGATGCCGCCCGCCGCCGCCCCGACGCCCGTGCCCACCGGGTGTGAACCCGGGGCGCCGGTGATCGGGTCACGGTTGGCAAGGTCGTTGTCCATCTTCTCGAGTTCGTCAGCCATTGGAATCCTCCGCTAGTTGGATCCGCCACGCGGCGGGTCCATGGACTATCGCGGCAAGGCGACGCTGACGATATCGGCCGATCTCCCTGCTTGCGGTAGGACGACGGCGGGTGGGGGGTGAGCGGTGGACTGGAGGGCAGCTCGAACAGGTCGAGTGCCAACGGCCGGTGGCGTTGCGAAGCGCGGCGCAGGCGAACGGGCGGGCGGTGCTAACGCAGCGCCGAGGGCGGCAGCGCCGGCGCATCGTAGGCTGCTTTGTCGTAGCCTTCCACGCACACCGCCCAGTCGGACGTGCCGCGGACGAAACCGCGGTCGTCGCAAAGCTTCTGCCACGATTCGATGCGCTCGCGCCGCTCCGTCGCCGCCACCTGCGACGGCGACTGGGCGCACCCCGCGATGAACGCCACCACGGCCAGCAAGGCGTACGCAACAGCGGCGTCGGATCGTGAAGCGCAACGAGCGTCGCGAGACTCGTACGGGATCATCGCCGCAGGATACCATCGCGCCCCACTTGTTCGCCTCATGGAGCGAAGGCTCGAGTACCGCGGCCCGTCGATGCCGGGATCGAACGCGCCGGGCCGTCCGGGTGGTGCCGAGTCCCCTGCGGCCGTGACGGGCAACCGCGACCGGCGGCGGCCGGTGGTGTGCCGCGTCCCCCCGTTTGGGCGCACACTGGCGGTCGGTTCCGGGGAGGGCCGCTTCAGCGTGGCCAGATCCGTTGCCCGTCGCCAGCGCAAGTCCAAGAAGCCCATTGCCGCCGGTGCGTTGCTGGCGGTGCAGATCGTAGGGTGCCTCCTGCTCGCAGGACTCCTTCTCGGGGTGTTGCTGCTCCTTGCGTGACAGGCCCGTGGCCACGTCGCCCCGCGGCGACGTTGGCGGACAGCGAAGCGAGACCGTAGAGTCGATGCCAGCCGACCACCCAAGCGAGCGCATCGTGAATCGGACACATTGGACTCTTGGTATCGCCCTTCTTGCAGCCCCCTTGTCGCAAGGCGCGACCGCACTTTCGGTTTTGCCGCCCGCGCCAGCCTTTGCGTTCATGACGGTCTATCCGCTCGTCCCCGCGCCGGGGGATTCGATCGTCGTCAGCATCTCCGACCAATTCAGCGGAACATCGGCCGGGCAACGGGCGGGCGCCAGCGATGTGCAGGTGCAAGTGAACGGCGGCGAGATCCTGATCACCGCAACGCTCGTGGAGTTGGCAGGCGCCAACGACGCGCCCATCGAAGTTGTGCTGCCGCCTCTGCCCGGGGGCCACTACGTCGTAAGCTACGACGGGGCCAAAGCGATGGAGGCCCCCGGGCGCCACCGTGCGCAAACCTCGTTCAGCGTATCGAACCAGGGCTATGTATCGGTGGTCGAGTTCTACAACGCCGCGCTCGACCACTACTTCATCACGTCCGCGCCCGACGAGATCGCCAAGCTGGACCAGGGCATCACGAGCGGGTGGGCGCGCACGGGCGAGTCCTTCCACGCTTTGGACCCCGCCTTCGCGCCGTCCACTGCAGTGCCGGTGTGTCGCATGTATGGACGGCCCGAGTACGGCATCGACTCCCACTTCTTCTCCCTGGGTCGCGGGGAGTGCGACATCGTGACGCTTCGCTGGCCCGAGCGGTGGATCCTGGAGACGTACGCCGCGTTCTCCGCACCTCCGATGCGAGTCGGGCCCGACACGAGCAACACCACCTGCGGCGACGACGCCCAGCCCTTGTACAGGCTCTACAACAACCGGCCCGATGCGAATCACCGCTACACCGTGTCGCGCGCCACACGCGACCAGATGCTCGCCCAGGGTTGGATACTCGAGGGCCCGACGTACGACTTCGAGCCGGAGGTCCCGGGCGACGTGCGGCCCATCGCCATGTGCGTCCTGCGCGAGGCGGGCGATCGCTGACCTGGCAGCGCCCGCAGGCCTCGGCCAAAGGTGGGGGTCACGCGCGCAGGAATGGCATGGCGCGCCGGCGGCGCCAGCAGGCGGCCGGGCCAGCCTGACCCGCTAAGGGCATTCGTTTGAATCAGATGGCCAGGAGGCCATTTGGCGGAGACGGAGGGATTCGAACCCTCGATGCAGGTTTTAGCCCGCATGCTCCCTTAGCAGGGGAGTGCCTTCGACCACTCGGCCACGTCTCCGTGCGGCCACCGGAAGCCCGGCAGCGCAACGAGCGAAAGATTATACCCGCTCGCCTGCGCCCCGACGACCCACGCCCTGGACGAGCCGCGGCGCGGCGACGGCGCGCAGGGAACTACGCCCCCGCGCCTTCCTTGTCGAGCTCGAACGCCTTGTGCAGCACGCGTACGGCGAGCTCCAAGTACTTCTCGTCGATCACCACGGAGATCTTGATCTCGGAGGTGGAGATCATCTGGATGTTGATGCCCTCTTCGGCCAGCGCCTTGAACATCCTGGAGGCGATACCCACGTGCGAGCGCATGCCGATGCCGATCACCGACACCTTGCAAATCTTGTTGTCGCCGATGATCTCGCGCGCGGTAAGGCCCTTCGTGCGCTCGGCAGCCAGCACGTCGAGCGCGCGCTGGTACTCGTTGCGATGGACCGTGAACGAGAAATCGGTCTGCGCCAAGGCGCCGATGTTCTGCACGATCATGTCCACGTCGAGGTTGGCCGCAGCGATGGGGCCGAGGATCGCGTGGGCGATGCCGGGCTTGTCGGGCACCCCCATGACCGAGATCTTGGCCTCGTCACGGTTGAAGGCGATGCCGGAGATGATGGCCTGTTCCATGTTCTCGTCTTCCTCGAACGTAATGAGCGTGCCCGGCGCATTGGAGTCCGGATCGTCGAACGACGACAGCACGCGCAGCTTGACCTTGTACTTGCCCGCGAATTCCACCGAGCGGATCTGCAGCACCTTGGAGCCCAGGCTCGCCATCTCGAGCATTTCCTCGAAGGTGACGGTATCGAGCCGCCGTGCCTCGGGGACGATGCGCGGATCGGTGGTGTAGACCCCGTCGACGTCGGTGTAGATCTGGCACTCGTCGGCCTTGAGGGCTGCGGCGAGCGCCACGCCGGAGGTGTCCGAGCCACCGCGGCCGAGCGTGGTGATGTTGCCCTCCCCATCCACCCCTTGGAAGCCCGCCACGATCACCACGGCACCGGCGTCGAGGTCACGCCGCATGTTCGCCTCGTCGATGTCGAGGATGCGGGCCTTGGTGTAGGCGTTGTCGGTGAGGATGCGCACTTGGCCGCCCGTGTAGCTCCGGGCCTTCAGTCCCATCTCGTGCAGCGCGATCGCCAGGAGGCCGATCGTGACCTGTTCGCCGGTGGCGGCGATCACGTCGAGCTCGCGCGGCGAAGGCGCGGCGGAGATCTCCTTGGCGAGGCCGAGCAGGCGATTGGTCTCGCCGGACATGGCGGATACGACGATCACGAGCTGGTGGCCCTGCTTGTGATAGTGCGCCACGCGCCGCGCGACGTTCTTGATGCGGTCGGTGGTGCCGACCGAGGTGCCGCCGTACTTCTGGACGATGAGAGCCATGGGGAAGTGCGCGCCCCTTACGGGAGCGTGCGGAAAGCGAGTGTGGCGTTGGTGCCGCCAAAGCCGAACGAATTGGACAGCGCACCCGTGATGTTCATGGGCCGCGCGACGTTGGGCACGAAATCGAGGTCGCACGCCGGATCGACGTCGTGCAGGTTGGCCGTGGGCGGCGCGATCTGGTCGCGCATGGCAAGCACCGTGAACACCGCCTCGATACCGCCGGCCGCGCCCAGGAGGTGGCCCGTCATCGACTTGGTCGACGACACCGCGAGCTTGGCGGCATGGTCGCCGAACGCCCGCTTGACCGCCACGCACTCGGCAATGTCGCCGAGGGGCGTGGACGTGCCGTGCGCGTTGATGTACTGGACGTCGGTCGTCTGCATGCCGGCGTTCTTGAGCGCATTGAGCATGCTGCGCCGGGCGCCATCGCCGGACTCGGGCGGCGCCGTGATGTGATGGGCATCGGCGCTCATGCCGTAGCCCGCGAGCTCGCAGTAGATGCGCGCGCCCCGGGCCTTGGCGTGTTCGAGCTCCTCGAGCACGAGAACGCCGGCGCCCTCGCCCAGCACGAAGCCGTCGCGCCCGACGTCCCATGGCCGGCTGGCAGTGGCCGGGTCGTCGTTGCGGGTGGACAGCGCGCGCGACGCGCAGAAGCCGCCAATGCCGAGCGGCGACACGGTCGATTCGGAGCCGCCGGCCACCATGATGTCGGCGTCGCCGTATTCGATGAGACGCGCGGCCTCGCCAATGCTGTGGTTGGCCGTGGAGCAGGCGCTGACCGTGCCGAGGTTCGGACCCTGGTAGCCGTAATGGATCGACACGAGACCGGAGATCATGTTGATGATCGAGCCGGGCACGAAGAACGGAGAGATCTTGCGCAACCCGCCCTGGAGATAGTGGTTGTGCGTCTCCTCGATCATCGGCAAGCCGCCGATTCCCGAGCCGATGCAAACGCCCACGCGCTCCTTGTCGCCCGCGAAGGCTTCGAGCGAGGCGTCCTTGACCGCTTCCATCGTGGCCACGAGGCCGTAGTGGATGAAGGTGTCGTAGCGCCGTGCTTCCTTGCCCGAAAGGTATTGGGTGACGTCGAAGCCCTTCACCTCGCCTGCGATGTGCGAGGGGAACTGGGAGGCGTCGAAACGGGTGATCTTGGTGATGCCGGACCGGCCCTCGACAATGCCGGCCCATGACTGCGCCACGCCGATGCCGACGGGCGAGATGATGCCAAGACCGGTAACGACCACGCGGCGGCGGGACATGGGCGGGTTCGCGATGAACGAGCGGAGATGACTGGAAAGGCACCCGCGGCAAGGAAGATCCGGAACCGGGGGCGAAGTGCCGGCAGCGGGGAAGCCCGCGCCGGCCTTGTGCTGCAGGATTATTTCTTGAGGTTCGTGCCGACGTAGTCGATCGCCTGCTGCACCGTGGTGATCTTCTCGGCTTCCTCGTCGGGAATCTCGGTCTCGAACTCTTCTTCGAGCGCCATGACGAGCTCCACGGTGTCGAGCGAATCCGCGCCCAGGTCGTCCACGAACGACGACTCGTTCTTGATCTCGGATTCGTTCACACCGAGCTGCTCGGCGACGATCTTCTTGACGCGTTGTTCAACGTTATCCATTGCCTCTCCTCCCCTGTGGCGGGGCCCCGAAGAATCAAACCGCAGGATTCTACCAGAAGGCCTTGCGCGATTGCCCCGCCGGGCCATTCGATGTTCGCTTGCGGCAGCGAAGATGCCACCGCTCCCATGCCGCGGGCGTTGGCCCGCAGCGAGACTACACGACGTACATGCCCCCGTTCACATGCAAGGTACTTCCGGTGACATATGCCCCGCCCGGCCCGGCCAGGTAGGCCACGGCGTGAGCGACGTCGTCGGGCGTGCCCAGGCGGCCGAGCGGGATGCGCGCGAGCAGCGCATCGCGGGCGGCGTCGGGCAGGCCCTTGGTCATGTCGGTGTCGATGAAGCCAGGGGCCACGCAATTGACGGTGATGTTGCGGCTGCCCACTTCCTGTGCAAGCGACTTGGTGAACCCCACGATGGCGGCCTTGGCCGCGGCGTAGTTCGCCTGGCCGGCGTTGCCGCTCGCCCCCACCACGCTGCCGATGCTGATGATCCGGCCGCTGCGGGCCTTCATCATGCCGCGCAACACGGCCTTGGACAGGCGATAGACCGACTTGGCATTGGTGTCGAGGATGGTGTCCCAATCCTCGTCCTTCATGCGCAGGAGAAGGTTGTCGCGGGTGACCCCGGCGTTGTTCACGAGGATGGCCACGGGGCCGAACTGCGCCTCTACCGCCGCGAGCACGCTCTCGATCTGCGCCGCGTCGTTCACGTTCAGGCGGAGGCCCGTGCCGGGGTGGCCGCCCTCGGCGAGCATCGCGGCGATGGCTTGCGCGCCATCGTCGCTGGTGGCCGTGCCGACCACGCGGGCGCCATCGGCGGCGAGCCGCAGTGCGATGGCCTTGCCGATGCCGCGGGTGGCCCCGGTGACGAGCGCCACCTGGCCTGCGAGCACTGCTGCTGTCATGCGCGTATCTCCGCCACGGCCGCCCTGACCGCATCGCTATCGGTCAATGCGTACGTCCTGATGTTGTCGGCGCTGCGTTTGGCCAAGCCCGAGAGCACCTTGCCGGGGCCGCATTCGACGATGTGAGTGATGCCCTGCGCGGCCATCGCCCGCATGGTGGCGGTCCAGTGCACCGGGCTCGCGGCCTGGCAGGCGAGCGCCTCGCGGATGGCGTCGGGCATGTCGTGCGTGGACACGTCGACGTTATGGAGCACGGGAATGGACGGGGCGGATACCGGCACGTCGCGCAACCGCCGCGCCAGCGCTTCGGCCGCGGGCCGCAGCAGCGTGCAGTGGAACGGCGCGGACACGGGCAGCAGCACTCCACGCTTGGCGCCTTTCTGCTTGGCGATCCCGATCGCGCGCTCCACGGCCTCGCGGTGGCCCGCGATCACGAGTTGCCCCGGTGCGTTGAAGTTGACAGCTTCCACCACCTGATCCTGCGCGGCTTCGGCGCAGGCGGACACGACGTCGCCGTCCTCGCCGCCCATCACTGCCGCCATGGCGCCGATGCCGGGCGGCACTGCATCCTGCATGGCCTGGGCGCGAAAGCGCACGAGGGGCACCGCATCACGAAATGCGAGGGCGCCCGCCGCGACGAGTGCGGTGTACTCGCCCAGGCTGTGTCCCGCCACCACGACCGGCCGCGGACCGCCCTCGGCGAGCCACGCGCGCCACGCGGCCACGCCCGCCGTGAGCATCACCGGCTGCGTGTTGGTGGTCAGGGCCAGGGCCTCGGCCGGGCCGTTCTCGACCAGCGCCCAGAGGTCCTCGCCGAGCGCGGCGGAGGCCTCGGCAAACGTCTCGCGCACGACCGGATGCGCGGCGAAGCCGCCCATCATCCCCACGCTCTGCGAGCCTTGCCCGGGAAACACGAATGCGAGCGGCATGGCGTCACCTCACCATCTGACGAGGACTGAGCCCCACGTGAAGCCACCCCCCACGCCTAGCAGCATCACGTGCTGGCCACGACGGATCCGCCCGTCGCGCACGGCGATGTCGAGGGCCAGCGGAATGGACGCCGCCGACGTGTTGCCGTGCTCGCCCACCGTGACGATCAGCCGCTCCGCCGGCAGGTGCAGCTTTTTCATGGTGGCATCCATGATGCGGATGTTGGCCTGGTGCGGGATGATCCAATCGATGTCCTCCGCCTTGAGGTGCGCGGCGGTCATCGCCTCCTCGGCAACGTCGGCCAGCACCTTCACCGCGAACTTGAATACAGCGGAGCCGTCCATCTGCAGGAACGGGATGCCGGTGACCACGCCGTTCTGCACGGTGCCTGGCACGCACAGGATGTCGCGATGGCTGCCGTCGGCGTGCAGGTGGGAAGTGAGGATGCCGGGCTCCGGCGACGGCACGAGCACCACCGCGCCGGCGCCGTCGCCGAAGAGCACGCACGTGCCGCGATCCGTCCAGTCGAGGATGCGCGAGTAGATCTCGGCGCCGATCACGAGCGCGTTGCGCACCGCGCCGCCGCTCACCATGCGGTCCGCCACCGACAGGGCGTACACGAAGCCCGAACACACGGCCGCGATGTCGAAGGCCGGGCCCCCATTGCGGATGCCGAGCTTGTCCTGAACGATGGTGGCCGTGGACGGGAAGATCATGTCCGGCGTGGCGGTGGCCACGATCACGAGGTCGATGTCGTTCGGCTCCAGGCCGGCCGCGGCGATTGCCTCGCGCGCCGCGTGCACGGCGAGATCGGACGTCTGCTCGTCGGAGGCGGCGATGTGCCGCTGCTGAATGCCCGTGCGCGTGCGGATCCACTCGTCGCTGGTGGCCACGCGCTCGGCCAGGGCCTCGTTGGTGAGAATCTGCGCCGGCAGGTACCGGCCGGTGCCCGCGATCCTAGCCGGCATCGGTCACCGTCGCCGGAAGGGGAGCGGCGGCGAGCGCCGCCGCGGTGGGCATGGTGGCGATCTCGCGGGCGATCTTGTCGAGCACGCCGTTCACCACTTCGGCATGCGCCTTCTCGATCGCGTGGCGGAAACCCACGACGTCGGCACTGCCATGGCTCTTCACCACCACGCCCTTGAGGCCGACGAGCGTGGCGCCGTTGTAGCGGCGCGGATCGACCCGCTTCTTGAAGGCGTTGAGGGCGGGCATCGCCGCCACGGCCGCGAGCTTGCGCCCGACGTTGCGCGTGAACTCGGTGCGCAGGAAATCATAGAGCATGACCACGAGGCCCTCCGAGACCTTGAGTGCCACGTTGCCCACGAAGCCATCGCAGACCACGACGTCGGTGGTGCCCTTGTAGATGTCGTCGCCCTCGAT
Source organism: uncultured Pseudomonadota bacterium (assembly GCA_937958295.1). Lineage (GTDB taxonomy): Bacteria > Pseudomonadota > Gammaproteobacteria > Burkholderiales > Casimicrobiaceae > VBCG01. The sequence continues at coordinate 20,009 of CALFEY010000072.1, forward strand.
GTTGCCGTAGAAATTGACGGGCGCGGCCTTCAGGAGCTCGGCGGTGTCCTTGACCACGCTGTTGCCCTTGATCTCTTCCTCGCCGATGTTGAGCAGTCCCACCGTGGGACGCTCGATGCCTTCCACCGCCGTGGCCAACGCACTGCCCATCACCGCGAACTGCACGAGTTGCGCCGGCGTGCAATTGACGTTGGCGCCCAGATCGAGCGCGGTCGTCACGCCGCGACGCGTGGGCAGTTGCGAGGCGATGGCCGGGCGGTCGATGCCGGGGAGCGTCTTCAGCACGAAGCGGGCGATCGCCATGAGCGCGCCCGTGTTGCCGGCCGAGATGCACGCCTGCGCCGCGCCGTCCTTGACGAGGTTGATCGCCACGCGCATGGACGAGTCCTTCTTTTTGCGCAGGGCGTCGGCGGGCGGCTCGTCCATGGCCACCACTTCGGTGCACGCATGCACGCGCACGCGGTCACGTGCGGTCGAGCGCGCCTTGGCCAGCGCCTCGGTGAGCGCGGGCTCGAGCCCCACCAGGATCACGTGCGCGGACGGGGTCTCTTCGAGGAAGGCCAATGCGGCGGCGACCGTGACGGCCGGCCCGTGGTCACCCCCCATCGCATCGACGGCGATGGTGGCCGTCACGCGCGGGCCCGTGCGGGTGCGCGGCACGCGGCGCGCGCCGGCCCTTCAACGTGCGACATCGCCACGTCTGCGGCGAAGCGCAAGCGCCTTACTCGTCGGCCTTGGTCTTGACGACCTTCTTGCCGCGGTAATAGCCGCTCGGGCTGATGTGGTGACGCAGGTGGGTTTCGCCGCTCACCGGTTCCACGGCGAGCGCCGGGGCGGTGAGGAAGTCGTGGGCGCGATGCATGCCGCGCTTGGACGGGGACTTCTTGTTCTGCTGGACTGCCATGATGCGCTACTCCTCGAAATGCCCGTTCCCGTGTGGACCGGGCATTGGATTGTCGGTACTGCTGTCAGATCTTGCCCGCTTCGCAAGCGCCGGGGTCGTGCATCGGCGCGAACGGCAGCGTCAAGAGCAATTCGTCCTCGACCAGCGCCGCGGCCTCGAGCGGATGATCGGCCACCAGCACCTCGTCGTCGCTCGACGCATCGAGGCCGTCGGCGTCCCGCTCGCTCTTCGCCAGCACCGCGATGGTCTCGCGGTCCACCCGATATGCGAAGTCACCGAGGCAGCGCTGGCAGATCACCGGGACCTCCCCGGCGATGGAGATCGCCAGGGCCGGGCGACCAGCGGCATCGGTGGTGCCGGCGATCCGCCACTGCACGATGCCCTCGCCCTCCTCGCCTTCTGCCACGCGATCCTCGAGCCGTTCCGAGGCCACCGCATCGAGCGTGCCTTCGAGCACGCCCCGCTCGCGAGCGAGACGGAAAGCATCGAACGAGCCGGGTTTTGCCTTCATTGCCGCGATGTTCTGATACCGTCGCTTCGCCGCGCCGTCGCGACCGCTCGGTCGCCTGGCGGGGGTCCCGCGAAGGATCCCGCTGGGCCCGCCTACGGAGGCAGATGGCGAAAACGTGAGATTGTACCGTGCCGCGCGCCGCCCTGTCAAAGCCGCGGGCGAGAAAAGCCTAGGAAAAACAATGCAGAAGGCGCCACCTTTGATCCTCGGATCGACGTCCCGGTATCGTCGCGAGCTCCTGGCGCGCCTTCGCCTTCCGTTCACGGCGGAGGCACCGGACGTGGACGAGGCACCGCTGCCCGGCGAAGCCCCCGCCGCCACGGCCCTGCGCCTGGCCGGCGACAAGGCGCGTGCCGTGGCGCAGCGCCATCCCGACGCCCTGGTGATCGGCTCCGACCAGGTCGCCGACTGCGCCGGTCGCGCCATCGGCAAGCCGGAGACCCGCCAACGGGCGCTGGACGAGCTGCGCCGGCTCTCCGGCCAGGTGGTCACCTTCCACACGGGCCTCGCGCTGGTCCACGCCGGGAGCGGACGCCTCCAGACCACCGTCGTTGCCGTGACCAGCACGTTTCGCACGCTGCGCGAGGAGGAGATCGTGGCGTATCTCGACCGCGAGACGCCTTACGACTGCGCCGGGGGCGTGAAATCGGAGGCCCTCGGCATCGCGCTCTTCGAGAGCATCGCGAGCGACGATCCCACGGCGCTGATCGGCTTGCCGCTCATCGCGCTGTGTCGGATGTTGCGCGCCGAGGGTGTGGATCCACTCTTGTCCCCGTCCGCGCTCGTGCCGTGAGCCGGGGCACGGTCTACCTCGTACCCAATCTCCTGGGGCAGCTGCCGCCCGAGGCGGTGCTCCCCACGCACACGCTTGCCGTCGCCCGCACGCTCCGGCATTGGGTGGTCGAAACGGAAAAGCCGGCGCGGGCCTTCCTGAAGACGATCGCGCACCCCACGCCGATCGCCCAACTGCGCATCATGCCCCTGCCACCCAACGCGGATGCCGACGTGGCCCCGCTCCTCGCCCCCGCCCTCGACGGTGCCGACGTCGGTCTCCTCTCCGACGCCGGCTGTCCCGGCGTGGCCGATCCGGGCGCCCGCCTCGTTGCCGCCGCGCATGCCGCGGGCGTGCGCGTGGTGCCGCTCGTGGGACCCTCCTCGTTGCTGCTGGCGCTGATGGCGTCGGGCATGAACGGCCAGAGCTTCGCCTTCCACGGCTACTTGCCGGTGGCCATGCCGGAGCGCATCGCGGCCTTGAAACGGCTCGAGGACGACTCGCGGCTGCACCGCCGGGCCCAGCTCTTCATCGAGACGCCCTACCGCAATGCCCCCATGATCGAGTCGCTCGCCCAGGCGCTACGCGGCGACACGGTCGTGTGCGTGGCCTGCGACCTCACGCTGCCCGGCGAGACCATCGAGCGGCGCACCGCCGCGGCCTGGGGCAAGGAGGATGCCGGTCGATTCGCCAAGCGCCCCGCGATCTTCGTGCTGCAGGCGGCGGGACGCTAGCTCGCCTGGCTCAGGCCACGGCCGCGGGCGAGTCCCCGATGTAGCTCTTCAGCATGCGGTTCTCGTAGCTCTGTTCTTCGTACACCGCCTTGGCCACGTCGTGGAAGGACACGACGCCTTCGAGGGTGGTGCCCGAGAGCACCGGCACGTAGCGCGCGTGCCGCTCGAGCATCGAACCGCGCAACGACATCACGTCGAGGTCGGGCGCACAGGTGAGCGGCTCGCGCTCGCAGATGTCGGCCACGCGCCGGGCCTCGAGCGCGGCTCCGCCGTCCGCGATGGCGGCGAGCACCTCGCGGAAGGTGAGCATCCCGGCCACGTGCCCATGGTCCATGACCACGAGGGAGCCGATATCGTGGTGGGCCATCACCTTCACGGCGTCGAGTACGGCGCCATCCGGAGTGGTGGTGAAGAGCGTATTGCCCTTGATGCGCAGGATCTCGCTGACGAGCATGGCACCTCCGTGGCACGGGCCTCGATCGGGACCCGATCCGTCACGAGCCTACTCCCGACACCCGGCCCGCGCAATCGGGCCGGCACCTACGCGCCCGGCCGCCCGACACCGACTGCACGGGTCACTTGTAGAGGACGTCGGGCAGCCACATCCCGATCTCCGGAAACACGTACAGGAGCACCAGCGCAACAACCTGGATGCCCATGAACGGAATCATCCCCGCAAAAATCTGGTTGAGCGTCACGTGCGGTGGCGACACGCCTTTGAGGTAGAACGCCGCCATGGCCACCGGTGGCGAGAGAAAGGCCGTTTGCAGGTTGAGCGCCACTAGCAAGCCGAAGAAGAGCGGGTCGATGTTGAACTTGGCGAGCAGCGGAATGAAGATGGGCATGAAGATCACGATGATCTCCGTCCATTCGAGCGGCCAGCCGAGCAGGAAGATGATCACCTGCGCGAGGATCATGAACTGGATCGGCGTGAGGCCGAGCGAGAGCACCCACCGCTCGACGAGATCCTGCCCGCCCAGCAAGGCGAACGCGGCGGAGAAGATCGACGAGCCCACGAAGAGCCAGCACACCATCGCGGAGGTCTTCGCCGTGAGGAACACCGACTCCTTGACCGTGCGGCCGAGCTTCAACTCGAACGTGGCGAACACGATCCACACTGCGGCAGCGACGATGGTGAGCCAGCCCACCCACATCGGCGGCCCGCTCTCCAGCACTTCGAACTTCTGCAGCAGGAACCACACCACGGAGACGCCGCCGATCGCCCACAGGGGCACCCAACGGCGCAGCAGCTTCGAACGCCGGTCGCGGGGCAACGAGAACAGCGTGTACATCGCCGCGAGCACGAAGCCGCCGAGCGATCCCACGGCCGCGGCCTCGGTAGGCGTGGCAAGGCCGAACACGATGGTGCCGAGCACCGCAAGGATCAGCACGGCGAGCGGGAAGAACGACGCCAGCAGCATCTTGAAGACGACGAGACGGGTGAACGTGAACAAGGCATAGAACACCGCGAGCGCCGCGGTGCCCGTGCCCAGGACAACCCAGAAGCCCGTGGGCGCCGGCTGCCGCTGCCAACGGGCGGCGTCCGCAGGTGGCGAAGCAGCCGCGCTCCCGGCGGTCGGCGGAGCCGGTGCCGCTTCCGGCGCGGCCGCGGACGGTGGCGACAGTCCGGACGCGGCCGGTGCGGCGTCCTTCGCAGGCTCCTTGCTCGGAGGCTCCCGAAGCCCGCCCGCATCGGCCGCCGCCTC
>CALFEY010000073.1 GCA_937958295.1 uncultured Pseudomonadota bacterium
GAGCGCCCAGTCGTAGAAAGCCTTCGCCTCGGCCGCATGGGGCGCGCCGGCCACGATCGCCATGCCGCCGAGCGCCACGCCGGTGCCTTCGCACGGAATCGCGATGTCCACGGGAAAGCCGGCGAGCTGTTGCGTGATGAACTCGTGCACGAACGACACGCCCACGGCCACCTCGCCGCGCGCCACCGACGGCCCTTGCGCGGTGCCCGACTGCGTGTAGCGCACCACGTTGGGCGCGAGCTTGCCGAGGTACGCGAACGCGCCGTCCTCGCCATAGAGCATGACGAGCGTGGCGAGGATCGTGTAGCCGGTGCCGCTCGTGACCGGATTGGACAGCTCGATGTCCTTGCGATACGCCGGGGCCACGAGGTCCGACCAGCACTTCGGCGCGGGCAGGTTCCGCCGCGCGAGGAGCTCGCGGTTCATGCCGAAGCCGATCACGATCCGGTAGATCGCCGCCACGCGATGGTCGCTGCGCTCGGTGGCCGTGCGCGCCCACGGCGCGAGCTGCGCGAGGTTGGGCGAGCGATAGGCCTCGAGCAGCCCTTCGGCACCGGCCTGGAGGAGCGGGTCGATCGTCCCGCCGTACCACACGTCGGCGCGCGGATTGTCGCGCTCCGCGCGCAGCTGGGCGTAGTACTCGCCCGTGGGCTTGCGCGTGATCGACGTGCGAATGCCCGTCTCCTTCTCGAACGTCCTCCCGGCGAGCTCGCACGCGTCGGCGTCGTGGCTGCAATACACCACCACGGAGCGAGGCTGGGCGTGCGCGGGGCCGGCGGCGGCCAGGGCCGCGCCGAGCGCGAACAGCAACACGGGCAGGCGCACGGAAGGCGCCTTCAGCGCGCGAGCGCGGCGATCTCGGCCGCGCGCAGGTTCGCGGCCAGCTTGTCGAGCACGCCGTTGACGAAGCGGTGGCCGTCGGTGCCGCCGTAGGTCTTGGCGATCTCCACGGCCTCGTCGATCACGGCCTTGTACGGGATGTCCAGGCGGTGCGCGAGCTCCCACGCGCCGATCACGAGGATCGCACGCTCGACGGGTGACAGCTCGGCAGGCTTGCGCGAGAGGTAGGGCGCGAACAACGCCACGAGATCGTCGTGCTGCATGGTGACGCCCCTCCACAGCTCCTCGAAGTAGACCTGGTCGGCGCGGCCGTAGGCCGGCCCGGCCGCGAGATCGCCGTACACGTCGCTGGCGGCGTTGCCGCTCACCTGGCGCTCGTAGAGCCCCTGCAGGGCGAGCTCGCGCGCCGCGCGACGCGGGCTCGCAGCGGCGTCGCGGCTAGTCGTCGTCATCGATCGCCCGCAGGAGATTGGCCATCTCGATCGCCGCCTGCGTGGCTTCGAAGCCCTTCTGGTCCATGCGCGCTTCCGCCTGGGCATCGGTATCGCAGGTCAGGATGCCGTTGCCGATCGGAATGCCGAACTCGAGCGCAACGCTCGACACACCGGCGGCCGACTCGTTGCTCACGATCTCGAAGTGGTACGTCTCGCCCCGGATCACCGCGCCCAAGGCCACCAGCGCGTCGTAGTCGCCCGTCTGGGCGAGCCGCTGGAGGGCGAGCGGCGTCTCCAGCGCACCGGGGACCGTCACCACCGTGATGCTCTCGTCGGCGACGTTCGCCTCGCGCAGGGCACGTAGCGCCCCGCCGAGCAGGCCGTTGCCGATCACGGGATTGAAGCGCGACTGCACGATGGCCACGCGAAAGCCGTCGCCGGCGAGGTCGGGATCGATGTGCTTGACCGCCATCATGCCCCCTGCGCCGCTCGCCGCGCGGGCAGCTCGCTCTCGAAGCCGGTCACCTCGAGGTCGAAGCCGGCCATGCTCGGCATCTTGCGCGGCTTGGCGAGCAGGCGCATGCGGCCCACGTTGAGGTCGCGCAGGATCTGCGCGCCGATGCCGTAGTTGCGCAAGTCCATCTTGGCGGGCGCCGGCGGCTCGTCCGATACGGCGCGGGCGCGCAGCTCCATCGCGCTCTCCGGACGATGCAGCAGCACCATCACCCCGCGGCCCGATTCCGCGATCGCGCCGAGTGCGCCCGGCACGGTCCAGGAGTGCGTGGCACTGTCGGCGTCGAGGAGGTCCATCACCGACAGCGGCTCGTGCACACGCACGAGCGTCTCGACGTCCGGGGCAATGGGACCACGCACCAGCGCAAGATGCGTGGCATCGGAGAGCTTGTCGCGATACACCACGAGGCGGAACGCGCCGTGCGGCGTGTTGAGCGGGCGCTCGGCGATGCGCTCGACGAGCCGCTCGGTGCGGCTGCGGTACTGGATGAGGTCGGAGATGGTGCCGATGAGAAGGCCGTGCTCCGCCGCGAAGCGCTCGAGATCGGGCAGGCGCGCCATGGTGCCGTCCTCGCGCATCACCTCGCAGATCACGGAGGCCGGCGTGAGGCCCGCCAGGCGGGCGAAATCGCAACCCGCCTCCGTGTGTCCGGCCCGGACCAGCACGCCGCCCGGCTGCGCCATGATCGGGAACACGTGGCCGGGCGTGACGAGGTCGCTCGCCCGCGCGTCGGGGGCCACCGCCGCCCGTATCGTGTGCGCGCGGTCTGCCGCGGAGATGCCGGTGGTCACGCCCTGCGCGGCCTCGATCGACACCGTGAAGGCCGTGCCGTGCCCCGAGCGGTTGACCGCGGCCATGGGCGTGAGGCCCAGCCGCCGGCAACGCTCTTCCTCCAGGGTGAGGCACACGAGCCCCCGGGCGTACCGGGCCATGAAGTTGATGGCCTCCGGAGTGACGAAGTCGGCGCCGAGCACCACGTCGCCTTCGTTCTCGCGGTCTTCCTCGTCGACGAGCACGACCATGCGCCCGACTTTGAGCGCCGCGACGATCTCGGGTACGGTAGCCAGCGCCATCTGCGTCTGTCCTGTGAGCGGGAGGGCGATTTTACCGCACGCGTGCAGTCGGGCCTAACCGCCGAGGTACACGGTGCGGTGCAAATGGTCGGGCGCGCCGAGATCGTCGACCACGAATGCGGCGACGTCGCCGCGCGCGATGGGACGCGGCCGTCCGGCGGGTGGCGCCGTCACGGCCTGATACAGCCCCGTGGGTGCGCGGTCGGTGAGCGGGGCGGCGCGCACGATGGTCCAGTCGAGCATGCTCGCCCGCACCTGCGCCTCGAGGCGCTCGGTCTCCTCGGCCCACGCGCGCACGACTCCCGCGGACACCAGCGGCAGGCGGCGCACGGGCGCCGACCCGGTCACGCACACCAGCCGGCGCACGCGTAGCGCGGCCATCGCGCCCAGCACGCCGTGCATGCCTTGCGCGTAGGTGACGGCGAGCTCGCGGCGACCGCGCGCCCGCACGGCCCACACCACCGCATGCTGTCCCGCCATGGCCCGCTCGACGTCCAGCGGATCCGTGACGTCGCCCAGCACCATGCGCACGCCGCTCACCGCGGGACCGAGCTCGCCCGGCTGGCGTGCCAGCACGGTCAGCGTGTGGCCGGCGGCATGCGCGACGGCGACCACCGCGCGGCCGAGGCCGCGGGTGCCGCCCAACACCAGCACGTTCACGGATGCGCCACTGCGGCCCCCGCGGTCGCGGGAGCCTCCCCCAGCGGCCGCACGCGGAACCACGCCGCATACAGCGCCGGCAGGAACACCAGCGTGAGCACGGTCGCGACCACGATGCCGCCCATCATCGCCACCGCCATCGGGCCGAAGAAATCGCTGCGCACGAGCGGGATCAGCGCAAGCACGGCCGCGGCGGCCGTGAGCACGATGGGGCGGAAGCGCCGCACGGTCGCGCCCACCACCGCCTCCCAGGGGGCGTGCCCGGCGGCGATGTCCTGCTCGATCTGGTCCACGAGGATGAGCGAGTTGCGCATGATGATGCCGGCAAGAGCGATGGTGCCGAGCATCGCCACGAAGCCGAAAGGCTTGCCGAAGGCGAGGAGCGCGAGCACCACGCCGATGAGGCCGAGGGGGGCCGTGAGGAGCACCATGAGCGTTCGCGCGAAGCTGCGCAACTGGACCATGAGGAGCGTGAGCACCGTGAGCAGGAGCAACGGCACGCCCGCCGCGATCGACTTCTGCCCTCGCTGCGAGTCCTCGATCGCGCCCCCGAGCTCCACCCGGTAGCCGAGCGGCAGCCCCGCGCGCAAGGGCTCGAGCGCGCGGTCGATGCGCTGCGCCACGTCCGGACCCTGGGCGTCGCCCCGCACGTCCGAGCGCACCGTGATGGTGGGCAGGCGGTCGCGGCGCCAGACGATCCCGTCCTCGAGCTCGTACTCGATGTCGGCGATCTGGGTGATGGGCACGGCCTTGCCGTTGCGCGACGGGATCGCGAGGTCCTTGAGGAAGCTCATGCGAGCCCGCTCGTCGGCCGCGCCGCGCAGCAGCACCTCGATCTGCTTGTCGCGCTCCCGGTAGTAAGTGACGGAGAAGCCGGACAGGGAATTGTTGAGGAAGGTCGCGAGCTCCTGCGAGGAAATGCCGAGCACGCGCGCCTTGTTCTGGTCCACCACCACGCGGATCACCTTGGACGGCTCGTCCCAGTCGAACTGCACCTGCACCGTTTGCGGATCGCGCCGCATCACGGCGGCCACGTCGTCGGCCACGCGGCGCAACGTGCGCACGTCCTCGCCGCTCACGCGGAACTGCACGGGATAGCCCACGGGCGGGCCGTTCTCCAGGCGCGCCACCCGCCCCCGCAACTCCACGAAGTCGCGCTCGAAGAGGTCGAGGAGCCGATCGCGCACGGCCTCGCGCTCCGTGATGCCCTTCGTCACGATCACCACCTGGGCGAAATTCGACTGGGCGAGCTGCTGGTCGAGCGGCAGGTAGAAGCGCGGCGCACCGCTGCCCACGTACGCGGCGTAGCTCTCCACGCCGGGGTCGCGATCGAGCACCGCCTCGAGGCGCTGCGTTGCCGCGAGCGATGCCGCGAACGAGCTGCCCTCCGCCAGCCGCAGGTCCACCAGGAGCTCCACCCGCGACGACGCCGGGAAGAACTGCTGCGGCACGAGCCGGAACAGGCCCACCGCGCCCGCGAAGGCGAGCATGGTCACCGCCAGCACCACGAAGCGGCGCTGCACGCACCAAGCCACCGCGGCGCGCAGGCGGCGGTAGAACGGCGTGTCGTACACGTCGTGCCCCGGCGGTGGCGCGACCGGCGCTGGGCGCCCGCGCACCCGCGCCCACCAGCGGCGCAGGCGCGACGGCTCGTGCAGGGCCGCGCCCTCGGGCAAGAAGTAGTACCCGAGGAACGGGATCACCACGACGGCGATCACCCACGACGCGACGAGCGCGATCGCCGACACCTCGAAGATCGAGCGGGTGTACTCGCCGGTGCCGCTGCGGGCGGTGGCGATGGGGAGGAATCCGGCGACCGTGACGAG
>CALFEY010000074.1 GCA_937958295.1 uncultured Pseudomonadota bacterium
CTGCACGAACTGTTTCTGAAACAGCAGGAAGGCGATCAGGAGCGGCGCCGTCGACAGCAGGGTCGCGGCCGTGATGATCGACCAGTCGAGCCCCTGATCGGTGGCGGAGAACACCTGCAACCCCACCGTGACCGGCCGCGACTCCACCGAGTTGGTGATGATGAGCGGCCACAGGAAATTGTTCCAGTGGTAGCTCACGCTCACGAGCGCATAGGCGAGGTATGTCGGCCGCGCGAGCGGCACGTACACCTTCCACAGCACTTGCAAAGGCGTGCAGCCCTCCACGCGCGCCGCCTCGTCGAGCTCGCGCGGCACCGTCTTGAACGTCTGCCGCAGGAGGAAGATGCCGAACGCGCTCGCCATGTAGGGCAAGCCGATCGCGAGGATGGTGTCCTTGATCCCGAGGAAGGACATCGTGCGGTAGTTCTCCACGATGAGGACGTCGGGCATGATCATGAGCTGCACCAGCACCAGCGCGAACATCACGTTGCGGCCCGGGAAGTCGAAGCGCGCAAAGGCATAGGCGGCGAGCGTGACGAGCACGAGCTGCGCCGCCAGCACCATCGTGACCAGGATCACGGTATTCAGGAAGTAGCGGGCAAACGGCGCCGCCTCCCAGGCGCGCGCGAAGTTCTCGAGCGTGAGCGGCGCCGTGAGCTCGAAGCGCGTGGAGAACTCCGCCGGGTGGAAGGCCGTCCACAGCGCGTAGACGAGCGGGAGCACCCAGATGAGCCCCAGGAGCCAGGCACCGAGCGTTTCGAGCGCGCGCGAGGCGCCGCGCGGGGCGTAGACCATCGAGTCGGTCGCAGCGCTCATTGATAGTGCACCTTGCGCTCCAGGAAGAAGAATTGCGCGAGCGCGACGAGGCCGAGGATCACGAGCAGCACCACGGTGAGCGCCGCGGCATACGCGGTGTCCCAGAAGCGGAAGCCGATCTCGTAGACGTAGTACAGGAGCAGCGACGTGGCGTTGTCCGGCCCGCCGCGCGTCATCACCACGATGTGATCCACGAGGCGGAAAGCGTTGATGATCGCGTTCACGAGCACGAACAGCGTGGTGGGCATGAGCAGCGGGAACGTGACGCGCCGGAAGAAATACCACCGCGACGCCCCCTCGATCGCCGCCGCCTCGGCGAGGCTCGGCGACATCGACTGCAGCGCGGCCAAGTAGAAGATCATGAAGAAGCCGGCCTCCTTCCAGATCGTCACCACCATGATGGCCGGCAGCGCCGTGCTCTTGCTGCCGAGCCAGTTGTGGCTGCCGACTCCGAACACGTCCATGAACTTGGCGAGCAGGCCGTACTCGGGCGTGTAGAAGAACAGCCAGATGTTGGCCACCGCGATCATCGGCAGGATCGTCGGCGTGAAGTAGGCCAGGCGCAGGAAGCCGCGGCCCATGATCTTCTGGTTGACCCAGATCGCCATCAGGATCGCGAGGGCGATGGACACTGGGATGGTCCAGAAGGCGTACCAGAAGTTGTTCGACAGCGCTTGCCAGAAGACCGGGTCTTCCGCGAGCTGCTGGTAGTTGTCGGTGCCCACGAACACGGAGGGGCGGCTGCCCTTCGGCGTCGAGAAAAAACTCTGCCAGAAGGTGGCCACCGCCGGGTAGTGCGTGAAGAGCAGGAGCAGCACCATCGATGGCAGCAGGAGCAGCCAGGCGTGGATCCATTGGGTGGTTCGGGTCATCGGAGGCCGGCTTCAGTGGATGTCGCTGCAGCAATCTTTGAGGAAGTCGACGAGCGCCCGCACCTTGGGCGAGAGGCTCCCCTGGCGCGGCAACACGGCGTAGATCGCCCGGTTCTCCGGCGCGAAGCCGGGGAGCACCTCGATCAGGCGGCCGGCGCGAAAGTCTTCCTCCACGAGCAATCGCGCCGTCATCATGAGGCCTTGTCCGGCGAGCGCCGCGGCGCGGACCACCTCGCCGTTGTTGCTCACGAGGTTGCCGCTCACGCGGATCGATTCGACGCCGTTGCCGCGCTCAATTGGCCACGTCGAATTGAGGATCGCCCCGCGCGACACAAGGCAGTTGTGGCGCACGAGATCCTCGGGCGTGGCCGGCGTGCCGTGTTGCGCGAGGTAGGCAGGCGAGCCGCAGAACACGCGCCGGTAAGGGGCGAGCTTGAACGCCACAAGCCCCGGGTCGACCGTTTCCGCGATGCGGATGGCGATATCGATGCGCTCCTGGAAGAGGTCCACCTTCTCCACCGAGAAATCGATGTCGAGGGTCACCTTGGGGTAGCGCCGGGCGAACTCGGGCAGCCGCGGGGCGATTCGGCGCTCGCCGAATGCCAGGGGCGCTGTGATGCGCAATGGTCCGGCGGGCTCCCCGCGCAGGTCGGCGACCTCGGACTCGGCCTCGTCGAGCTCGCGCATGATGCGCAGGCAGTGCTCGTACAGCCGCTGGCCGGCCTCGGTGATGAACAGCCGCCGCGTAGTGCGGTTGACGAGGCGCGCCTTCAGTTGCGTCTCCAGCGACGACACGTGCTTGCTGATGGTGGCGGGGGTCACGCCCGAGCGCCGGGCAACCTCCGAGAAGCTCTGCAGCTCCACCACGCGCGCGAATACTCGCAAGGCAGTGAGGTCCTTCAACCCCCCCACCCCTTGGCCGCCCGTGGAAACCTGCGTTTTGCCAGCCATTCCCGGCACTTTCCCTTGCGAAATGGAACAAATGATATTCCATGCCCCGGATTGCCGCCATGGAGCCGGCTCGCGCAAACTCGCCCCATAACAAGCTGTCGCTGCTTCTCTTCCGGAGGACGTCGCTGTCATGCGGTTCGCAAGCTTCCAACACCAGGGTCGGGACGGATTCGGCCTCGTCACCGGCGATCACGTCGTCGACCTCCGCGGTGAAGCCCCCACGCTGCGCGCCGCACTCGAGCAATGGGACAGCGCCGGCCTATGCGAGCGCGCCCGGCAGGCGAGCGGGCCGCGCATTCCCCTCGCCGAGATCACCTGGCTACCGCCGATCCCGCATCCGGACAAGGCCATCTGCGTGGGCCTCAATTTCTACGAGCACGCCAAGGAAGCGAAGATGGCCGTGCCGACCAATCCTTCGCTCTTCGTGCGCTTCCCGTCGTCCCAGGTCGGCCATGGCGCCCCGGTGGTGCGGCCCGGTGCCTCGCACCAGTTCGACTACGAAGCCGAGCTCGCGGTGGTGATCGGCCGCCGCGGGCGGCACATCACGGAGGCGCAGGCGCAGGACCACGTCTTCGGCTACTCGTGCTTTGCCGAGAACTCGGTCCGCGACTGGCAGATGCACGGCCGCCAGGCCACGGCGGGCAAGAACTTCTTCGCGAGCGGCGCGTTCGGCCCATGGATCGTCACGCCCGACGAGGCCGGCCCGGTCGAGAAGATGGACGTGATCGGCCGGCTCAACGGCCGCGAGCTGCAACGCGACAGCGGCGCCAACATGATCTTCTCCGTGGCACGCACGATCGCGTACGTGACCACGTTCACCGAGCTCCTGCCTGGGGACGTCCTCGTGATGGGCACGCCCGCGGGCGTGGGCTTCACGCGCGACCCGCCGCTGTGGCTCGTTCCGGGCGACACGTTCGAGGTGGAGATCACCGGCGTGGGCACCCTCACCAATTCCGTCGTCGACGAAAGCGAAGCGTAAGGCGCATGGCCAATTCTCTGCTCTGGATCACCGAACAGGAGGTCGTCGACCTCGTCAGCTTGGACGACGCGATCCCCGCGCTGGAGCGCGGCCTGCGCTCGCTCGGCGAAGGCGCCGCCTTCAACGTACCCAAGGCGCTGGGTGGCTACGGCGACGGCTCCTCGATGCACTCGCTGGGCTCCGGCGCGCCGGCGCTGGGCTACGTCGGCTACAAGAACTGGGTGCACACCAAGCGCGGCGCCACCGCCGTGTTCGCGATGTTCGACGCCAACGACGGCAGCGTCGTGGCGATGATCGAGGCCGCCGCGCTGGGCCAGCTGCGTACCGCCGCCATGACCGGCGTGGGCACGCGCTGGCTCGCCGCCCCCGAGGCCGACGATCTCGCGCTCATCGGCACCGGCATGCAGTCGATCACGCAAGTCGCCGCGATCCACGCCGTGCGCCCATTGCGGCGCGTCCGCGTGTGGAGCCCCACGCCGGAGAAGCGGCGCGCTTTCGTGGGCAAGCTCGCCGGCGCCTTCGATTTCAAGGTGGAAGAGGCCGCCACGCTGGAGGCCGCCACGCGCGACGCGCCGCTGGTCACGCTCGTGACGCGCGCGAAAGATGCCTTCCTCGACGCCTCCATGCTCGCGCGGGGTGCCCACCTGAACGCGGTCGGGGCCATCCTGCCCGCGAACGCCGAGTTCAAGCAGGACGTCTTCGACCGCGTCAGCATGATTGCGGTGGACGACGTACCCAACGTGCAGCGGGCGTCGCGCGAATTCATGGACCGCTTCGGGCTGCCCACAGCCGATTGGAGCCGCGTGCGGCCCATCGGTGACGTGATCGCCAAGGGGGAACCTCGCCCCGCCGGATGCGATCTGACGCTTTTCAAGGCGATGGGCATGGGGTTGTCCGACCTTTCCGTGGCCATCATGGTCCTCGACCGCGCGCGCGCGCGCGGCATCGGACGGTCGATCGCGCCTGCCGTGCGCGCGACGCCCCGGTTCACCTCCGCGGCCGAGAAAGTCTGAAGGAGATTGACATGAGCGAGTTCACTTTCGTCGACGTCAGCGAGCAGAAGACGCGCAAGCAGCACCACTGGCCGTCCGTGATCGTGCCGCGCAAGGCCATCGATGCCGAAATCGAGCGGCTGGCGTCCATCGCGCGTCCCGAAACGGGCCGGCGCGCCGCCTCGGTATCGCACCCTGCCAACACCGGTCCGGTGCCGGCGTTCGCGCCCGGCATCGATGCCACCGTCGAGGTACTGAAGCCCGGCGAGGAGTCGCTGCCGGTGGCACGCAACTCGTCGATGGTCGACATGTGCATCCGCGGCGAGGGCGTGGCCATGATCGGCAAGTCCACCCATGGCGTGGAACGCTTCGACGTGTGGAACACGCCCTCGATGGCGCCGCATCGTTACCGCAACACCGGCAAGGATCTCTTCGTCCGGCTCTCGTTCTCGAACGCGCCGCTGCTCGAGCGGCTCGAGGTGCACTACGTCGATCGCAAGCCCAAGCTCGTCGAGGAATCGAAGGAGGCCGCCGCGTCGGGCAAGGCCCGCGCCCGCGATCTTGCCGAGGACATCGACCTCGGCGCCGACGGCGCGCGCCTGTTGGGCTACGAATACCTCATCGACATCGACACGGTCGAATGGAAGCCCTTGCTGTGGCGCTGGCGCGACGTCGAGCCGCACCTGGACAAGGTATTCAAGCGCGACCTCCGCTACACCGGGCGCCACCTCTACCTGCTGTACAACCCGGCCACCGAGCGGCGGATGGGCACGTCGCCCTGCTTTTTCGCAACGATCGCCAAGTACCCGGCGGACAAGATGGACATCGCGCACCGCCACGTCTCGGCCGCCATCAACTACTACTTCATCGGCCACGGCAAGAGCGCGGTGATGGGCCGCAACCTCGAATGGGAAGCGGGCGACCTCCACCTGTCCGCGCCCGGCTGGGCCGTGCATCATCACGGCTCGCGCGAGCAGGGCTTCTGCGCGCTCACGATCCAGGACCATCCGCTGCACATCGCGATGGACTCGCTGCTCTGGCAGGAGACGCTGCAGGCGCCGATCCTCAAGCTCGGCTCCGACTACGGCTTCCAGACCAACTTGACCGAGCTCGAGCCGGCGTAGCACGCGCATGGACACGACACTCGCCCTGCCTACGGGGGTGGAGGTTGCGCGGCTCCGCCACGAGCTGCGCGACTTCTACGAGGAGATCGCCGACCTCCTCGACGACGATCGCATCGAGGACTTCCCCGCGCACTTCACCGACGACTGCCTGTACAAGGTCACGTCGCGCGAGAACTTCCGCGAGGGCCTGCAGGCCGGCATGATGTACTGCGACGGCATCGGCATGCTGCGCGACCGCGTGCTGGCCCTGCGCGAAACGCAGGTGTACGAGCCGCGCATGTGGCGGCACTTCGTGAGCGGAGTGAAGATCCTCGCGGTGAACGGCGATACGGTTCGCACGCGCAGCAACTTCCTCGTGACCGAGAGCATGTCGGATGCCAATCCGGCGATCTTCCTCGTGGGGCAGTACCTCGACCTCGCCGTACGCCGCGGTGATCGCTGGCTCTTCCGCGAGCGCATCGCGGTGTGCGACAACCACCACGTGCGGCGGTCGCTGATCGTTCCGGTGTAGCGGGCGAGCATCGCGGCCCCGCCAGGAGACCCGAAATGGGCAAGACCCTCGAAGCCGAAGGTGCTCGCGTGTGGCCGCAGGAAGGCTGGACGCGCGTGCCCTACTGGATATACACCGATCCGGACATCTACCAGCGCGAACTCGACACGTTCTTCTACGGCCCCACGTGGAACTACGTGGCGCTCGATTGCGAGGTCCCCGAGCCCGGCTCGTACAAGCGTAGCTGGATCGGCGAGCGGCAAGTGGTGGTGGTGCGCGGCAAGGAAGGCGCCATCCACGTATGGGAGAACCGCTGCGCCCATCGCGGGGCGCGCGTGTGCTGGCAGAACAAGGGCAAGGTCGATTCGTTCACCTGCCCCTACCATCAGTGGAACTTCGCGCTCGACGGCAAGCTCCAGGGCGTGCCGCTCAAGCGGGGCGTGCTCGGCAAGGGCGGCATGCCCGCCGACTTCGACAACAGCCAGCACGGCCTCAAGGCACTCAGGGTGCACGCCGAGGGCGGATCGATCTGGGCGAGCTTCGACGAAAACGCCCCGAGCTTTGCCGACTATTGCGGCCCCGACATGCACGGCTACGTGCAGCGCCTGTTCAAGGGCCGCTCACTGAAGCTCCTCGGCTACAACCGCCAGTTGATCGACAGCAACTGGAAGATTTACATCGAGAATCTCAAGGATCCGTACCACGCCACCTTGCTGCACTCCTTCCTCATCACCTTCGGCCTCTGGCGCGCCGACACGCAGTCGGAGTCGGTGCCCACCGAGGGCGGCAAGCACGGGATCATGATCTCGCGCAATGTGGGCAAGAAGACCGGCAGCAGCGGCACCGGCGAGATCAAGCGGCTCAAGAACGCGCTCGAGCTGGCCGACATGGACACGGTCACGCCGCAGCGGGAGTTCGACGATGGCAAGGTAGTGGGCTTGTCGCTGTTCCCGAGCGTGGTGCTCCACCAGCAGGCGAACACGCTCGGCATGCGTCACATCATTCCCAAGGGTCCCGGCAGCTTCGAGCTGTGCTGGACCTACTACGGCTACGCCGACGAGGAACCGTCGCTCACGCGCTTGCGCCTGCGTCACGCTAACCTGTATGGCCCCGCCGGCTTCGTCGCGATGGAAGACGGCGAGGTCCTCGTCGAATGCCAGCAGGGCACGTCCGCCTACGGCCATCGCCAGGCCGTTCTCGAAATGGGCGGCCGCGAGACCGAGCCGCAGGACCACATGGTCACCGAGGTGCTGATCCGCGCGTTCTACAAGTGGTACCGGCAGGAGATGGGGCTATGACCGACAGCGCGCGAATCCCGCGCCTCGACTTCGACAGCGTCGATCCGGCGCTGCGGGAGATGTTGAAGCCCACCGTGGACCGCCTCGGCTATTTCGGCGAGTTCTTCCAGGTGGCGGCGCACATCCCGGGCGCCATTGCTGCGTTCATGCAGTACACGGGTGCGGTCAAGGCCAAGCTCTCTGATGCGCAGAACGAAGTAATCGCGCTTGCCGTGTGCGCGATGCTCGAAGCCGACTACGAGCGCATCCAGCACGAGCGGCTCGCCCGCAAACTCGGCTTCACGCTGGAGTGGATCGCCGCCGCGGAGGGCCGGCCAGGCAGCCATCCCTCGGCGCTCAAGGACGACGAGCGCCGGCTGCAGGCGCTGGCCCAGGCCGTGGTGCCGAGCCACGGGCTGCGCTGCGAAGCCGAGCTCGCCGCCGTGACGGCGCTCCTAGGCCACGAGAAGGCCGTGGCGGCGCTGCTCCAGATCTCGCGCTTCGTGACGATCGCCGTGATGTGCAACGCGCTGAATCTCTCGCTCCCCGTGCCGTCGGTCTTCGACGAGGCGGCACCGCAGTAGCGGGCGCGCGGGAAGGCCTGCCGCCGGCCGATGCGCGGTGGCGTGCCCTAGATGCCGCCGCGCGCGTCGAGCAGAGCGGCGGTCACGTAGCTCGCCTCGTCGGAGGCGAGCCAGAGGATCGTCGCGGCGATTTCCTCCGATGTGCCGAGGCGCCCCATCGGGATGGCCTGCCGCATCTTCTCGATCTGTCCCTCGGGGCGGTGCGCGTGGATCTCGGTATCGATGATCCCGGGGCGCACGGCGTTCACGCGAATGCCCTCCGCCGCGACTTCCTTCGCGAGGCCGATGGTCATGGTGTCGAGCGCGCCCTTGGTGGCGGCGTAGTGGATCCACACGCCGGGCGAGCCCAGCTGCGCTGCACCCGACGACACGTTCACGATGCTGCCGCCGCGGCCGCCCTGGCGCGTGGACATCCGCTTGACCGCCTCGCGGGCGGCAAGAAAGGCGCCGACAAAGTTGGTGCGGACGAGATCCGAAAGCATGGCTTCCGTGACCGTGTCGAGCCGGCCCACACTACCCACCACGCCGGCGTTGTTCACGAGGAGCTCGAGCGGACCGAGGGCGTCGGCGGCCGCGAAGCCGCGCACGAGCGCCGCTTCGTCGCCGACGTCGGCCTGGATCGCGAGCGCCGTGCCGCCGCTGTCGGCGATCTCCTGCACGACCGCCTGTGCCGCATCGGCGCGCTCGCGGTAGAAGAGCGCGACGGGATAACCGCGGCGGGCGGCGAGGCGCGCCGTGGCGGCACCGATGCCGCGGCTGCCGCCGGTGACGAGGCAGACGCCCCGTGGGCGAGGAGCATCAGACACTCAAGTACTCCGAAAGGACGTGCTCGTTGTGCTCGAGCTCGGCGCTCGAGCCGGTAAAGCGCACCTCGCCCTTCGACAGGACGTAGTGCCGGTCACCCAGGTCGAGCGCCACCCGCAGGTTCTGCTCGATGAGGAGGATCGCGAGGCCCTCGCCCTTGAGCGAGCGCAACACGCCCACGATCTCTTCCACGATCATCGGCGCCAGGCCCTCCGAGGGCTCGTCGAGAAGGATGATGCGTGGATTGAGCATGAGCGCGCGCGCGATCGACAGCATCTGCTGCTCGCCGCCGGAGAGTTGGAAGCCGAGGTTGCGCCGCCGCTCCTTCAACCGCGGGAACAGGTCGTAGGCGCGCTCCAGCGTCCAGCGGCCGTCAGTGCCATGCCGGGCCGCCACGGTGAGGTTTTCCTCCACCGTAAGGCTCGGGAAGATGCCGCGCTCCTGCGGGACGAAGCCGAACCCCATCTTGGCCATGCGATGCGGCGCGAAGCCGGCCACGCTCTTGCCGTCGTACTCGATCCGGCCGGGACGCGGCGCGAGGTAGCCCATGATCGACAGCACGGTGGTGGTTTTGCCTGCGCCGTTGCGCCCGAGCAGGCACACGACCTCGCCCTTGTCCACGCGCAGGCTCACGCCGTGCAGCACGTGGCTGTTGCCGTAGTAGGCGTGAACGCCGTCGAGCGCGAGCATCAGTGGCCCAGCCCCAGGTAGACCTCGCGCACGCGAGGATTGTCGCGGATCGCATCGGGCTTGCCGGTGGCGAGCACCTCGCCGTAGTACAGCACGGTGATGGTGTGCGCGAGGGTGAAGACCACCTTCATGTCGTGCTCGATGAGGAGCACGCCGAGCTCGGCCGGCAGGGACTGCACGAGATCGATCATCCGCTCCGTCTCGGCGGGCGACATGCCCGACGTGGGCTCGTCGAGGAGGAGCAGGCGGGGCTGGCTCGCCAGCGCCAGCGCCACCTCCAGTTGCCGCTGCTCGCCGTAGGAAAGGTTGGCCACGAGGCGGTCACGGCCATCGGCGAGGCGCACCTGCGTGAGGATGGCATCGACCTCGTCGAGGAGGGCACGGTCGGCGCTGGCCGGCCGCAGGAAGGAGTACCAGTTCCCCCGCTTGGCCTGCAGCGCAAGGCGCACGTTCTCGCGCATCGAGAGCTGCCGGAAGAGATTGTTCTTCTGGAACGTGCGGCCGATCCCGCGCTGGCCGATCTCGTCGGGGGAGGCGCCGGTGATGTCCTCGCCGCAGAAGAAGATGCGACCCGAGGTGGGACGCAGCTGACCCGAGATCTGATGCACGAGGCTCGTCTTGCCCGCGCCGTTGGGACCGATGAGCGCATGGCGCTCGCCGCGGTCCACGGTGAGGTTCACGTCCTTGGTGACCACGAGGCTGCCGAACGACTTGTACAGGTTGTCGAGGCGCAGCAGGTTGGCGGAGGTATCGCTCATGGCGGGGGACGCCGGCCGAAGCGCTGGCGCAGGAAGCCCCACAGGCCCTGCGGCAGGAACATCACGCACAGGATGAAGATGGTGCCCACCCACAGGAGCCAGTAGTGCGTGTGCGAGCTCACGACGTTCTTCAACAGCAGGAAGGCCGCGGACCCGAAGATGGGGCCGATGATCGTGCCCGCGCCGCCAAGGATGACCATGATGATCGCATCGCCGGACAGCGACCAGTGCAGGATGTCGCTCGACACGAACGCGTTATGCAGGCCGTAGAGGCCGCCGCCGATGCCGGCGAGCGCGCCCGCGAGCGTGAAGGCGATGAGCTTGAAGCGCTGCACCGGGTACCCGGCGGCCAGCATGCGCTGCTCGTTCTCCTTGATGCCGATGAAGATCGAGCCTAACGGCGAGGCGATCAGGCGGCGCAGGAAGAACAGCACGAGCAGGAAGCCGACCAGCACCACGTAGTACTGCGTGACCCGGTTCTCGAGCGAGAGTCCGAACAGCGTGGGCCGCTGGAAGCCCGACAGGCCATCCGTGCCGCCGGTCACGCTGCGCCACTTCACGGAGATGGACATCAGGAGCTGCGCGAAGGCCATCGTGATCATGAGGAAGGGGATGCCGGATACGCGGATCGCGAAGAAGCCGATCACGAAGGCCGCGATCGTCGACATCGCCACGCCCGCCGCAAAGCCGATCCAACCCGACCAGCCGAGATGGACGCCGAGGATGACCATCGTGTAGGTCGACACGCCAAAGAAGGCGGCGTGGCCGAACGACATGAGACCGGTGTAGCCGATGAGGAGGTCGAGCGACATCGCGAAGATCGCGAAGATCAGGATCTCGGCTGCGAGCCCGGTGACGTAGGTGCCGGTCAGCGGCACGAGCCCCAGGGCCACGATGCAGGCGATCCAGATGGCCGTCGTGCGCGGGCTCGGAGGGGAACCGGTCGTCATGCGCGCTTGACCCCGAAGAGGCCCTGCGGCCGGGTGAGCAGGACCACCACCATGAGGAGGTAGATCACGAACATCGCGTAGTCCGGGAAGTACGCCTTGCCGAAGGTGTCGACGATGCCCACGAAGATGCTCGACACGAATGCACCCCGCAGGCTGCCCATGCCGCCGATCACCACGACGATGAAGGCCGGGATGAGGATCTCGATGTCCATGCCGAGGTAGAGGCCCAGCACGGGGCCGGCCGCGGCGCCGCCGAGGGCGGCCAGGCCCACACCCACGGCGAACACCGCCGCGAAGAGCAGGGAGACGTTGATGCCGATGCCGTTGGCGGTAAACGCATCGTCCACCCCCGCGCGCACCATCGCCCCCAGCCGGCTGCGCTCGAGGAAGGCCCACAGCGCGAACGCGATCGCGCCGCCGAAGAAGATCAGGAACACGCGGTACTTGGGCACGATCACCCCGCCCACCTCGAACACGCCGGACAGGATCTCCGGGACCCCGAGGTCGCGGATGTCCGTGCCCCAGATGAGGCGCACGAGGTCGGAGAACACGAACGTGAAGCCAAAGGTGAGCAGCACCTGATCAAGGTGCCCGCGCGAGTAGAGCTTGCGAATGAAGACCCGCTCCATGATCGCGCCGAGGATCACGGCGGGGACCCAGGCGAGCC
>CALFEY010000075.1 GCA_937958295.1 uncultured Pseudomonadota bacterium
GTTGCCGTCGCGTTGCCGAGCGTGGCCACAGGGTAGGCGGTCCCGAAATACTCGGGCGGGGTCCAGTTGAAGGTGAAGTTGAAATCGGCATTGCCCGTGGGGATCGGTGCGCTTCCGCTTGTCATGGCATAGACCGGAACCTCTGCCGAGGACTGGCGCTCCATCGTATCGACCGCGCGCACCGTCACGGTGTAGGGCGAGCCCGGCGTGAGGCCTTCGATGGTGTAGCTCGCAGAGGCATTGCCGGCGGCGGGTTGGTCGACCTTCGCCGATTTCGTTTCGTAGGGCGGCGACCAGGTCACGATGTAATGGTGAGCCCCCGGCACCACGGGCCATGCGAGGTGCAGCTTGGTGCCATCGGTTTGCGAGGCTCGCGCCGCGACCATCGGGGCGTCTAGCCGGCTATCCGGAAGGATCCAGATACGAAGGGTGCCGCCATCGGTGGGAAGCGCAATATCCGGCGACGGCCGCCCGTTGCGGTCGGAGAAGGCGAAGCCGTAGGCATCCGAATGGTTGTACATGATGGCGGCCCAAGGGTTGTAGAACCCGTCGTTGGTGGCGCGGGCCTGCCCGAATGGATACTGGATCGGCGGAAGATTGAACCAGGCCGCGGAGTTGCCCTGGCCACCGTTGGCCTGGTCCCACTTGCCATTCAGGTAGCCGAAATTCAGCGCGGACAGGACGTCGGCCTGGATCCAGCCGTACACCGAGTTGGTGAGGCTCTTCAAGTACGCCGCATAGTTGGGATCGGTCGTGGCTGGACATGGCTGGAACGTTCCGTTCACGCCCAGGCCCAGCGTGTCGCAGCTCTGGACGGCGCCATAGATGATGAAATCGGCGTTGCCGCTGTTGGCGAACGTGGAGCCGGAGGCGCTCGGGTTGTGTTTCGGCAGCGGTATGCAGATATCCGCGTCGGCGGGAAGCGCCCCCGAGGACGACGTCGTGCCGGTGAGCTTGATGTACCACCCGTCGACGGCCATGCTGGGATTGAGGCAGGTATCGGTGGTACCTACCGTCATGGGGTAGATGACGCCCGTGTAGTCGAAGGTGTAGCCCGAGACGAGATTGGTGTCGTTCTCCTTGAACGAGTACTTCGTGACGTAGGTGGCAGGCGTGGTCGGCGGCGAGACCGGCACGTTGCTCACGATCGAGTCGAGGTAGTCCTTGAACGAGGGATAAGGCCAGCTCCGCGGTGCGCCCGGCGGGGGCGTCACCAGCAATGGGCTGGTTCCGGGCGCGGCGACCTGGTTGGGTCCTATCACGCGGAGGAAGGTCGCCAGCGAGTCGCTGGAGGGACTGAAGACCTGGTTGCCATTGGGGCCCGTCCCGATCATCACGTTGCCAAGGCTGGTGCTGGCGTTGATGAAGGACTGCAGGAGCGTGAGGGTGGAGGCGTAGTAGCTCACCTTGTCGAGAGGACGCGCGAAGTGCACGTCATCGGGAGGGTAAGTGGTGAGCTGTATCGGGATCCCGTAGAAATCGATCGACGACAGGTCCGCATTGCTCGCAACGTACTGACTGTAAGTGAGCTCCACCGGCTGGAAGCGCAGGGTGGACGTGACCGTGGGCGACGGTGGGGCGGTGATGGCTCCGTTGTACGAGACATAGATCACGCCCGAGCCCACGGTGGTGGCCGTGAACTGGTAGACGGGCAGGCTGTTCGTGCCCGAATAGGGGGAGTCGACGCGCAGCTGCGCCCCGTTCTTCTTCCTGGCGAGCGTGAACGGCGTGCAGCCGGGGGCGGGAGGGGTCGGACAGGCGAGGGGCGCCGACGTGCCGGTGTTCGTCGTGGTGGTGTCCACCGACGGGATGTCGCCCGATACGTTGAGGGGGTAGGACGTATTGTTGACTGCGATGGGTGCGCCCATCAGCAGCAGATAGACCTGGTCGTCGGGCAGACCGCTGTCATTGACGATCTGCACCGTGATCGGCGTTTGGCCCCGCGCAGGGTGGGCGAGCACGCCGAGGAACAGCGCGGCGCAGAGGCTAAGGGCTGCAGAGCGGACCATGGGTATCCCTGTCTGGTGGTGCGACGTCGCCGCACGCACGAGACCTCTGAGCAAACAGCATGCCTGCACTGACGAACGGTAGTCCAGGCGACCGCGCATGGCGGTGGTTCTACTCGCTGGCGCTTCGGCTGTGGTAGACCGGTTCGGTGAAAAGCGAATGGACCACCACGCGGCCGATATCGACACGATCCGTCACTTCGTACAGGATCGGCGTCATCAGCTCTTCGAAGATCCCGCGCAGGCTGCGAGCCCCCGTCTTGTACTCGATGGCGAGCTCGGCGATCTGCTCGAATACCTTGGGCTCGACGGCGAGCTCGACCCCCTCGTCGAGGAAGATCTCGCGAAACTGGTGGTAGAGCGCGTTGCGCGGCTCGGTCATGATGCGGACCATCATCGGCCGGTCGAGGTCGTGGAAGCGCGCGATGATGGGCAGGCGGCCGGTGAACTCGGGGATGAGGCCGTACGTGAAGAGGTCGGTGGGCTTCACGCGCGAGTTGAGCCGGTCGAGGATGCGCTGGTTGTCGCCGCGCGATGTGGCGATGAAGCCGTAGCCGTGCGTTTGCGAGGCGATGATGTCGTCGAGCCCCACGAATGCCCCGCCGCAGATGAAGAGGATATCGGTGGTGTCGATGTATTCGCCGCTGGCGAGCTTGACCTGCGCGCCCTCCATGATCTTGAGCAACGAGTGCTGCACCGATTCGCCGGAGCTGCCCTGGCCGTGCCCCGTGGGCGACTTCAACTTGTCGATCTCGTCGATGAACACGATGCCGCGCGAGGCGCGTGCGACGTCATCGCCGGCCTTCTCCACGAGGCGGGTCAGCATCGCCTCGATCTCCTCGTTCACGAAGCGCGTGTTGGCCAGCGACGTGGCTTCGGCGGTGACGAACGGGACTTCGAGCAGGTGCGAGAGGGTCTCGCACATGAGCGTCTTGCCGGTGCCCGACGAGCCGATGAGGAGCACGTTGCTCTTGATCCGGCCGGCGTCGTCGCTGCGGGGACGGCCGATCTTCTTGTAGTGCGCGTAGACCGCCACCGCCAGGATCTTCTTGGCGTCGGCCTGGCCGATCACGAACTGGTCGAGATGGGCGAGGATCGCGCTAGGCTTCTGGGCGGGGGCGAGCAAAGGGCGTGGCGAGGGCGGGTCGGGCAGGCAAGGTAGCAGGCGCCGCCCCCCCGTGCAAGACGGACGGACTACAATGGTCGCACGTCCAACGCCCGTCCTTTGGCATGTTAAGCGGCAAGTCCAGGCTCATCGCGCATGTGGGTTACCCCACCGAGTCGTTCAAGGCGCCCCTCATCTACAACCCCTGGTTCGAGAGCAAGGGCATCGATACCGTGGTGGTACCTCTGGGCATCAAGGCCGAGGACTACGTGCCCTTCTTCGAGCGGCTCGTGCGCTTGTCCAACGTGCACGGCATGCTCGTGACGATGCCGCACAAGGTCACCACCGCGGGACTGCTCGACGAGGCGTCCACTGCGGTGAAGGTCGCGGGCGCCTGCAATGCCGTGCTCGTGCGCGGCGACGGCCGTATCGTGGGCGACATGTTCGACGGCGAGGGGTTCGCGCGCGGGCTCGAGCGCAAGGGCGTGGCGCTCGCGGGTGCCCGCTGCCTCGTGGTCGGCAGCGGCGGCGTGGGGTCGGCCATCGCGGCGTCGCTGGCTGCGCGCCGCGTGGGCACGCTCGTGCTCACCGACACGCACGCGCCGCTGGCCGAGTCCCTCGCGGCGCGCATCCGGGAGCACTATCCCCAACTGGACGTGCGTGTGGGCACCGCCGACCCGGTCGGTCACGACGTGGTGGTCAATGCCACCCCGCTCGGCATGAAGGCCGGCGACGCGCTGCCCATCGACATCGCGCGCCTCGCCCCCTCCACGTTCGTGGGGGAAGTCGTGATGAAGCAGGAGTTCACCCCGCTCCTCGTGGCCGCCCGCGACAAGGGCTGCCGCATCCAGGTGGGCACGGACATGCTCTTCGAACAGATCCCTGCCTACCTCGAGTTCTTCGGCTACCCCGCGGCCACGCCGGACGAGCTCCGCGCCGTCGCCCGCATTTCCTACTGAAAGTGAGGTTCAAGTGAGTACCTTCGAGCACATCCTCGTCGAAACCCGCGGTCGTGTCGGCCTCGTCACGCTCAACCGTCCCAAGCAGCTCAACGCCC
The DNA here is from genome assembly GCA_937958295.1 of uncultured Pseudomonadota bacterium. Lineage (GTDB taxonomy): Bacteria > Pseudomonadota > Gammaproteobacteria > Burkholderiales > Casimicrobiaceae > VBCG01. The sequence continues at coordinate 4,169 of CALFEY010000075.1, forward strand.
TCAACGACGCGCTGATGGAAGAGCTGGGCGCCGCGTTGCAGGCCTTCGATGCCGACGACGCGGTCGGCGCCGTGGTCCTCACCGGCAGCGCCAAGGCCTTTGCCGCCGGTGCGGACATCGGCGCGATGGCCAAGTGGTCGTACATGGAGGTGTACAAGTCCGACTACATCACGCGCAACTGGGAGACCCTGCGCTCCGTGCGCAAGCCCGTAATCGCCGCGGTGGCCGGCTTCGCGCTCGGCGGCGGCTGTGAGCTCGCCATGATGTGCGACTTCATCATCGCCGCCGACGACGCGCGCTTCGGCCAGCCCGAGATCAAGCTCGGCATCATCCCGGGAGCCGGCGGCACGCAGCGCCTACCTCGCGCGGTGGGCAAGGCCAAGGCGATGGACCTCGTGCTGACCGGCCGCATGATGAACGCCGAGGAAGCCGAGCGCGCCGGGCTCGTGTCGCGCATCGTGGCGGCCGACAAGCTCGTCGACGAGGCGGTGGCCGTGGCTGCCACGATCTGCGAGTACTCGCTGCCCGCGGTGATGATGGCCAAGGAGGCCGTCAATCGTGCCTTCGAGAGTTCGCTCGCCGACGGCATGCACTTCGAGCGCCGCATGTTCCATTCGCTGTTCGCCACCGAGGACCAGAAGATCGGCATGCAGGCGTTCATCGACAAGCAGAAGCCGTCATTCAAGCAGCGCTGACGGGCCGGCCGTGACAAAGGTACGCATCGCGGTGGCGGGCGCCGGGCTCATCGGGCTGCGCCACCTGGAGGAGATCGCCGCCAATGCCGGCTGCGCGGTGGCCGGCATCGTCGATCCCGCCCCGAAATCCGCCGCCGTGGCACAGCGCTACGCCGTGCCGCTGTACCCCGCGCTGCAGGCGTGCCTCGCGCAGGCCAAGCCCGACGGCATCATCCTCGCCACGCCCAACGCGCTGCACGTCGAGCAGGGGCTTGCGTGCATCGCGGCCGGGGTGCCCGTGCTCGTGGAGAAGCCGCTCGCGCATACGCTGGCCGAAGGCGAGCGTCTCGTGGCCGCCGGCGAGCAGGCCGGCGTCCCCATCCTCGTGGGTCACATGCGGCGGCACAGCCCGATCATGGACGCCGCCATCCGGGTGGTGCGCGCCGGCGCTCTCGGCAGGCTCGTGGCCGTGATGGGCAGCGCGGTCTATTGCAAGCCGGCCGCGGACGGTTATTTCGATCCGCCCAACGACTGGCGGCGCAGGTCCGGCGGTGGGCCCATCCTCATCAACCTGATCCACGAGGTGGACGCCATGCGCTCGCTTGTGGGCGAGGTCGTGTCGGTGCAGGCGCAGGCCTCTAACGCGACGCGCGGCTTCGAGGTGGAGGACACCGTGGCCGTCACGCTGCGCTTCGAGGGCGGGGCGCTCGGCACTTTCATGCTCTCCGACACCGCTGCCAGTCCCCGCAGCTGGGAGCAGACCTCGCAGGAGAACATGGCCTACACCACCTATCCCGACGAGGACGCCTACGTCGTGATGGGCACCCACGGGTCGCTGTCCATACCCACCATGCGCCTGCGCCGCTATGCCCGTGACGAGGACCGTTCCTGGTTCAAGCCCTTCGAGACCACCGTGGTTCCCATGACGCGCGCCGATCCGCTCGCGCTGCAGATCGCCCACTTCGCCGAGGTGATCCGCGGCCGCGCGGCGCCACTCGTGAGCGGACGCGACGGCCTCATGAACCTGCGCGTCGTTGATGCGGTCGCCCGCGCGGCTCGTGATGGCGGCACTCTCGACATACCGCGGGGCTGACGTCGTCGTCGACCTGCGCCTTTACCCAAGGACTCCCATGAAGAAGATCCTGATGCTCCACGGCATCAATCACAACATGTTCGGCAAGCGCGATCCGAAGCAATACGGCACGATCACGCTCGACGAGATCAATGCCGCGCTCGTGGCGCTCGGTCGGGAAGTGGGCGCGGAAGTGGAGAGCTTCCAGACCAACAGCGAAGGCGAGATGTGCGAGCGCATCCACCGCGCGTACGCCGACAAGGTGGACGGTGTGCTCATCAACGCCGGCGCATGGACGCATTACAGCTACGGTCTACGCGATGCCCTCGCGATCCTGGAGTGCCCATTCATCGAGGTGCACATGAGCAACGTCCACGCGCGCGAGGAGTTCCGCCACCACTCGGTGCTGAGCCCCATTGCAAGGGGCATCGTGGTGGGGCTCGGCGTGGACAGTTACCTGCTCGCGCTGCGGGCGGTCACGGGCAGCGCCGGCGCCACGCGCTGAACCCCGCGCCGGCGGCCGCCTTAGTCCAGACGGGGGCGGGCCAGCAGGAACAGCCACGTTACTAGCACGAACGGCGCCGTGAGCGTCGGTATCGCGAAGGGCGTGACGAGCGCATTAAGCGCGCCTTGCACGAGAACTGTGAAGATCGTGCCCACAGTGGCGTAGGCGGCCGCACGCGCCCCAGTGCCGTGGAACACCGCCCCGAGCGCGATGGCCGTGAGCACCGGGCTGAAGCCCATGAGGCCCCCCGTGACCAGTTCGCTCTCGGCGCCGAGGCTGTGCGCCGTCAGCACAGCGATCGCGGCACCGGCCACAGCCCAGGCGGCCGCGCGCAGCGAGCTCACCGCGAGGCCGGCCACGAGCAGCACGGCCGCGAGGCCGCTGCCCTTGAGGAAGACCTGCGAGATGCTCTGCAGCACACCCTCCGCGAAGGCGCCGAGGCGCAGGGGATTCGCGGCCGCGGCGTCGAGGGGCACGATGGACGCGCTCGCGGGCAGTGCCCCCGAAGCCCCGACGAATGCATGCGTGGCGAGGAGCAGGAGCCAGGCCACGAGCACGAAGGGCGCGGTGAGGGCCGGTGCCTCCCACGTCTTGCACACCCTTGCGACCGCGAGCATGGCCACGGTGGATACTCCGCC
>CALFEY010000076.1 GCA_937958295.1 uncultured Pseudomonadota bacterium
ATCTCGCTCGTCTTCGCGCTGTTCCAGCTCAATCCCGCGCCGTTCTGCCTGCTGGACGAGGTGGACGCACCCCTGGACGACCCCAACACCGATCGCTTCTGCGCGATCGTGAAGGAGATGTCGGCCACCACCCAGTTCCTCTTCATCTCGCACAACAAGATCACGATGGAGATGGCCAACCAGCTCGTCGGCATCACCATGCCGGAGCCCGGCGCGTCGCGCGTGGTGGCCGTGGATATCGCCGAGGCGCTGAGCCTCGCGGTGGCCTAGCGCGCGAGCGTCCGCGAGGCCGGTTATCGATGACCTTCGCGCTATACTCGCGGCCTATGCGAGAAAGGGCGCCTGAATGTCCGTGCCGATGAGTCCGCTGCAGCTTTCGCTCATCGCTGCGGGCATCCTGCTCGTCGTTGCCGTGCTCGTCTACAACGGGTGGGTGGAACGGCGCGCGCGGCGGCGCATCGAGGAATCGTCGCGCACGCCGACCCCGGCCGCCGTCGCGGCGGCGCCGGCCGCGCAACGGGTCGAGCCCACGCTGCGCAAGGGTGAGGCGGCGGCCCCGCCCAGGAGCGCCACGCCGGCCTTCCGGCCGCCGCCGGAGGAGGCCGACGGCCCCGACCGCTTCGAGCCGCCCCAGGACATCATCGAGCATCCGGCCCCGGCGGAGGACGATCCGCTCGTCGTCGACGAGCTCGAATCCACGCGTCCGCTGGCCCGCGGCGCCGCCCCCGACCCCGACCCCGATCCAGGCACACTGCGCAAGCCCGATCCAGAGATCGAATGCATCGTCACGCTGCAGCCGGCCAAGCCCGTGGGTGTGGGCGCGTTTGCCGCCGGCCTCCATGCGCGCCTTGGCAAGCGGCTGCGCTGGTTCGGCCGCGTCGCGCCCAATGCGTCGTGGCAGGCGCTCGCCGCGGATACGAGGGGCGAGTTCGTCGAAGTGGCGGCCTGCCTTCTGCTCGCCGACCGCAATGGCGCGGCCAGTCGCGCCCAGCTCGACACCTTCATGCGGGTCATGAGCGAGCTCGCCCCGCACTTGCCGGCGGCGATGTCCGTCCCCGATGTCGGCGCCGAGGCCGAGCGTGCGGAAACCCTGGACCGCCTGTGCGCCGACGTCGACGTGCAGGTGGGCCTCACCGTGCTGGTGGGCGCCCCCGCGGGGGTGCCCGGCACCAAGCTCCGGGGCGTGGCAGAGGCTGCGGGCTTCCATCTCGCCCCGGGCGGTCGTTTCGAGTGGGTAAGCGAGGACACCGGCGCCGTCGCCTACTCGCTCCAGAATTTGCGCAACGAGCCGTTCACCGCCGATACGTTGCGCCTGTCGGCCACGAATGGCGTCGTGCTCGTGCTGGACGTGCCGCGGGTGGCCGATCCGGCCCGCGCCTTCGACCAGATGAAGCTCGCCGGCAAGCGACTTGCGCACTCGCTCGGAGGCGAGCTCGTCGACGACAACCGGCGCCCGCTCGACGATCCGGCACTGGCCGCGATCCGCAGCCAGGTCGACGCCGCGGCGGCGGCGCTGCGGGAGAGCGGCATCGAGCCGGGGAGCCCGCGCGCGCTCGCGCTCTTCGGTGCCTAGCGCGCATCACGCGTCCATGGACGCCGCGCCCGACCGCGTGTCGCGCCGCGTCGCGGCGCTGCGCGAGCAGATCCGGGAGCACGACGAGCGGTATTACGTCGACGACGCCCCCACGATCAGCGACGCCGAGTACGACGCGCTCTTCGGCGAGCTCGAGGCGCTCGAGTCCGCGCACCCCGACCTACGCACGCCCGACTCGCCGACGCAGCGGGTGGGCGGGGGGCGCGCCGAGGAGTTCGCGCCGGTCCCCCACAAGGTGCCGATGTTGTCGATCCAGACGGCCGCCGACACCACGGTTGCCGGGGCGGTCGAGTTCGATGCTCGCATCCGCCGCGATCTCAAGCTCGCCCCCGACGCGCCTCCCGTGGCGTATTGCGCCGAGCTCAAGTTCGACGGCCTCGCCATCAGCCTGCGCTACGAGCGCGGGGTGCTCGTGGTGGCGGCCACGCGCGGCGATGGCGAAACGGGAGAGGACGTTACTGCGAACGTGCGCAAGGTCCCCGAGATCCCGGCGCGGCTGCGCGGCAAGCCCCCGGACGTGCTGGAGGTGCGCGGCGAGATCTACATGACCCGCGCCGACTTCGCCGCGCTCAACGAGCGGCAGGCCGCCGCCGGCCTGCGCTTGTTCGTCAATCCCCGCAACACGGCGGCGGGCGCGGTGCGCCAGCTCGACCCCGCCGTCACGGCGGAGCGTCCGCTGCATTTTTTTGCCTACGCGCTCGGACAGACGCACGGCTTCGAGCTTCCCACCACGCAGGCCGGCCTGCTCGACGCGCTGGCGGCGTTCGGCCTGCCGGTGAACGGGCAGTGGCGCGTGGTGCACGGGGCGCAGGGGCTGGCCGAGTTCTACGAGGCGGTGCAAGCCCGTCGCCACGATCTTCCGTTCGAGATCGACGGGGTCGTCTACAAGGTCGACAGCCTCGAGCGCCAGCGCGACCTCGGCTATCGTACCCGCGAGCCGCGGTGGGCCGTGGCGCACAAGTTTCCGCCCGAGGAGATGCCCACCCGGCTCTTGTCCATCGGCGTGCAGGTGGGCCGCACCGGCGCCATCACGCCGGTCGCGCGTCTCGAGCCGGTGTTCGTGGGCGGCACCACGGTGACCAACGTCACGCTGCACAACGAGGACGAGATCCGGCGCCGTGACCTGCGCGAGGGTGATACGGTCATCGTGCGCCGGGCCGGCGACGTGATCCCGCAGGTCGTGCGCGCGCTTCCGGAGCGACGTCCGCCGGAGGCGCGCGAGTTCGTGATGCCCGCCACGTGCCCGGAGTGCGGCTCGGCCGTGGTGCGGCTGCCCGGCGAAGTGGTGGCGCGCTGCACCGGCGGACTCGTGTGTCCGGCGCAGCGCAAGCAGGCGCTCCTGCATTTCGCCAGCCGCCGGGCCCTCGACATCGAGGGGCTGGGCGACAAGCTCGTCGACCAGCTGGTGGACGGCGGCATCGTGCACACCCCCGCCGACCTGTACAAGCTGGGACTCGCCAAGCTCGCCGCGCTCGAGCGCATGGCCGACAAGAGCGCCGGCAACGTGGTGGTCGCCATCGAGAAGAGCAAGGCGACCACGCTGCCCCGGTTCATCTACGCGCTCGGCATCCGCCATGTCGGCGAGGCCACGGCCCGCGATCTCGCGCGTCATTTCGGCAGCATGGACGCGCTCATGAACGCCAGTGAGGCGGAGCTGCTCGAAGCCAACGACGTCGGCCCCGTGCTCGCGGCCTCCATCGCGCGCTTCTTCGCGGAGCCGCACAACCGCGAAGGCGTCGAGCAGCTGCGCGCCGCCGGGGTGCACTGGGAGGAGGGTCCGCCGCAGGCCCCCGAGCGGGGACCCTTGCACGACCTCACCTTCGTGCTCACCGGCACGCTGCCCACGCTGTCGCGCGACGACGCCAAGGCCCTCATCGAGGCTGCCGGTGGCAAGGTGGCGGGCAGCGTGTCGAAGAAGACGACCTACGTGGTGGCCGGCGAGGATGCCGGCAGCAAGCTCGCCAAGGCCGAGACCCTCGGCGTGGCGATCCTCGACGAACCAGGATTGCAGGACCTCATCGCGCAGCGCAGCGCCGCCAGGACATCATGAAGAAGATCACCAAAGCCGTCTTTCCCGTCGCCGGCCTCGGCAGCCGGTTCCTACCCGCCACCAAGGCATCTCCGAAGGAAATGCTGCCCGTCGTCGACAAGCCGCTCATCCAGTACGCCGTGGAGGAGGCTGCCGCTGCGGGCATCACCGACATGATCTTCATCACGGGCCGCAACAAGCGGGCCATCGAGGATCACTTCGACAAGGCCTACGAGCTCGAGACGGAGCTCACGATGCGCAACAAGTCGGAGCTGCTCGAGCAGGTCCGCGCGGCGACCCCGCCCGGCATCAACTGCATCTACATCCGCCAGTCGGAGGCGCTCGGTCTCGGCCACGCTGTGCTCTGCGCCGCGCCCGTCGTGGGCGACGAGCCCTTCGCGGTGATCCTCGCCGACGACCTCATCGACGCGCAGGTGCCCGTGATGCGGCAGATGGTGGACGTGGCCACCCGCGAGAACGTGTCCACCATCGGCGTGATGGACGTGCCCGCCGACGACGTCGGCAGCTTCGGCATCGTCGAAACGCGCGAGATGCGCCCGGGCGAGCGCGTGGCCTCGATCACCAAGATCGTGGAGAAGCCCAAGGCCGGCACCACGCCGTCCACCCTCGCGGTCGTGGGGCGCTATGTGCTCACGCCCGCCATCTTTGACCATCTGCGCGCGATCGGCGCGGGCGCCGGCGGCGAGATCCAGCTCACCGACGGCATCGCCCGGCTCATGGGCGACGAGCGCGTAGTCGCCTACCGCTTCGAGGGACGCCGCTACGACTGCGGCCGCAAGCAGGGCTATCTCGAGGCCACGGTCGAGCTCGGGCTCAAGCATCCGGAGACCGGCGCGGAGTTCGCGCAGTTCCTGGCCGCGCGGCAGAAGTAAGGCGCCGCGAAGCCCGCCATGACCCTGAACGAGCTCCGCTACCTCGTTGCCGTTGCGCAGGAGCGCAATTTCGGCCGCGCCGCGCAGAAGTGCTTCGTGAGCCAGCCGGCGCTGTCGGTGGCGATCCAGAAGCTCGAGGAGGAGTTGGGCACCCAGGTCTTCGAGCGCGGCAAGAGCGAGGTCACCGTCACCCCGGTGGGCGAGCGCATCGTGGAGCAGGCGCAGCGGGTGCTGGAGGAGTCGTCGCGCATCCGGGAGATCGCGCAATCGGGCCGCAACCAGCTCTTCGGCCCGCTTTCGATCGGCGTGATCTACACGGTCGCTCCCTACCTCCTGCCCGATCTCATTCCCGCGCTGCACGAACGCGCGCCGCAGATGCCGCTTGACATCGAGGAGAACCTCACCGAGAACCTCGAGGTCGGCTTGAAGTCCGGCCGCCTCGACGTGGCCATCGTGGCGCTGCCCTTCGCGCCCCCGGGGGTGGTCACGGAGTTTCTCTACGAGGAGCCCTTCCAGGTGGTGGTGCCCGCCGCGCACAAGTGGGCCAAGCGCAAATCGGTGCAGCCTTCGGAGCTCGCCGGCGAGAACACCATCCTGCTCAACGTGGGTCACTGCTTCCGCGACCAAGTGCTGGACTCGTGCCCGGAGCTCAACCGTGCCGACGCCCACGTGCCCCGCACCAATTCGCTGGAGACGATCCGCAACATGGTGGCTTCCGGGTTGGGCATCTCGGTGCTGCCGCGCGACGCGCTCACGCCGAAGTACCACAGCAGTCTCGTGGTGCCCGTTCCTTTCGCGCGCCCGGCGCCCACGCGCCGCATCGCGCTTGCCTACCGGCGTAGCTTCCCGCGCCCCGATGCCATCATGGCCCTGCGCGAGTCGGTCGCGGCGTGCCGCGGCGTGCGGGACGTGGCCAAGGCCCCCGTCTGAACTGACCGAATCGCGGCGCACGGGCATGGCGGCCCGGCGCGACTCATCGCGACGCCGACATCATCCACCAGGGAGGAGCAACACATGGCAACCGATATCGCAGGCAAGGTCGTCCTCATCACCGGCGCGTCGACGGGCATCGGTGCCGCAGCGGCGCACACCTTCGCCAAGGCCGGCGCCAAGGTGCTCGTGCATTACAACTCGAGCAAGGACCAGGCGGCGAAGGTCGTGGCAGACATCAACGCCGCCGGAGGACAGGCCGCGGCGGTGGGCGGCGACGTGATGGTGGAAGGCGACGTGAAGCGGATCGTAGCCGAGTCGCTCGCCGCCTTCGGCGGCCGCATCGATGTTCTCATCAACAACGCCGGCGGGATGCTCGGCCGCGTGGCGATCGAGGAGTACTCGGTGGAGCACATCAATCGGGTGCTGATGCTCAACTGCACCCAAATCGCGCTCTTCATGCGCGAGGTCGTGCCCGTGATGAAGCGGCAGAAAGCCGGCAACGTGATCAACGTCACGTCGATCGCAGCGCGCCACGGCGGCGGCGGCGGGGCCATCCTCTATGCCGGCGCCAAGGGCTTCGTGTCCACCGTCACCCGCGGGTGGGCCAAGGAGCTCGTGGGCAGCAACATCCGCGTGAATGCGGTGTCGCCCGGCGTAATCACCACCCCCTTCCACGAGCGCTACTCCAATGCGGCCCAGCTCGCCGCCATGCAGGCAACGATCCCGATGAACCGCCTTGGAACCGCCGACGAGTGCGCGGGCACCTTTCTCTACCTCGCTTCGGATACGCTGTCAGGCTATGTGACCGGACAGATCATCGAGGTCAACGGCGGCCAACTGATGCCTTGACGCAACACTTGCGGCGCGACCCGGCGCCGCTCGGCGGACGCGGGGTCGCCTTCGCGCGCCGATCCCCGTACGCTCGCGCGAGCCTCATGGCTCATGGAAGTTCGCAACCTCCCTCCCGACACCACCAACATCATGGAAGATAACAAGATGACGTACCCGCAAGATCGCTTCGCCGTGAAACCCCTGGCCGCCGCCATGGCGCTCGCGCTGTGGACCAACGTCGGGCTGGCCGCACCCACGCCGAACCAGATGCCGGGCGCCGGCAGGATCATCGCGGTGAGCTCAGGCTCCGTGGGGACGTCCCAGGGCAATGTGGGCACGAACCTCACGGGCCTCGTCTCGGGCGGGGGCATCGGCATCGACGGCAAGGTGGTGATCCGGTGGGGCGGCACGGGGGCACCGGTGGACGGCACGAATCCGCAAGGCTTCAACCTGGGCTCCAACGCCACGATGTACTTCGGCGCCATCGCGCCGAACTCCGCGGTGCTCAACATCGATGCTAGCGGCAATCCCTCGCAGATCTACGGGAACCTCATCAGCACCGCGTGCCCGACTGCGGCGGTCGGGCCCCTCAGCGCCTGCGGTGTCCCCGCCTTCGCGCCGGCCATCTTCGTAGCCAGTGCCAA
>CALFEY010000077.1 GCA_937958295.1 uncultured Pseudomonadota bacterium
CGTCATGACCTATTGCGTCGCCATGTCGCTCGATGCGGGGATGATCTTTGCGTCCGACTCCCGCACCAATGCGGGCGTGGACCAGATCGCCCGCTTTTCCAAGATGAAGGTGTTCGCCCACGAAGGGGAGCGGGTCATCGTCACGCTGTCGTCGGGCAACCTGTCGATCACGCAGAACGCGCTCAACGTGCTCGACCAGAAGTCCCGCGGCGGCGACAACCAGCTCCACCTGTGGAATGCCGAGTCGATGTTCGACGTGGCGCGGCTCCTGGGGGATTCGCTGCGCGACGTGAAAACCCGCGACGGCCCCTACCTCCTGCAGAACAACATCGACGCCGGAGCCAACTTCATCATCGGCGGCCAGATCCGCGGCGAGCCGCCGCGCCTGTTCAACGTCTACGGCGAGGGCAACTTCATCGAGGCCACTCCCGATACGTGCTATTTTCAGATAGGCGAGACCAAGTACGGCAAGCCCATCATCGACCGCGTGATCAAGCGCAACACCGGGCTGCTCGACGCCACCAAGTGCACGGTGGTGTCGTTCGATTCCACCATGCGCTCCAATATCTCGGTGGGCTTGCCTATCGACCTCCTGGTCTACGAGGTCGACTCCCTGCGCATCAAGCTGCAGCGGCGCATCGAGGAGACCGACCCCTATTTCCAGATGGTGCACACGCAGTGGGGCGAGGGCCTGCGGCGCGTGTTCGCCCAGCTGCCCGATCCCGACTGGTCGTAGCTTTCCCCCCGCGCGGGACGCGCGTGCATCCCCTGCGAGATCCAAGATGGCCATAAGAGTCGCGCTGTCCCACCGCACCACCTACAAGTTCGACCGCCTCGTCAACATCGGGCCGCACGAGATCCGCCTGCGTCCGGCGCCGCATTGCCGCACGCCGGTGCTGGGTTACTCGCTCAAGGTCGCGCCGAACACGCACTTCCTCAACTGGCAGCAGGATCCCTACGGCAACTGGGTCGCACGCCTCGTGTTCACGGAGCGCGCAGACAAGCTCGACATCGAGGTGGAGCTGGTGGCCGACATGACGGTCATCAATCCCTTCGACTTCTTCGTTGAGGAGTACGCCGAGAAGTACCCGTTCACCTACGCCCCGGCGCTCGCCAAGGAGCTCATCCCCTTCCTCGAGACCGCCCCGTTAGGCCCGCTGCTCACCGCGTGGATGGAGGAATTCCGCAAGACGATCCAGCCGGGCGAGAACACCACGCTCCTGCTGGTGCGGCTCAATCAGCTCCTGCAGCAGCAGATCCGTTACCTCGTGCGGATGGAGCCCGGCGTGCAAACGCCCGAGACGACGCTCGCCAACGGCAGCGGATCGTGCCGCGACTCCGGCTGGCTCCTCGTGCAGATCATGCGGCACATGGGCATCGCGGCGCGCTTCGCATCGGGCTATCTCATCCAGCTCGTGGCGGACCAGAAGGCCCTCGACGGACCGTCCGGAACGGATCGTGACTTCACCGACCTCCACGCGTGGGCCGAAGCCTTCATCCCCGGGGCGGGCTGGATCGGCCTCGATCCCACCTCCGGCCTGCTGGCCGGGGAGGGGCATCTGCCGCTCGCCTGCACCGCCGACCCGGGCAATGCGGCGCCGGTGATCGGCTATACCGACATCTGCAACGTCGAGTTCGGCTTCGCCATGGGCGTGGAACGCGTCCACGAGGACCCGCGCGTCACGCGCCCCTATAGCGACGCGCAGTGGGCGCAGATCGACGCGCTCGGGGAGAAAGTCGACCGCGACCTCGCTGCCCACGACGTCAGGCTCACGCAGGGCGGCGAGCCCACGTTCGTGTCCGTGGACGACATGGACGGCCCCGAATGGAACTACACCGCACTGTCGCCCAAGAAGCGCGAGCTCGGCGAAGCGCTGCTGCATCGGCTGCGGGCGCGCTTCGCGCCCAATGGCTTCGTGCACATCGGACAAGGCAAGTGGTATCCCGGCGAGCCGCTGCCGCGCTGGGCGCTCGGGCTCATCTGGCGGGTCGACGGGCAGCCCATGTGGTCGCACGATGCGCTGATCGCGGGCACGACCAAGCCAGGCACGTCTACGGCGGCCACCGCGCAAGCGCTCGCGCAGAAGGTGGCGAGCCTGCTCGGCTTGCCGCCCGCGCTCGTCATCACCGCCTACGAGGACGTGCCGCGCCTGCTCGAGACCGAGGCGGCACTGCCGGTCAATGCCGACCCGATGAAGGCCGACCTCGCCAACCCCGACGAGCGGGCGCGGCTCGCCCGCCTCCTCAAGGCCGGACTCGGCGCCCCGGCGGGATTCGTGCTGCCCCTGCGTGCCGTGGAGGGGCCGAAAGGGGAGGCGGGCTGGCTGTCGAGCCCGTGGCCGCTGCGCCGTTCGCACCTCTTGGCCGTGGGCGGCGATTCGCCGCTCGGCTTCCGGCTGCCGCTGTCGTCGCTGCCGGACGTGCTGCCAGAGGAGATGGAGCAGGAGTTCGCGCTCGACCCCTTTGCGCCGCGCGCCGCGCTCGCGCCTCGTGACAAGGTCAAGTCCGGCGAAGGCAAGGTGCGTAGCGACAAGCCGCGCGAGGTGATCAAGACCGCGCTCACCGTGCAGATGCGCGATGGCCACGTGTACGTCTTCTTCCCGCCGCTCGAACGGCTCGAGGCCTACGTCACGCTCCTCGCCGCCGTGGAAGACGCCGCCGTGGCCCTGGGCGCACCGGTGGCCATCGAGGGCTACTCGCCGCCGCGCGACGCGCGGACCAAGGTGTTGGCAGTCACTCCCGACCCCGGTGTGATCGAGGTCAACGTGCATCCGTCGTCGACGTGGCGAGCGCTACTCGACACGACCGAGGTCTTGTACGAAGAAGCCCGGCAGACGCGCCTTACCACCGAGAAGTTCATGCTCGACGGCCGCCACACCGGCACCGGCGGCGGCAATCACGTGACCCTGGGCGGCGCCACGCCCGTCGACAGCCCGCTGCTGCGCCGGCCCGACCTCCTGCGCAGCCTCATCACCTATTGGCAGAACCATCCGGCGCTGTCCTATCTGTTCGCGGGCATGTTCATCGGTCCCACGAGCCAGGCCCCGCGCGTGGACGAGGCGCGCGACGACCGGCTCTACGAGCTGTCCATTGCCTTTCAGCAGCTCGCGAGGAAGAGCGAGGCCGGCAAGGAGACGGTCCAGCCGTGGCTCGTGGACCGCCTGCTGCGGCATCTTCTTACCGACCTCACCGGCAACACGCATCGCGCCGAATTCTCGATCGACAAGCTGTACTCGCCCGACGGTCCCACGGGTCGGCTCGGGCTCCTCGAGTTCCGCGCCTTCGAGATGCCGCCACACTTCCGCATGAGCGCGCTGCAGATGGTGCTGCTGCGCGCGCTGGTGGCGCGGTTCTGGCGCGACCCCTACAAGGGTGCGCTGGTGCCGTGGGGCACGGCGCTGCACGACCGGTGGCTGCTGCCGCACTTTGTCGCTGCCGACATCCGTGACGTCGCGCGCGAGCTCACGCATGCGGGCTACGAGTTCGATCCGGCGTGGTTCGAGCCGTTCATCGAGTTCCGCTTCCCGCGCTATGGCACCGTGAGCTACGACGGCGTGGGGATCGAGCTGCGCCAGGCCATCGAGCCTTGGCACGTGCTGGGCGAGGAGGTGAGCGGCAGCGGCACGGCGCGCTTCGTCGACTCGTCGGTAGAGCGGATGCAGGTGAAGGTGACAGGCGCCATCGGCGGCCGTCATGCCGTGACCTGCAACGGACGTGCACTGCCGCTCACCCCCACCGGCATCCCTGGCGAATTCGTGGCCGGCGTGCGCTACCGCGCGTGGAGCCCGCCGTCGGCGCTGCATCCCACCATCGGCGTGCACGTGCCGCTGGTGTTCGACCTCGTCGACACATGGGCGCAGCGCGCGCTCGGCGGTTGCACCTATCACGTGGCGCATCCGGGCGGGCGCAACTACGACACGTTCCCGGTCAACGCCAACGAGGCCGAGGCGCGACGCATGGCTCGCTTCTGGGGACAAGGGCATACGCAGGGTCCGGTGCATGTGCATGCAGAGCCTCCCAATCCCGCCACGCCCGCCACGCTCGACCTGCGCTGGCTGCCCGACGTGCGCTGAGACACTGGGGAGGCCCGTAACGCCTTCCCGAGGCGCCGTGGGCGCGCGTATGCCCTAACATCCGGGGATGCCCTCACGACTCCCCCCCGCACCGCCGCCGGGCGCGGCCCAGGTGGCCGTCGCCCGCGCGTTCTACGCCCTGGAGCGGTTCCTTCACATCGAGGCCGCGAGCGGGGTCGTGCTGCTCCTTGCCGCAGCGGTGGCCCTCGTCTGGGCGAACTCGCCTTTCCACGCGTCCTATGCCGCGTTGTGGCATACGCCCGTGGCGGTGAGCATCGGTCCCTTCGCCTTCTCGCAATCGCTGCACTTCGTCGTCAACGACATCCTCATGACGGTGTTCTTCCTCGTGGTGGGCATGGAGATCCGGCGCGAGATGCACGAAGGCGCGCTGAGCGACATGCGTGCCGCTGCCTTGCCGGTGGCCGCCGCCTTCGGGGGCGTGGCCGTGCCCGCGCTCATCTACCTCGCGCTCAATGCCGATCCGCTACGGCGCGCGGGTTGGGCGGTGCCCACCGCCACGGACATCGCCTTTGCGGTCGGGGTGCTCGCCTTGCTGGGACGCGGCATTCCCTCCACCGTGCGGGTGTTCCTGTTGGCACTGGCCATCATCGACGACATCGTCGCGGTGCTCATCATCGCGCTGTTCTATTCGGGTGGCCTCGACTACGCCGGGCTCATCGTGGCCGCGGGCGCGGTGGCGGTGGTCATCGGCCTGCAGTGGCTCGGCATCGGCTCGGCGTACGCCTACGTGATACCCGGCGTGCTCCTCTGGCTCGGATTGTTGAAGGCCGGCGCGCACCCCACCCTCACCGGCGTGGTCCTCGGTCTGCTGACGCCGGTGCTGCCGCGGCCATCGGTGGAGCAGCCGGCCGCCGTGGTGGCGCGCGTGGCCCGCGAGCTCGAAGCC
>CALFEY010000078.1 GCA_937958295.1 uncultured Pseudomonadota bacterium
AAAACCTGCGGGGCTCTCCCGCACCGAAGCCGGGGCGTTTGGTAGGTGACTGCGGCGAGAGATCCGACTCTAGAGTAGGGGAGCACTGAGACACTTCCGATCGCACGCTGACCAACGTGGACGCACGACGGGAGCCGCCAGCCCCACCGGCAGCAGCTCGGGTGCGGGCGCGACCACCGCCGGTGCGGCTGGCGCCCCGCCGGGACCTGCGGCCGCCCCGCCGGCACCCGCGAGCACTCCGCGCGATCCGGTGCCGCTGCCCGACGACGTCGCGGCCTGGCCGGCCTTCGTGGCCTCCCTGCGGCTTACCGGCCTTGCCGCGCAGCTCGCGGCGCAGACGGAGCTCGTGTCGATCGCCGGCAATGTGCTGACGCTCGCCTTACCCGTGTCCGCCAAGCACCTTGCCGACAAGGCGTTCTCCGACAAGCTCAAGGTGGCGCTCGATCACGCCACCGGGCGCAAGCTCCTGCTGGCCTTCGAGGTGGGGGCGCCCACCGACGCCTCCCTGGCCGCCACCGAGCGGCGGGAGCGCGCGGAGGCGACTGCGCAGCGTGAGGCGGCCTTCCGCGAGGAGCCGTTCGTGCGCGACCTCGTGGCGCGCTTCGACGGCGAAGTGAAGCCGGAAACCATCGCGCCGCTTGCGCGCAGCGGCGAGTCTCCCGCAAGTTCCAAGCACTCGAAAGGCAGCCCCCCATGATGAAGAACCAGCTCGCGGGCCTCATGAAGCAGGCCCAGCAGATGCAGGACAACATGAAGAAGGCGCAGGAAGAGCTCGCCAACACCGAGGTCGAAGGCCAGGCCGGCGCCGGCCTCGTGAAGGTGGTGATGACCTGCCGGCACGCGGTGAAACGCGTGACCATCGACCCCTCGCTCCTCGGCGACGACCGCGACATGCTGGAAGACCTGGTGGCGGCCGCGATGAACGATGCCGTGCGGCGCGCCGAGGCCACGAGCCAGGAGAAGATGTCCGGGCTCACGGCGGGCCTGCCGCTGCCTCCCGGCTTCAAGCTCCCGTTCTAGAAGATTTCAGGAAACGCTCTCGCGTGGCGGGAGCGTCCTTGCCTTGGTAGACCGCGTCCCCACCGAGCCCCTGTCGAGCCTCGATTCCCTCTCCCGGGCGCTGCGCTGCCTGCCGGGGGTGGGGCCCAAGGCCGCGCAACGCATGGCGCTGCACCTCATGCAGCACGACCGGGACGGCGCGCGCGCGCTCGGCCGCGCGCTGGCGCACGCCGCCGACGTGATCCGCCATTGCGAGCGCTGCAACACCTTCACCGAGGACATGGTGTGCGGGTTGTGCCGCTCCTCCCGGCGGGATGCATCGCTGCTGTGCGTGGTGGAAACGCCGGCGGATCTCCTCATGGTCGAGCACGCCCAGGCCTACCAGGGCCTTTACTTCGTGCTCATGGGCAGGCTCTCGCCGCTCGACGGCGTGGGGCCGCGCGAGATCCACCTCGATCGGCTCATCCGCCGGGCCACCGACGGCGTGGTGCGCGAAGTCATTCTCGCCACCAACTTCACCAACGAGGGCGAGGCCACGGCCCACTACATCGGCGAGCTCCTCGCGGCGCGCGGCCTCGCCGTGTCGCGGCTCGCGCGGGGCGTGCCGGTGGGTGGCGAGCTCGAGTACGTCGATGCCGGCACGCTGGCGCAGGCCGTACGGGAACGCCGTCCCATCGGTCCCGACGCTCCGCCGCGCTCGCGGTAGCCATCCCGCGAATCGTTTGCGGTTGCACCATTGTGGCGGGCCGGCGGCGGCGCGCGCCTGCGCGCGGCGCGTGGCGCACGCGTTTGCGCGTTGCACAATGACTGTTGCAGATACCTCACCCATAATCGCCGCATGCGGACCGCCCTTGCGCGGGCCCCACGAGCGCCGCCAAGAGCGCTTCGACCCCACCCCACCTGACGCCGCCCGCAGGCCGGCGCCACCATCGGAGGATGCATGACACGCAAAGCCAAGTTGCCCCCCGCAGCGGAGGCCGTTCCCGCCCGCGCGGCGCCCACCCGTCGCAAGTTCCTCACCGCCGCCACGGGGGCCGCCGCCGGCGCCGCCACGCTCGGTTTCCCGATGATCGCCAAGGGCCAGACCGGCCCGATCTCCATGCGCTGGCAGTCCACGTGGCCGGCCAAGGACATCTTCCACGAATACGCCCTCGACTACGCCAAGAAGGTCAACGACATGACCGGCGGCGACCTCAAGATCGAGGTGCTCCCCGCGGGCGCGGTGGTGCCGGCCTTTGGTCTCCTCGACGCCGTCTCGAAGGGCACCCTCGACGGCGGCCACGGCGTGCTCGTGTATCACTACGGCAAGCAGACGGCCCTCGCGCTGTGGGGCTCGGGCCCGGCGTTCGGCATGGATGCCAACCAGTTGCTCGCGTGGCACCGCTACGGCGGCGGCAAGGCGCTGCTGGAGAAGCTCTACGCCTCGGTCGGCGCCAACGTGGTGTCCTTTCCCTACGGCCCCATGTCCACGCAGCCCCTGGGCTGGTTCAAGAAGCCGATCACCAAGGCGGAAGATCTGCGAGGTCTTAAGTACCGCACGGTGGGCATCTCCATCGACGTTTTCACCGGCATGGGCGCCGCGGTGAATGCGCTTCCGGGCGGCGAAATCGTTCCCGCCATGGACCGCGGGCTGCTCGATGCGGCCGAGTTCAACAACATGAGCTCCGACCGCCTCCTGGGCTTCCCGGACGTCTCAAAGGTGTGCATGCTGCAGAGCTTCCACCAGAACGCCGAGCAGTTCGAGATCATGTTCAACAAGGACAAGTTCAACGCGCTGCCGCCCAAGATGCAGGCGATCATCGCCAATGCGGTCGACGCCGCGTCGGCGGACATGTCGTGGAAGGCCATCGACCGCTACTCGAAGGACTACATCGAGATGCAGACGAAGCAGAACGTCAAGTTCTACAAGACGCCCGACGCCATCCTGCAAAAGCAGCTCGAGATCTACGACACGGTGGCCACCAAGAAGTCCGGCGAGAATGCCCTCTTCAAGGAGATCGTCGATTCGCAGAAGGCCTTTGCCGAGCGTGCCGTGCGCTGGGACATGGACAACAACGTGAACCGTCGCATGGCCTTCAACCACTACTTCGGGCAGAAGGCGCCGCCCAAGAAGGCCTGATCCACCGCGACAGGCGTCGCAAGGACACCATCCGGCAGCCCCGGATGGTGTCTTTTTTGTATAACGAGCGGTGGCGCGGAGCGCATCGATGCAGAAGTTGCTTCTGGCGGTCGACAACCTGAGCACATTTGTCGGCCAGCTCTTCTCCTGGCTGATCGTCGCGCTGACCCTCCTCATCTCGTGGGAGGTCTTCTCCCGCTACGTGATGCAACGCCCGCACGCGTGGGCGTTCGACGTGATGATCATGATGTACGGCACCCTGTTCATGATGGCCGGGGCGTACACCCTGGCCAAGAACGGCCACGTGCGCGGCGACGTGCTCTACGGCTTCTTCCCGCCGCGCCTGCAGGCCGCCCTCGACCTCGTCCTCTACATCGCCTTCTTCGTTCCTGGCGTGATCGCGCTCGTGTGGGCCGGCTACCGCTATGCCGGCGAGTCGTGGGCGATCGGCGAGCACTCCAACATCACGGCCGACGGCCCCCCCATCTATCCGTTCAAGACGGTCATCCCCGTTGCCGGCGCCGTCCTGCTGCTGCAGGGCATCGTGGAGATCATCCGCTGCGCCATCTGCCTGCGCGAAGGCGCCTGGCCATCGCGGGAGCGCGACGTGGAGGAGGTGGACGTCGCCAAGCTGAAGGAGATGGTCCACGTGAAGGACGAGGACATCGCCAAGCTCGACGTCTACGTCACCGATGGGAAGGGCGCGCGATGACCGCCCTCCGTTGCCTGCCGCCGGGAGCCGCGCGATGAGGCGCGAGGTCTGGTTCGGCCTGTCGATCATGGCGGCTGTGGTGATCGGCGTGTTCTGGCTCATGCCGTCGCCGTCCCAGATGACCAACGGGCACCTCGGCCTGCTCATGCTCGCGCTCATCGTGATCGCGATCATGCTGGGCTTTCCCACGGCGTTCACGCTGATGGGCATGGGCGTGATCTTCGCGTGGCTCGCCTACCGCTCGCAGAATCCAGACCTCGCCATCCAGCAGACGCTCGACCTCATGGTGCAGCGGGCCTACTCGGTGATGAGCAACGACGTGCTCATTTCGATCCCGCTGTTCGTGTTCATGGGCTACCTCGTGGAGCGCTCGAACCTCATCGAGAAGCTCTTCAAGAGCCTGCATCTCGCGCTCGCCCGGCTGCCGGGCTCCCTCGCGGTGGCCACGCTCATCACCTGTGCCGTGTTCGCCACTGCCACGGGCATCGTGGGGGCGGTGGTCACGCTGATGGGCCTGCTGGCGCTGCCGTCAATGCTGCGCGCCGGCTACAACATCAAGATCGCCGCCGGGGTGATCACCGCGGGCGGTTGCCTCGGCATCCTCATCCCGCCGTCGGTGATGCTCATCGTGTACGGCGCGACCGCCGGCGTGTCGGTAGTGAAGCTCTATGCAGGCGCCTTCTTCCCCGGGTTGATGCTCGCCTCCCTTTACATCCTCTACGTGATCGCTGTCGCCAAGGTCAAGCCGTCGTGGATGCCGCCGCTGCCCGAGGCCGAGCGACGGGTCACGCTCCCTGCCTACGTCGCGGGCATCGCGGCCAAGGCCAACACCCATGTGCTGCCGGCGCTGGTGCGCGCGCTCAAGGGCGAGCGCAACGCTGATGTGCCGATGTCCCGGTTGCTGCGCGAGTTGCTGGTGACGCTGTTCCCGGCGATCGTGTTCGCCGTATTGATGGGGCTTATCTGGCACTCCGTGACCAAGCCCGACGCCGTGACCGATACCTCCGGCCTGCAATTCCTGAGCGAGACCTCGTCGATGCCCCTCGAGGCCGGGCTCGCGGAGCCTCCAGGTGCGGAGCCGGCGGCCGATGCGGGCGGGCTTCAGGAGCCTCCAGGTGCGGAGGCGGCGGCCGATGCGGGCGGGCTTCGGGA
>CALFEY010000079.1 GCA_937958295.1 uncultured Pseudomonadota bacterium
CCGGTGCGTCCTCCGGCGGCGTTGCCGGCGGCCGGCAGATGAAGTGGGCCGCCACCGGGACCAGCAGCGGGCATTCGCCGAAGCCGTCGCCGGCGGGCTCGGCCTGCTTGCCGAAGCGGCCGCATTCCTCCTCGGCCATCCGCGCGATCCGGCCATCGGAGGTGCCGGCGCCGTTGTAGCAGATGGTCAGCTCGGTGCGGTCGGTCACCGGCTTGCCGAAGTCCGGGCGACCGCGGTCGAACTCCTTCTTCTGGAAGATGTAGGGATCGGTGCCGCCGCAGGCGGACGCGGCCAGGATGACGGCGAATACGGCCAGGGGAAACAGGCGTCGGATCATCGTCCCTTGTAGCCACGCCCGCGGCCCGCGACAACGGCGGCTTGCTGGGACAGCCTGCCGCCCGGGGCAACAGCGCCGGCTGAGGCGCAGGCCCTGTAGATTCCCGACAACGGACCGCCGGAGTTCAGGGCCAGGGCGGATTGCCGCGCTTGCCCGACCAGTCGAGTCCCGGGTCGGCGGCCGCCGCTCCGGCACCCGCGGTACCGGCTTCCGCACGGGGGCCATCGGTACCGGTGCCGATCGCCCAGGGGGCCCGCCCCGAGCAGCGCGTGCCGATGTCCCGCCTGCGCGCCCGGGTGGCGGAGCGCCTCGTGCAGTCGCAGTCCACGGCCGCGATCCTCACGACGTTCAACGAAGTGAACATGCAGCCGGTCATCGACCTGCGCAACAAGTACAAGGACCGCTTCGAGAAGGAGCACGGGGTCAAGCTCGGCTTCATGAGCTTCTTCGTGAAGGCCGCCGTGCACGCGCTGAAAAAATACCCCCTGGTCAACGCGTCCATCGACGGCGGCGACATCGTCTATCACGGCTACTACGACATCGGCATTGCCGTGGGCAGCCCGCGTGGGCTGGTGGTGCCCATCCTGCGCGACGCCGACCAGATGTCGATCGCCGACATCGAAAAGCAGATCGCCGAGTACGGCAAGCGCGCGCAGGACGGCAAGCTCACGGTCGAGGAGCTCACCGGCGGCACGTACACGATCAGCAACGGCGGGGTGTTCGGCTCCATGCTCTCCACGCCGATCATCAACCCGCCGCAATCGGCGATCCTCGGCGTGCACGCGACCAAGGAGCGCGCGGTGGTGGAGAACGGCCAGATCGTGATCCGGCCCATGAACTACCTCGCGCAATCGTACGACCACCGCATCATCGATGGCCGCGAGGCGGTCCTCTCCCTCGTGGCGATCAAGGAAGCGCTGGAAGACCCGGCGCGGCTCCTGCTCGACATCTGATCGAGCCGCATCACGCGAACGGGCCGGCGCCGCCGGCCCGTGTTCCCCTCCGATAGCGGTCCCTGCCCATGTCCCAACAATTCGACGTCATCGTGATCGGCGCCGGTCCTGGCGGCTACGAAGCCGCCATCCGCGCCGCGCAGCTCGGCTTTGCCACCGCCTGCATCGACGACTGGTCGCGTCCCGACGGCAAGCCCGCGCCCGGGGGCACCTGCACGAACGTGGGCTGCATCCCGTCCAAGGCGCTCCTCCAGTCGTCGGAGAACTTCGAGGAGGTGGGTCACGCCTTTGCCGAGCATGGCATCGGCGTGACCGGCGTGACCATGGACGTGGCCAAGATGCTCGCGCGCAAGGCCAAGGTCGTGGCGCAGAACAACGACGGCATCCTCTACCTCTTCAAGAAGAACAAGGTCACGTTCTTCCATGGCTTCGGCTCGTTCGGCGGCAAGGAAGGCGATGCCTGGAAGGTGAACGTTGCCGGCAAGGCGCCCGCCGAGCTCGTGGGCACGCACGTGATCGTGGCCACCGGTTCGAAGCCGCGCGCGCTTCCCGGGGTGCCCATCGACAACGTGCGCGTGCTCGACAACGACGGCGCGCTGTCGATCGCCGCGGTGCCCAAGCGCTTGGGCGTGGTGGGCGCCGGCGTGATTGGCCTCGAGATGGGCAGCGTGTGGCGCCGGCTCGGCGCCGAGGTGACGATGCTGGAGGCTCTGCCGTCGCTCTTGCCCGCCGTGGACGTCACCCTCGCCAAGGAAGCGCACAAGCTCTTCACCCGGCAGGGGCTTGCCATCCAGACGGGCGTGAAGATCGGCAAGGTCGAGGTGGGCAAGTCCGACGTCACGGTGAGCTACACCGATGCCGACGGAAAGGCGCAATCCGCCACCTACGACCACCTCATCGTGTCGATCGGCCGCGTGCCGTTCACGGGCGGCCTCGAAGGAAGCAAGGTGGGGCTCGGCCTCGACGAGCGCGGCTTCATCGAGGTCGACGGCGATTGCCGTACGAACCTCCCCAATGTGTGGGCCATCGGCGACGTCGTGCGCGGCCCCATGCTCGCGCACAAGGCGGAGGAAGAGGGCGTGGCGGTGGCGGAGCGCATCGCCGGGCAGCATCCGCACGTCGACTTCAACACCATCCCCTGGGTGATCTACACGTCGCCCGAGATCGCCTGGGTCGGCAAGACCGAGCAGCAGCTGAAGGCCGAGGGCGTGGACTATCGCGCCGGCCAGTTCCCGTTCACCGCCAACGGACGGGCGCGCGCCATGGGCGATACGCGCGGCCTCGTGAAGATGCTCGCCGACCGCAAGACCGACGCGATCCTCGGCGTGCACATGATCGGGCCGATGGTGTCCGAGCTCATCAGCGAGGGCGTGGTGGCGATGGAGTTCGGCGCCGCGAGCGAGGATATCGCGCGCATCACCCATGCGCACCCGACCTTGTCCGAAGCGGTACGCGAGGCAGCCCTTGCAGTGGACGGCCGCACGCTGAATCTCTAGGATAGGCATCGGCGCCCGCGATGGCCGCCCCCGGCCGGCGCGTCCCCGGGGCACGGAGCGGCAAACGACCATCCGGCGGCTCGCGACGGCGCCGCCCACGACATGAGCCAGGCCACAGAAGGAGCAGCGTGACGGAGGAGTCCGCGCAACCGCAGGGCGAGGGCGGCGCGCTTCTCGCGTATCTCGCGCCGCGGCTCGCCGAACGCGGCGCCACGCTCGATTTCTCGCAGGCGGCCGCGCTGGCCCGCCTCCAGCGCTTGAGCGACGAGCTCGCGGCCTTCCGCACCGCGCGGCAATCTACCTTCAAACGGTTGCTCTCGCCTCCGGCGGTGCCGCGGGGCGTGTACTTCTACGGCGGGGTGGGGCGCGGCAAGAGCTTCCTCATGGACAGCTTCTACGCCGCGGTGCCCATCCGCCGCAAGACGCGCGTGCATTTCCATGCCTTCATGCGCGGGGTCCACCAGGAGCTTGGCACGCTCGCGCGCGAGGTGGATCCGCTGGCCACCGTGGCGCAACGCATCGCGCAGCGCTACCGGCTTGTGTGCTTCGACGAGTTCCATGTCTCCGACATCGCGGATGCGATGATTCTCGGACGGCTTCTCACCGCGCTCTTCGCCGCGGGCGTGGTGTTCGTGATGACGTCCAACTATCCTCCCGAGAAGCTCTATCCCGACGGGCTCAAGCGCGAGAATTTCATTCCCACGATCGCGCTGCTGCGCAAATGGCTCGACGTGGTGGAAGTGGATGGCGGCATCGACTATCGCCTGCGCACGCTCGAGCGCACCGAGACTTTCCTTGTCCCCGCAGGCCCCGTCGCCGAGGCAACCCTTGCCGCGACGTTCGAAGCCATGCGCAACGGTCCCGACGAATCGCGGGAGATCGAGGTCGACGGCCGGGCCCTCGTGGCGCGCCAGCGGGCGGGCAGTGCGATCTGGTTCGACTTTGCCGCGCTGTGCGACGGTCCCCGGTCGCAGCGCGACTACCTCGAGCTTGCGCAGCGCTTCGCGGTCGTGTTCCTGTCGGGCATTCCCGTGATGGGCCCCGCCGACGGCGATCGTGCCCGCCGCTTCACGTGGCTCATCGACATCCTCTACGACCATCGCGTGAAGCTTGTCGCCACGGCCGCCGCCCCCGCGGAAGCGCTTTATGTCGCGGGCCGCAATGCGCAGGAGTTCCCGCGCACGGTGAGCCGCCTCACCGAGATGCGCACGCGCGAGTACATGGCGTTACCCCACATCACCGAAGGCGCCGCGCAAGGTTCGACGGTGCCCGCCTAGCCATCTCAGGCCACCACAAGACAACGAGGAGGAGGAAGCGATGAGCACATTCAAGGCGTACCGCACATTCGAGGACAACGGCGTCGTCTCCAGCCGGTTCGTTACCACCTCGATCGACGAGCTCGACCACGGCGAGGTCGTCGTGCGCACGAAGTACTCCACCATCAACTACAAGGACGCCCTGTCGCACAACGGCACCGGGCGGATCATGCGCAAGTTCCCGTGCATCGCGGGGATCGACATGGCAGGTACCGTCGAAGCATCGTCCGACCCACGCTGGAAACAGGGCGACAAGGTCATCGTGCATGGCTACGATGTCGGCGTGGCGCATGACGGCGGCTACGCGGAGTACGTGCGCGTGCCGGCGGGATGGGTCGTGCGGCGTCCGGAGAGCATGACGGCGTTCGATGCGATGACGCTCGGCACTGCCGGCTACACCGCCGGCCTCGCTATCGAGCTCATGCAGCACAACGGCCTCGCGCCGGCGAACGGACCCGTCGCGGTCACGGGTGCCACGGGGGGCGTGGGCTCGGTGGCGGTCGAGGTGCTGGCCAAGCTGGGCTACGACGTGGTGGCCATCACCGGCAAAGGCGAGGAGACCGACTACCTGAAGGGCATTGGCGCGAAGGAAGTGCTGCTGCGCCAATCCCTCGATTTCAGCAAGATCCGCCCGCTCGACAAGTCCACCTATGCCGGCGCCATCGACAACCTGGGCGGCGACATCCTGGCCTGGCTGCTGTCGCTGCAGAAGATCGGCGGCGTGGTCGGCGCCGTCGGCCTCGCCGCAGGTTACAAGCTCAACACGACCGTGATGCCCTTCATCCTCCGCGGGGTCCACCTGCTCGGCATCAACAGCTCCGAGACCCCGATGACGCTGCGCCAGAAGATCTGGAACAAGCTGGCCGTGGAGTGGCGCCCGGACCGCGTGCACGACCAGGTGCGCACCATCGACTTCGACGAGCTGCCTACGCACTTCGACGCCTATCTCAAGGGGCTGGTGCGCGGGCGCACCGTGGTCCGTATCGGCGCCGACACGCACGGCGGATAGCGGGGCGTTGACCCTGCGCAAGGCCGCGCGCAGCGCGTGCCTTAGGATGACATGACCTAGCCGCAAGGAGGAGGACCGCCCATGGACTGCTACCGTGACTATCACGCGCGCTCGCTGGCCGACCGCGACGCGTTCTGGCGCGAGAAGGCCGCGCTGATCGACTGGCAGTCGCCGTTCGACTCGGTGCTCGACTACAGTCGGCCGCCGTTCGCGCGTTGGTTCGTGGGCGGGCGCACGAACCTGTGCCACAACGCGGTCGACCGTCATCTGGACGCCCGCGGCACGCAAGACGCGCTCGTCTACATCTCCACCGAAACGGGCGCGACGGCCCGCTACACCTACCGCGACCTGCACGGGGAGGTCAACGCCTGCGCCGCCATGTTGCGCGAGCTCGGCGTGGGCAAGGGCGATCGCGTGCTGCTGTACATGCCGATGGTGCCCGAGGCGGTCTTCGCGATGTTGGCGTGCGCCCGCCTCGGCGCCGTGCACTCGGTCGTGTTCGGCGGCTTCGCCGCAGCGAGCCTCGCGCTGCGCATCGACGACGCCCGGCCCAAGGTGATGGTGACCGCCGATGCCGGCATGCGCGGCGGCAAGCCCGTGCCCTACAAGCATCTCGTCGACGAGGCCTGCCGCCTCGCCAAGCACCCGCCGCAACACGTGGTGATCGTCAACCGCGGCCTCGACCAGGCCCTCGCGCGCATCGCGGGCCGCGACCTCGACTACGGCGCGTTGCGCACCAAGCACACCGGTACCGTGGTGCCGTGCGAGTGGCTGGAGTCGAGTGAGCCGTCGTACATCCTGTACACGTCGGGCACCACCGGCAAGCCCAAGGGCGTGCAGCGCGACACGGGCGGCTACGCGGTCGCACTCACGGCATCGATGCGCGACGTCTTCTGCGTGCAGCCCGGGCAGACGATGTTCACCACGAGCGACATCGGCTGGGTGGTGGGGCATTCGTACATCGTGTACGGCCCGCTGCTGAACGGCGCCACCACCATCCTCTACGAAGGCCTGCCGATCCGGCCCGACCCCGCGATCTGGTGGAAGATCGTGGAGGAGACGAAGGCCACCACGATGTTCAGCTCGCCGACCGCGATCCGGGTGCTAAAGAAGCAGGCCCCGGCGTTCATGCGGCAGCACGACCTGTCCTCGCTCAAATACCTGTTCCTCGCCGGGGAGCCGCTCGACGAGCCTACCGCGCGCTGGGTCTCCGACGCGCTTGGCGGCGTGGCCATCGTGGACAACTACTGGCAGACCGAATCGGGGTGGCCCATCCTGTCGGCGCAGCCGGGCATCGAGGACACGCCGCGCAAGTTCGGCAGCCCGTCGTTTCCCACCGCCGGCTACGACGTGCGCCTGCTCAAGGACGGCACGGGCGAGCCCGCGGCGGCGGGCGAGAAGGGCGTGCTCGCGATCATGCCCCCCTTGCCACCGGGCTGCATGTCCACCGTGTGGGGCGACGACGACCGCTTCGTGCGGACGTACTTCGAGACCTTCCCCGGCATCCTCGCCTATTCCACCTTCGACTGGGCCACGCGCGACGCCGATGGCTACTACTTCGTGCTGGGCCGCACCGACGACGTGATCAACGTGGCGGGACATCGCTTGGGCACGCGCGAGATCGAGGAGGCGGTCCAGGCGCATCCGGGGGTGGCCGAGGTGGCCGTGGTAGGCGTGGCCGACCCGCTCAAGGGGCAGGTACCCGTGGCGTTCGCCGTGGTGAAGGATCCTGCTCGCACGGCCACGCCCGACGGCGTGGCCACCATGCGCAAGGAGTTGATGGACACCGTCGACCGCGAGCTTGGCGCCATCGCGCGGCCGGCCGCCGTGCACTTCGTGACCCTGCTGCCCAAGACCCGCTCGGGCAAGCTCCTGCGCCGCTCGCTGCAGGCGCTCGCCGAAGGACGCGATCCCGGCGACCTCACGACCATCGAGGACCCCGCCGCGCTGGAGCAGATCCGCGCCGCGCTCGCCGAGCGCTAGGGGCTCAGCCGGCCGCCGCCCGCAGCGGCCCCGCGATGGCGCCAGGACGCCGAACGGACGCCCCCCGGCGGCGTTGCAGCGGGGCGCGCTCGCGGCGGTGCGTCTTTGGGCGATAATCGCGGATTCGCTCTGCGGGTTTCAGCCTCCGTCTTGACCGTCCACCCATCTTCGACCGCGCGGGCGCCCGCGTCCGTGCCGCTCGCCGCCGTCACCCGCGGCGGGCACGTCGAGAGCGTGCACCACGGCAGCATCGCGATCGTGGACCTCTGCGGCCGCCTGCTCTACGGTGCCGGCAACCCCGAGCGCATGACCTTCACCCGCAGCACCCTCAAGCCGTTCCAGGCGCTGCCGTTCGTGGCGGCGGGCGGGGTCGAGCGCTTCGGCCTCAGCGCGGCGGAAACCGCGCTGCTGTGCGCGAGTCACTCCGGGGAGCCGCGGCACGTGACTGCCGCCGCGGCGATCCTGGCCAAGGCAGGCAATGGCGAGGTCGACCTGCAATGCGGCGCCCATCCGCCGGGGTTCCACGAAGTGCGCGGCGAGGTGCCGCCGCCGCCGCCGTATTCCCCTCTTGCGCACAACTGCTCCGGCAAGCATGCCGGGATGCTGGCGCACTGCGTGGCGTGCGGCTACGGCAAGCACGACTACCTCGCCATGGGCCATCCCCTGCAGCTCGAGATCCGCCGCGCCGTGGGCGTGCTGACCGGTGCAGCGGAGGATGCGCTGCCCGTGGGCACCGACGGCTGCTCGGCGCCCAACTACGCGGTTCCGCTGGGACGCCTCGCCCTGGCCTTCGCCCACCTGGCGGCCGACACCCCGCACCCCGTCTACGGCAACGCCCCGAGGCAACTCGCGGCCGCCATGCTCGCGCACCCGCAGATGGTGTCGGGCGAGGGCCGCGGCGACCTGACCCTCACCCGCGCCGGTCGCGGGGACTGGGTCTGCAAGGTCGGTGCCGAGGGCGTGCAAGCCATCGGCGTGCGCAGCCGGGGCCTCGGGATCGCGATCAAGATCGAGGATGGCGCGCGCCGTGCGCTCATGTCGGTCACCGTCGCGGCGCTGGAACAGGCGGGCCTGCTCGATGCGGATGCGCGCGCCGCTGTGGCGGCGCAGGTCGCGCCGGTACTGCGCAACGGCCGGAACATTGCAACGGGTGACATTTCTCCCACATTTGTCCTGGACAAGCTATCCGGCGTGCTGGCGCAGCCCGCCGCCACGGACCACCATTGAGCCCGGAGAGCGGGCTGTCATCGAACGAATGAACTTAACCCCCCGGTTACAGTCTGTTACGGCAAGCGAGCGCTGCGGCAGAATCCCGCGGCTCGGCCAGGGTGGGACGTTCTCCGGCTGCCGCACCTGCCGTTCGGCAGGACAACAACGAATGATTCAGGGACTACCCGCGGATGGGTGATCGCGAAGTCGATCAGGCGCTCGTGGAGCGCGCGCAAAAAGGCGACAAGCGCGCATTCGAGCTTCTGGTCGTGAAGTACCAGCGCAAGCTGGGACGGCTGTTGTCGCGGTTGGTACGCGACCCGGCGGAAGTCGAGGACGTCGCGCAGGAAGCCTTCATCAAGGCCTACCGCGCGCTGCCGAGCTTTCGCGGCGACAGTGCGTTCTACACGTGGTTGTATCGCATCGCGATCAACACGGCGAAGAACTATCTGGTCGCCATGGGTCGTCGGGCGCCGACCACGACCTCCTTCGATAACGAGGAGGCCGAGGGTTTCGAGGATGCAGAGCAGTTGCGGGACAGCGCCACGCCGGAGGAAGAATTGATCGGCAAGCAGATTGCCGCCACGGTGAACAAGGCGATGGATGCATTGCCCGAGGACCTGCGCACGGCGATCACGCTGCGCGAGATCGAAGGGTTGAGTTACGAAGAGATTGCGGCCGTGATGAACTGCCCCATCGGCACCGTGCGTTCCCGGATCTTCAGGGCCCGCGAGGCGATTGCCGCGGAGCTGCGGCCGCAGCTCGGTACCGACGAGAACCGGAGATGGTGATGAACGAG
>CALFEY010000080.1 GCA_937958295.1 uncultured Pseudomonadota bacterium
AGAACTACCTGCGCGGCCTGCTCGATCTCACCGACAACCTCGTCGACGGCAAGGTGGTCCCGCCACAGGACGTGAAGCGGCACGATGCCGATGATCCCTATCTCGTGGTCGCGGCCGACAAGGGCACCGCCACGTTCTCCGACTACGCGAACGGCATCAGCGCGGAGTACGGGTTTTGGCTGGGCGATGCCTTCGCCTCCGGCGGCTCGGTGGGCTACGACCACAAGGCGATGGGCATCACCGCGCGCGGGGCGTGGGAGTCCGTCAAACGCCACTTCCGCGAGATGGGCGTGGATACGCAGTCCACCGACTTCACGGTCGCCGGGATCGGCGACATGTCCGGCGACGTGTTCGGCAACGGGATGCTGCTCTCGCCGCACATCCGCCTCGTGGCGGCCTTCGATCATCGCCACATCTTCCTCGATCCGGGCGCGGGCGCCGCATCCGGGTTCGCCGAGCGCAAGCGTCTCTTCTCGCTGCCGCGGTCGACCTGGGCCGACTACGACTCGAGCCTCATCTCCGCTGGCGGAGGCGTCCATCCGCGCACGGCCAAGTCCATCGTCATCAGCCCCGAGGCCAGGGCCTCGCTCGGCATCGAGGCCGAGTCGCTCACGCCCGCCGAGCTCGTCAACGCGATCCTGAAGGCCCCCGTCGACCTCGTCTACAACGGCGGCATCGGCACCTACGTGAAGGCGACGCAAGAAACGCATGCGCAGGTAGGGGACCGCGCCAACGATGCCGTCCGCGTCGATGGCCGCGAGCTGCGCTGCAAGGTCTTCGCCGAGGGCGGCAACCTCGGCTGCACGCAGCTCGGTCGCATCGAGTACGCGCGCCACGGTGGGCGTATCTACACCGATGCCATCGACAACTCGGCCGGCGTGGACACGTCCGATCACGAGGTCAACATCAAGATCCTCATGTCGTTGCCGATCGCCGACGGCGAGCTCACGGTGAAGCAGCGCAACACCCAGCTCGCCCAGATGACCGACGAGGTGGCGGCGCTGGTGCTGCGCGACAACTATTTCCAGACGCAAGTGCTGTCGGTTACGCATCGGATCGCTCCGCAGCTCCTCGATGCGCAGGCGCGCTTCATGCGCTATCTCGAGCGGGAAGGGCGCCTCAATCGCGCCATCGAGTTCCTTCCCACGGATGACGAACTCGCCGCGCTGCGGCAGGCCGGAGAGGGCCTGGCCACGCCCGAGGCGGCGGTGCTCCTCGCCTACAGCAAGATCTGGCTTAGCGACGAGCTCATTGCCTCGAAGCTGCCGGACGACCCCTGGGTCGCCACGGCGATCGAGCGGTACTTCCCCGCCCAGTTACGCGAGCGCTACGCTCCCTACATGCAGCGCCATGCGCTGCGCCGCGAGATCATCGCCACGCACGTGCTGAACAGCATGGTGAACCGCGTCGGCAGCACCTTCGTGCATCGGCTCGGCGAGACCACCGGTGCGCGTGCGCACGAGGTCGTGCGCGCCTATCTTCTGGCGCGCGAGATCTTCGGGCTCGTGCCGCTGTGGCTTGCCATCGAGGCGCTCGACAACAAGGTCGACGACGCCGTGCAGTCGTCGATGCTCATCGCGACGAGTGGTCAGCTGGAGCGCGCCACCACCTGGTTCCTGCGCTCGCGCCGGCTGCAGGATCCGATGGCCGCTACCATCGCCCACTTCCAGCCCAACGTCGCCGCGCTCTCGACCAGCCTGCCGCGACTTCTCGACGATGTCGAGCAGGCACGGCTCGCGGCGAAGGCCGCCGAGCTCGCGAACGCCGGCGTGCCCGCGGAGCTCGCCCAGCGCGTGGCGGGATTTGATACGCTGCAGGCGGCGCTCGACATCGCGGAAGTGGCGGCCGAGGCAGGCAAGCCCGTGGGTGCGGTGGCGGCCGTGTACTTCGAAGTGGCCAATCGCCTCGGTCTGCCCTGGCTCACCGAGAAGATCGGGGCGCTCACCGGGGGCGCGCATTGGCGGACGCTCGCGCGCTCGGCGATGCAGGACGATGTCGCGGCGCTCACGCGCAACATCACGGCCGGGGTGGTCGCGGACAGCAGCGAAGGCGCGCTCGCGCACGACCTCGTGGGCGCCTGGGCAGACGCTAATCGTCGCTCGCTCGCGCGAGCCGCTCAGCTGCTCGGAGAGTTGCGCGCCTTGCCCGCCACCGACGAAGCGATGTTGTCGGTCGCGCTACGAGAGCTGCGCGCACTTGCGTAGTACAAGATAAAACTTTCTCTGTTCGGTTGCGCCGCGCCCTGAATTTTGAGAAATTCGGAAGGCGGCGCGCCAGTTTCAACGCGGGCCGTTGCATGCGAAGGGGATCGCATGCGCTGTTCTTCTCTCCGAAGCCATGAATCTCTAGTCACGGAGCTTGGGTCCGTCGCGGCGTTTGTTTTGTTTGGCGGGCTCATCGGGTTGGGATTTTTTTTGCAGCACTTTGAATCCTGCGGCATGCGCTCGAGCGTGCCGCTAGTTGAAAGAAAGCAGGTTCTGTGATGACAGGGTCGAGTTTCGGCGCGCGCTTGCGCTCCACGCGGTCGTATGCAGCCAAGATTCTTGCAACGGCCTTCCTTGCCGGCCTCGCCTTCGCGGCACCCCCAGCCCTCGCGCAGCTCGCCGACCTCGTCGTCAACCAGGCCGACAGCCCGGATCCCGGGCCGGCGGGCGGCGTCTTCACGTACACCATCCGCATCGACAACAACGGCCCCAATGCGGCGATCGGCGTCAACTTTTCCGACACGCTTCCGCCGGGGTCGACCTTCGTCAATGCCAGTGCGACGCAGGGCTCCTGTACCGCGCCCGTGGGCGGCGTGCTCACCTGCGCACTCGGCGACCTCGCGTACCTCGCCAACGCCACGGTGACGCTGCAGGTTGTGCTGCCCACGGCCGGCGTCTACACCAACACGGCCACCGCGACGTCCACCACTACCGATCCCAATACCAGCAACAACATCAACGTCACCGAGGACACCACCGCCGTCAACGCGTCGGACATGACCCTCGTGGTGGTCGACTCGCCGGACCCCGTGGCGGCCGGCGCGAACTTCAGCTACACGGTGACGGCGGTCAACAGCGGACCGGCTACCGCCACTTCGCAGACGATTTCGTTCCCGGTGCCCAGCGGCGCCTGCATCCGCAGCGTGCCGACCGGCACCGGCTGGTCCTGCACGCCTTCCTCGTCACCCTCGTCGAACTACCCGCTGTGCGGCGGCACCGTCACGTGCACGCGCAACACCGCGCTCGCCAATGGGGCCAGCGCGCCCACTCTCACGGTGCCGGCGGTTGCCAATGTCGGTGGCTCGATCACCGGGGCCTTCACGGTGAGCTCGCCCCTGCCCGACGGCGATCCTTCCGACAACACCATCACCGCGACCACCACCGTGGTCGGCGGCAATTCCGACGTGCAGATGACGAAGACGGCGAGCCCCACCACGGTGGCCGTCGGCAGCAACGTCACCTACACGCTCACCCCGCGCTTCAACGGCGGCGAGCCGCCGGGCACGCTCGCGCCCAACGTCATCACCGTCACCGATGTCCTGCCTGCGGGTCTCACGTTCGTGTCCGCGACGGGAAGCGGCTGGGACTGCAACAACGTGTCCGGCACCGTGACCTGCACGCGGCCGGGCCCGTACACGGGCGGCAACTTCACCAACATGCCGACGATCACCCTGGTCGCGACGGCCACCGCCACGGGCGCGATCAGCAACACCGCCACCATCACGGCGCCGGAGACCGATCCGGTACCGGGCAACAATTCTTCGACGGTGGGCGTGACGGGCAGCAACAACGCCGACATGTCGCTCACCAAGACCGGCCCCGGGTTCCCCGTCTTCCCCGGCGACAACTTCAACTTCACGATCACGCCGCGCAACAACGGTCCGGTCGCGCTGCCGGTGGGGCAGACCGTGACGGTCACCGACGAGATCCCGGCCGGTGTCACCATCCGCGGCGCGCCCACCAGCAGCTCGAGCGGCTTCTGGACCTGCACCGTGACGGGCGCGCCGCCGTACCCGGTGGCGGGTCCGCAAACCGTCACGTGCTCCCGCACGCTCACGTCCGCCGCCGCCGTGAACACCAACATGCCCACCGTGGTGATCCCGGTGGAGACGAACAGCGTCGGCACCATCACCAACACGGCGTGCGTCGCCTTGTCCGGGCCGGGCCCGACCGACCCGAATCCGGCCAACGACTGCAATGCGCCGCTCGGCGTCACCACCACGACCCCCGGCGCCGGCGCCGATCTGCAACTCGTCTCCAAGACCGCGAGCCCCAGCACTGTGCGCGCGGGCGAGGACCTCACTTACACGATCACGGTGCAGAACAATGGCCCGATCGCGGCCACCAACGTGATCGTGAGCGACTCCTTGGCGAGCCTGGTGGCCACCGGCAGCCTGCAGTCGGCCACGCCGTCGCAGGGTACCTGCACGCCGGCCGCGCCCGCCAATGGCGCCACCATCAACTTGAGCTGCAACCTCGGCACGCTCGCCTCCGGCGCTGGCGCCACCGTGGTGGTCGTGGTGCGTCCGCTCGCGGCCACCACTGCCAATCGCACGAACACGGCCTCCGTGAGTTCGCAGGACGTGGCGGATCCGGACCGTGGCAACAACAGCGGCCAGGTGACGACGCAGGTCACCGCGCTCGTCGACGTGGCGCTGTCCAAGACCGACACGCCTGACCCGGCGCAGGCCGGCACGCCGCTCACGTATGTGCTCACGGCCAGCAACCTCGGGCCCTCCACCGCTGCGGCGGTGACTATCAGTGATCCGCTCCCGGCCAACGTGGCATTCATCTCGGCCACCGCGTCGGGCTCTGGCTCGTGCACCACGCCCGCCGTGGGCGCCGTGGGCGGAACGGTGACTTGTACCTGGGCCACCATCGCAACGGGGACCCAGCAAACGGCGTCGATCGTCGTGCGTCCGCTCACCGGCGCGACGTCGGTCAGCAACACCGCCACGGTCTCCACGACCACCGAGGAGTCCTCGACTGCCAACAATACGGCCACGGCCACGACCGACGTCACCGCGGCGGCCGTCGACATCCTGGTCAACAAAGTCGACACCGTCGACCCGGTCGCGGTGGGCTCCACCACCGGGTATGTGGTTACCGTCACCAACAGCGGTCCGTCCTATGCCACGAACGTGACGCTCGTCGACACGTTCCCCGACGGCTCGCCCACGGCCACGTTCAGCTACCAGGGCGCGCTCGCGGTCAGCGCCAACGGTGCCGGCGGCACGTGCAGCGAGCCGACGCTTGGCGCCACGACGGGCACGATCTCCTGTACGTTCCCCGGCCTGGCTTCGGGGCAGTCGATCGTCGTCACGTACAACATGCGCGCGGAGAGCATCGCGGCGGGAACGTCGGGCACCACGTTCAACCGCGCCGTGGTCGGCGCCGCCGAGCCTGAGACGCAGCCCAACAACAATTCCACGGTGCACTCGACGACGTCGCGCCAGGCCGCCGACCTCGCCATCGTGAAGACCGCGCCGGCGTCGACCCTCCCGGGCGCGTCCCTCACCTGGAACCTCAACGTCACCAACAACGGCCCGCACTTCTCCGTGGGGGCGGTGGTCAGCGACACGCTGCCGGCAGGCGTGACCTTCGTGAGTGCGAGCGCCGGTTGTAACTTTGCCGCAGGCGTGGTCACCTGCACGCTCGGCACGCTCAACAACGGCGAGAGCGCGGCGCTCGCCATCAACGTGACGGTGAACCAGCCGTACAACGGTGTCACTCCGCTCGTGAACTCGGCCACTGTGGCCACGGTGAACGAGATCGACACCGTGCCGAATAACAACACGTCCACGGCCACGACCGACGTCACCGCCCAGGCGGATCTCGCCGTGACCAAGGTGGTGAACAACGCCACACCTTCCGTGGGTGGCACCGTGCAGTTCACGGTAACCGCGCAGAACCTCGGCCCCAACAATGCCGTGGCCGCCCAGGTGGCCGATGCGCTACCGGCCGGCTACCAGCTGGTCACGGCGGTCCCGTCCGTTGGGACGTACAGCGCCGGCGTGTGGGCGATCGGTGCGTTCGCCAATGGCGCCACCGCCACGCTGGTGATCACGGCGACCGTGCTGCCCGACGGGCCGTACCTCAATACCGCGACGATCAGCTCGACGACGCAGGATCCGAATTCCAACAACAACACGTCAAGCGCGAACACGGCGCCTGTGGTGGTGTCGGCCCTCGGCATCACCAAGACCGACAACAGCACGACGTACGTGCCTGGTGGTACCGGCACGTACGTGGTTGTCGTGACCAACGGCGGCCCCTCCGCTGCCACGTCCGTCACTGTCGCGGATACGCTGCCGACGGGCGTCACGCTCAGCGGAACGGTCACGTGCGCGACCAGCGGCAGCGCCAGCTGCGGCAGCGTGAGCGGCACGAGCGGCCAGACCGCCTTCGGTGCCACCGGCGCCTCGATCGCCGCCGGTGCCGGTAACTCGATCACCTTCACCGTGCCGGTGGCGTACGCCTCGTCGCTCACGACCAATCCGCTGACCAATACCGCCACGGCGAGTGCGCCCTCGAGTCCCACCGCTTCCGCGAGCGACAGCAGCACGCCTGCGCCGCAGGTGGCGCTCGCGGTCACGAAGACCGACGGCAGCGCGACGTACACGCCCGGCGGGACCGCGACCTACACGGTGACGGTGCGCAACACCGGCCCGTCGAACGCGGCCAGCGTCACGGTGACCGACGCGCTGCCCACCGGCGTGGTGCTTACTGCGGCGGCAAGCTGCGCGCCCACGGGTGTGGCAACCTGCGGCACCGTCACCGGGAGCATCGGCGCGTCGGCGTTCGGGACCACCGGCGCCACGCTTGGCGCGGGCACGGGCGACTCGCTCGTGTTCACCGTGCCGGTGTCCTTCGCGCCGAGCCTCACGACGAGCCCCCTCGTCAACTCGGCTACCGCCACCGATGTGCCCACCGGCGCCACGGCGAGCGGCAGCGATTCCAACACGCTGGCGGCGCAGGTCACCCTCGCGGTGACCAAGACCGACGGCAGCGCCACCTACACGCCGGGCGGCACCGCGACGTACACGATCACCGTCACCAACACGGGTCTGTCCACGGCCAACAGCGCAACCGTGACGGACGCGCTGCCTGTGGGCGTGACGCTCACGGGGACGGTGACGTGCGTTCCCGGCGGTACCTCCACGTGCGGTACGGTCACCGGGGCCACCGGCGGCACCAGCCTCGGCACCACGGGTGCGGTCATCGCACCGGGCGCGGGCAATGCGCTGGTGTTTACCGCGCCGGTGGCCTTCGCTCCCACGCTCGCCACGGATCCTCTGGTGAACACCGCCAACGCCACGGACGTTCCCACCGGCGCGACTGGCGCGGGCACGGACAGCAACGGTCGCTCGCCCAGCGTGACGCTCGCGGTGGTGAAGACGGACAACGCCACCACCTACGTTCCGGGCGGTACCGGCACTTACGTGATCACGGTGACCAACACGGGACTATCCGATGCGCTCAACGTCACGGTGAACGATGCATTGCCTGCGGGCGTGACGCTGACGGCGCCGGCCACCTGCGCCGCGACGGGCGTGGCGTTGTGCGGCACCGTCACCGGCACTGCCGGCCAGGCTGCCCTCGGCACCACGGGCGGCGCGATCGCGGCGGGGGCGGGCAACGCGCTCGTCTTCACCGCGCCTGTCGCATTCGCGCCGAGCATGACGGCCAATCCGCTCATCAACACCGCCACCGCGACGGACCTGTCGTCGGGGGCCACGGCGAGCGGAAACGACAGCAACGCGCTTGCGAAG
The DNA here is from genome assembly GCA_937958295.1 of uncultured Pseudomonadota bacterium. Taxonomy (GTDB): domain Bacteria; phylum Pseudomonadota; class Gammaproteobacteria; order Burkholderiales; family Casimicrobiaceae; genus VBCG01. The sequence continues at coordinate 7,757 of CALFEY010000080.1, forward strand.
AGCGTGGCGCTTGCGATCACCAAGACCGACGGCCAGACCACGTACATGCCGGGCGGCACCACGACGTACACCATCGTGGTGACGAACACGGGGATCTCCGATGCCCTCACGGTGTCCGTGAGCGACATCTTCCCGGCGGGCGTGACGCTCAACGCGTCCGTCAACTGCGTGGCCGCCGGCGCCGCGACGTGCGGCATCCTGACCGGCGGGGTCGCAGGCGCCGATAACTTCGGCACTATTGGCTCGACTATTCCCGCGGGCGCAGGCAACAGCCTCACGTTCACCGTGCCCGTCGCGTTCGCGTCGAGCATGACGGCCAATCCGCTGGTGAACGTGGTGACCGTGAGCGATTCGACGTCGGGGGCCCAGGGCAGCGCGAGCGACAGCAACACGCTCGCCACGACTTCGGTCTCGCTCGGCAAGAGCATCGTGCCCGCCTCGATCACCGCAGGGGGCGGCGCAACGCTCACGCTCACACTCGGCAACCCCAATACGGTGCCGGCCACTCTCACGGCCCCGTTCATCGACAACATGCCGGCAGGCGTGACGACCACGTCCGCCAACACGGGCACCTGCACGGGCGTGACGGTGGGCGCGACGAGCGTCGGCATGGGAGCCGGTACCGCGATTCCCGTGGGCGGCTGCACCATCGTGGTGGCCATCACCTCGTCCACGCAGGGCACCGTCACCAACACGACGGGACCGCTCGCGACGAGCGCCGGCGACGCGCCGCCTGCCAGCGCGCCGCTTACCGTGACCGGGGGTGGTGGCGGCGGCGGAACGCCGCCCACGCTTGCGAAGACGATCGCGCCGGCCACCATTGGTGTCGGGGGCACCGCTACGCTCACCCTCTCGCTCGGCAATACCAACGCGACCGCTATCACGCTGAGCGCCCCGTTCACGGACAACATGCCCCCGGGCGTGGTCACCGCGTCGGGTAATCTCGGAACGTGCACGGGCGTGACGGTGGCGGCGAACTCGATCGTGATGGCAGCGGGAAGCAGTATTCCGCCCGGCGGCTGCACGATCGTGGTGAGCATCACGTCGTCGACGGTAGGCACGGTGATCAACACCACGGGCTCTTTGTCCACGAGCGCCGGACCGGCGCCGCCGGCGAGCGCGCCGATCACGGTGGTGGCGGGCCCGATCCCGCAGGCCGATCTTTCGATCGTGAAGACGGCCACGCCGGCCTCCGTCAATCCCGGAGGATCGATCACCTACACGATCGTCGCGGCCAATGCCGGCCCGGCGCCGGTGGTGGGCGCAACCGTCTCCGACATGTTCGCCGCGAGCCTCGACAACGTCACGTGGAGTTGCGTGGCGTCGCCAGGCAGCAGCTGTCCTGCACCGCCGTCCGGCTCCGGCAACATCAATGCGAGCGTGAATCTGCTCGTGGGCGGAACCGCCACGTTCACGGTGAATGCCACGGTCTCCGCTTCGGCCACGGGTGCGATCACCAACACGGCAACGATCACCCCGCCGCCGGGCGTGGTCGATCCGGATCCGAGCGACGAGTCGTCCACGGTGGTCACGCCCATTGGTGGGACGCCGGCAGTGGACCTCGGCATCGTGAAGATTGCCAACGGCACTTTCTACGCGGGACAGGACGGTGCGACCTACACGATCGTGGTGACCAATCACGGGAACGTACCCACGAGCGGGGTAGTGACGGTGAGCGACATGCTGCCGCCTGGCCTCACGGCCACCAGCATGACCGGCCCCGGCTGGACGTGCACGCAGCCGGCCGGGCCCTGCACGCGCAGCGATCCGCTGGCGCCGGGCGCGAGCTATCCGCCGATCACGCTCACCGTGAACGTCGCGGATGACCCGCCGTCCTCGGTGACCAACATCGCCACTGTGGTCGGGGGTGGCGACACGGGTGGCGGCGATACGTCGACGGTGGTGACACCCATCGTCAATATCCCGCCGGTGCCGCCGCCGGACACGGGTGAACCGATTCCCGTCGACTCGCCGCTCGCCTTGCTGATTGCCGCGTTGCTGCTCGCCGCGGCTGGTGCGACGCAGTTGCGGGCACGCCGGGGGCGCCGCTAGCGTGATGCATGCACCGGAGCGCGCGGGACGGCGCTCCGGTGGTCGATAGCGACACGCCAAGCGGCGTTACGCGGAGTGTGGGATGCGGGGATGCGGGTCGTGTAACCGACTTCGAGTCTGTCGCGAGAGCAAAAAAAGCCGGGGCATGCCCCGGCTTTTCGTTGTTGCGTGATGCGCGCGATCAGGACGCCTGGATGTTGCTCGCCTGCTTGCCCTTGGGGCCTTGCGTGACCTCGAAGGAGACCTTCTGGCCTTCCTTCAACGTCTTGAAGCCGGGCATGTTGATCGCGGAGAAATGCGCGAACAGATCTTCACCACCGCCATCGGGCGTAATGAAACCAAAGCCCTTCGCGTCGTTGAACCACTTTACGGTACCAGTTGCCATTTCCGAGATTCCTCAAGATAAGTGATCGGCGGGCGGATAGCCCGCCCCATGTTTCATTCTCAAGGACAGAAAAGTACGGAACCGCAATCAGGATCGGCACTGCGACGGCAGTGCCGGCGACCGGGCTTGGGCGTGCTTAAAGTACTTGAAACAAAACACCTTTGGGAGCATACGCGATCACCCGAGCTTTGGGAATACCCCTCCCCGGGAATGGATTGCCCCAGCGATGGACCCTAACCCTGGCCGGTTAGTTCCCGCCGGACGAGGGCGGCGCCCGCGGCCAGTGCGCGAAGCTTCCCCCGGGCGAGGTCGCGGGAGAGCGGGACCATGCCGCAATTCGTGCAGGGGAGAAGACGCTCGGCGGGGACGTGGCGGAGGGCAGCGTGCAGCGTCGCGGCCACCTCCTCGGGGGTCTCCACCCGGTCGCTGGCCACGTCGATGGCGCCCACCATCACGTCCTTGCCGGCGAGGAGGCCGATGAGCTCGATGGGCACGTGCGAGTTGGCGCACTCGAGGGACACCTGGTCGAGGGTCGAGCGGGCGAGCAGGGGGAAGGTCTCTTCGTACTGGCGCCACTGGCTGCCCAGGGTCTTCTTCCAGTCGTTGTTCGCCTTGATGCCGTAGCCGTAGCAGATGTGCACGGCCGTCTTGCACGGTAATCCGGCGGCGGCGCGCTCGAGCGTGGCCATGCCCCACTCGCGAACCTCGTCGAAGTAGACGTTGAAGGCCGGCTCGTCGAACTGGATGACCGCCACGCCCGTGGCGGCAATGGCGCGCGCCTCTTCGTTCAGGATGTCGGCGAAGGCTGCAGCGAGCTTTTCGCGGCTTCGATAGTGGCCGTCGTAGAGGGTGTCGACCATGGTCATGGGACCCGGCAGCGTGTATTTGACCGGCCGGGCCGTCTCCTCCACCACGAAGCGCGCGTCGTCGACGTAGATCGGATGCCGCCGCGCCACGGGTCCCACCACCATCGGAACGTCGGCGTCGTAGCGGTTGCGGATGCGGACGGTCTTGCGATTGGCGAAGTCCACGCCCTCGAGGCCCTCGATGAAGGTCGTCACGAAGTGCCGGCGGGTTTGCTCGCCGTCGGTCACGACATCGATGCCGGCGTGCTCCTGGTCGAACAGGGCGAGGCGAACGGCGTCGCGCTTGCCTTGCTCGAGCGCGTTGCCCTCGAGCTTCCAGGGCGCCCAGAGCGCGAGCGGCTCGGCCAGCCAGGCGGGCTTGGGCAGGCTCCCGGCGATCGTGGTGGGGAGGAGCTTCATGGGCGGGATTATGCGCCCGTCGCATCGATCGCGAGTGCCCCGTCAGGTACCTGGACGCCGTCAACGGGTCAGGCCACTTGACCAATTTGCAGCGCGCCCCGTACCCTTTGCGATTTTTCGCGCGACGGCTTGCCGCGCGCGCCATCCCTTCCACTCCCGAACGGACACCCACTTTCATGCCACGCATCCTCTACGCCGACAACGACTACGCCGACATCGAGCTCGAGCGATCGCTCTTCGGGCCGGCCGGCCTCGAGGTGGTGGTCGCCCAGTGCAAGACGGAAGAGGACGTGATCCGGCACGGCCGCGATTGTTGCGCCATCCTCCTGCAATACGCACCCATCACCGCCAAGGTGATCGCGGGCATGCCGGAGCTCGGCATCGTGAGTCGCATCGGCGCGGGCTACGACACCGTCGACACCGAGGCCTGCGAGAAGGCCGGCGTGTGGGTGGCGAATTCGCCCGACTACGGCGTGGGGGAGGTGGCCACGCATGCGCTGGCGCTGGCACTCGCGTCCATCCGCAACATCGTTGCGTACAACCGGGACATCCATGCCGGGACGTGGTACTTCCAGTCGTCCGGCACCCTGCCGCGCCCTTCCACCATGACGCTCGGCATCGTGGGCCTCGGCCGGATCGGCAAGCGCATGGCGCACATCGCCCGCAATACCTTCAAGCGCGTGGTGGCCTACGATCCGTACCTCATCGACGGCGACTTCCCCGCCTACGTGGAGCGGGTGCATTCCCTGGCCGAACTCGCGCGCGAGGCCGATGTCGTGTCGGTGCACACGCCGCTCACGAGCGAGACCCGCGGCATGCTCGACGCGCGCTTCTTCGCCGCCATGAAGCGCGGCACCTACCTCGTGAACACCGCCCGCGGGGCCATCGTGAACGTCCCGGACCTGCTGATGGCGCTCGACTCGGGTGCCGTGGCGGCGGCGGGGCTCGACGTGCTGCCGCAGGAGCCCGTGCCGGCGGATTCCGCCCTGCTCGCCCATCCCCGCGTGATCCTCACCCCCCACGCGGCGTTCTACTCCACCGATGCGGAAAAGGAGCTGCGCCGGAAGGCGGCCCAGAACATCGTCACCTGGCTCGCCACCGGCAAGCCGGAGTACGTCGTCGCGCGGGGGACCCGCACGGCCAAGGCTTGATTCGGCCGGGAGCCGTCCCCAAGAAGGTAGAATCCGCAGCATTCTCCCGCGCGAGGAGCGCCCATGAGCATCCAGGACACCATTCACGAGCAGGTCACGTTGCACCCCGTGGTTCTTTACATGAAGGGCACGCCGCAGTTTCCCCAGTGCGGTTTTTCCGCGACGGTGGCGGAGATCCTCAAGCGCTGCGGCGTGGCGGACTATTACTCCGTGAATGTCCTCGCCGACGACGGCATCCGGCAGGGCATCAAGGAATACGCCGACTGGCCCACGATCCCCCAGCTCTACGTGAACGGCGAGTTCGTGGGCGGCTGCGACATCGTGCGCGAGATGTACTCCACGGGCGAGCTGCAGAAGCTTCTGTCCTCGCAACCGGCCTGACGTCCCCTGGCTCGCTCGGCAGCGGGCCCTGAAGCCCTGCTGCCGGCCCGACGGTCCTAAGTGCGCGTGCGCTGGGCGCGCTTCACGTCGGGCACCCGCCGCAGGGAGCGCAGCACCTGCGCCAGGTGGCGCCGATCGCGCACCTGCACGCCGAAGAACATCGCCAGCACCTCGCCGCCATCCGGCCGCTCCATTGACACTGTGTCGATGTTGCCTTCGGCATCGGCGATGGCCAATGCGAGCTCGGCGAGCAGTCCCCGGCGATCGGCCACGAGCAGGCGGATGCCTGTCTCGAACACGCCCTGGACGTCGGAAGCCCATTCGACGTCGACGAGCTCGCTCGCATCCACGCGCTGCTTCTTGAGGGTGACGCACTCCCGCGTGTGGACGAGCAGGCCCTGACCGCGCCTGAACTGGCCCACGATCGCATCGCCCGGAATCGGTCGGCAGCACTTGGCGTACTGGATGGCGACGCCTTCCACGCCACGCAGTGACAGCGCGGCGGCCTTGCCGGGATTGGCGGAGGCCGCGTGCGTTTCCTCAGTCTTGCCGGGCACCTTGGTCAGTGCCTGCGCAACCACGAACGACAGCCGTTTGCCGAGGCCGATGTCGGCGAGGATGTCGAGCTGGCTCTTGGCGCCGTATTCCTTGGCGAGCGCCTCCCAGCGATCCCACGAGATCGCGTCGGGCTCGACCTTGAGGGTGGCGAGCGCCTGGTTGAGCAGCCGCTCACCGAGCGCCGCCGACTCTTTCTGTTGCAAGCCCTTGAGGTAATGCCGGATTCGGGAGCGTGCCTTGCCGGTGGCCACGAACGATAGCCAGGACGGATTCGGCCGCGCAGTGGGCGAGGTGAGGATCTCGACGTGGTCGCCGTTCTTCAATTCGGTGCGCAGCGGCAGCAGCTCGTAGTTGATGCGCGCGGCCACGCAGTGGTGGCCGATGTCCGTGTGCACGCCGTAGCCGAAGTCCACCGCGGTGGCGCCGCGCGGCAGCGCCATGATCTTGCCCTTGGGCGTGAAGACGTAGATCTCGTCGGGGAAGAGGTCGCCCTTGATGTGCTCGAGGAATTCCTTGCTGTCCTTGGTATCGGACTGGATCTCGAGGAGGCTCTGCAGCCAGCGCGAGGTCTCGCGCTGCGCCTCGGCGAGGTCGAGCTCCCCGCCCGCCTTGTAGAGCCAGTGCGCGGCCACCCCGGCCTCGGCCACGCGATGCATGTCGTGCGTGCGGATCTGCGCCTCCAGCGGCGTGCCGAAGGGGCCGAACAGCGTGGTGTGCAGCGATTGGTAGCCGTTGGCCTTGGGGATGGCGATGTAGTCCTTGAACTTGCCGGGGATGGGCTTGTACAGATCGTGCAGCACGCCGAGCGCGGCGTAGCAGTTGGTCTTGTCGGCCACCAGCACGCGCACGCCGTAGATGTCGAAGACCTGCGCGAACGTGTAGTGCTTCTCGCGCATCTTCTTGTAGACGGAGTAGATCGACTTCTCGCGCCCGCTCACCACCGCCAGCACGTTCTCCTTGGCGAGGCCCTCGCGGATCACGTCGAGCAGGCGGTTCATCACCTCGCGGCGGTTGCCGCGGGCGGCCTTGATGGACGACGCGAGTACCCGGTAGCGCAGGGGATAGAGGTGCTTGAAGGAGAGGTCCTGCAGCTCGAGGTAGAGCGAGTTGAGGCCGAGCCTGTTGGCGATCGGCGCGTAGATGTCGAGCGTTTCCTTGGCGATGCGCTTGCGGTGTCCCGGCGCCATGGCGTCGAGCGTGCGCATGTTGTGCAGCCGGTCCGCGAGCTTGATGAGGATGACGCGCACGTCGCGCGCCATCGCGAGGAGCATCTTGCGGAAGCTCTCCGCCTGCACCTCCTCCTTGCTCGTGAACTCGATCTGGTCGAGCTTGGACACGCCGTCGACCATGTCGGCCACGGGCTTGCCGAAGCTTTTCTCGAGCTCGTTCTTGGTGACGGAGGTGTCCTCCATCACGTCGTGCAGCAACGCGGCGGCGAGTCCCTGGGCATCCAGCCGCCACTGCGACAGGATGGACGCGACGGCGAGCGGATGCGTGATGTACGGCTCGCCCGACTTGCGGAACTGGCCGCGGTGCGCCGACTCGGAGAACTCGAACGCGCGGCTGACGAGGGCGACGTCCGGGGCCGGCAGGTAGTGCCCCAGGTGCTTGGTGAACTCCGCGATCTCGGACATCAGCCTGCAGATGGCGCCGGGATCGCGCTAACTCAAACGGACGTGGGGAGCGTGGGGCCCGTCTTGGTGAGCATCTCGATGCCGATCTTGCCCGCGGCCATTTCGCGCAGGGCGATCACCGTGGGCTTGTCGCGGTCGGCGTCGACCATGGGGGCGGATCCGGCGGTGATCTGGCGGGCGCGGTTGGTGGCGGCCAGGGTCAGCTCGAACCGGTTGGGGATGCGCGCGAGACAGTCTTCGATGGTGATGCGGGCCATGACGAACTCCGGTGAATTATGGATGCAAGAGATCGGCGATGAGCGCGGCGTGCCGTACCTGCTGTCGCGGCGCCGCGAGGCGGGCTGCCCGCACGATGACCGAGAGGTCGTCGACGGCTCTCGCAAAGTCCTGATTCATAATAACATAATCGAACTCGCCGCAGTGCCGCATCTCTTCGCGGGCGGCCTCCATGCGGCGCGCGATGACCTCGGGCGCGTCCTGCGCGCGCTTGTTGAGGCGCTCCTCCAGCGAGGCAAGCGTGGGCGGGAGGATGAAGATCGACACGGAGCCCGGCATGAGCCTGCGCACCTGGCGCGCGCCCTGCCAGTCGATCTCCAGGAGCATGTCGTGGCCGGCCTGCACCTGCGCCGTCAGCCAGGCGGCCGACGTGGCGTACCAGTTGCCGTGGACGTGGGCGAACTCCAGGAACTCGCCGGCGTCCTTCAGCGCCGTGAACGTCGCCTCGTCGACGAAGTGGTAATCGACGCCGTCGCGCTCGCCGGGACGCGGCGCGCGCGTGGTGTACGACACGGACAGGCGCATGCCCGGCTCGCGCTCGAGCAGGGCCTTCACGAGGCTCGTCTTGCCGCCGCCCGAGGGCGCGGCGAGGACGAACAGGCACCCCGACGCGGGCGGCGCCTTGGTGGCGATGACGGTGGGGGCGGTCATGGCGCTCGCCTTCAACGCAGCGCCACGGCGCGGAACTTCGCCAGCGCCCGGCCCTTGGCATCGAAGAGCGTCAGCGCGTCGCCGGCGATGCGATAGCGCGCGATCGTCGCGAGCGTGGCGAGGAAGGCGGCTTCCTGCTCCATCCCGTGCGGGCAGGCCATCATCGTGCCGGCCATCTGCGAGAGCGCAAGGCGGTCGCCCTCGAGCGTGAAGCCGCCCGCGAGATTGTTGCAGCCGCCGCTGCCGCTCACGCGCAATTCGTCGGCCTTGAACACGAGGTGTGGCTCGCGCTGGTCCTTGAACGCCTGCGCAGGCTTGCCTTTCAAGGCCACGAGCTTCCAGTAGGTATTACGCAAGGGCGTGGCCGTGGCGGGCGGGGTGGGCGTCCCCGTCACCTTGACCAGACGCAGATCGAGCGGGCGGTCGCGGCCCAGCGCGGCGGTGTAACGGTCGGTGGTGAAGAGCAGGCGGCCCTCGTGGCGAACGCTCGCCCGTACGTTGTAGCGCCCTTGCGGGGTCACCTTCGCATCGTCGAAGCTGATGGTGAAGGGGAAGGGTGGGACGGTCGCGGGCACGGGGCCGAAGCGTCCGAGGATCACGGCCGGCGCGTCGGCGCGCGAGACGTCCTCAAGGGCGGCCTCGAAGGTCGCCCCGGACGGAAGGGCCATGCGCTCGCGGTAGGCGGCTTTCCCGGTGACGGTCCCGGCGTGGGCCGACAACGCACAGGCGGCGAGCGCGATGGCGGCGACCGCGCGCGCGCGGCGCGGCCACGGCGCGAGCCCAAGGCCCGGGGTCCCACGGCGGGCGGCATGCCGCATGGCCCCCGCCTCGGACGCGAGGTCGCGCCCCGTGGGAAGGAAATCAGCCGTCATCTCGCGCCGTCTTCGTTGTCCATCGCATGGTCGTCTCGTGATGCGCCTTTGCCCGATCGGTCGGGCATCCTCGCTTTAGACATCCCGCAAGGACGAAGGGCCCGGCGTTTCGCGCCGAGGCAGGCGACGCGCAAGCGCAGGCGCAATTCTACCAACCGGGGCCTTGGCACGCCCGCGGCAGCCGCCGCACGGCCGCGATGGCACGCCGCGTCGACGTGAATTCATTGTTCACCGGAAGGCCTTGTCCCGCATCGTGCGCCTGCCCATGATGAGCGGCCCAATCTGCGGAGTGCGCCCATGACCCCTCTCACGACACCAGCGACCAGCGACCGGCCCCATGTCACGTGGTCGGGAGGCGAGGAGCACTGGGTCGAGCGCGATGGCGGCGTCCGCCTCTTCCTGTGGCGCAAGCGCGCTTCGCCGACAGTCCCGCCGGCCGGCACGCTTCTCTTTGTGCACGGCTCGTCGATGGCGTCGCAGCCCACGTTCGACCTGTCCGTGCCTGGCCGCCCGGATTCCTCCGTGATGGATTGGTTCGCGCAGCGCGGCTTCGACACGTGGTGCCTGGACAACGAGGGCTACGGCAGGTCGAGCAAGCACCGCCCCATCAACTTCGACATCGCCAACGGCGCGCAGGACCTCGCTGCGGCGAGCGCGCACGTGCTCGCCGCCAGTGGCGTGCCCCGTCTCATGGTGTACGGCATCTCGTCCGGGGCACTCAAGGCCGCGCTGTTCGCGCAGCAGAACCCCGAGCGCGTGGCGCGCCTCGCCCTCGATGCGTTCGTGTGGACCGGTGAAGGCAGCCCCACGCTGGTCAAGCGGCGCGAGCGCATGGCCGAGTGGACGGGCAGCACGCGCCGCCCGATCGACCGCGCCTTCGTCCACAGCATCTTCAATCGTGACCACCCGGGTGTGGCGGAGGAGCGCGTGGTGGATGCCTTCGCCGACGGCATCCTGACCCTCGACGACTCGATGCCCACCGGCACCTACGTCGACATGTGCGCGAAGCTGCCGCTCGTCGACCCCGCGCGCATCACGATGCCTACCCTGGTGATGCGTGGGGAGTACGACGGCATCGCGAGCCTGGACGATCTGCTCGAGTTCTTCCAGCGGCTGCCCAGCAGCGACAAGCAGTTCTCGGTGATGGCCGGCATCTCGCACGCGAGCTTCCAGCAGAAGAACTACCGCACCGTTTACCACATCCTGCACGCATTCTTCTCGCACCCGCCCGCCGTGTATCCGTGACAGGCCGTGGGGCGCGAGCGCGTGCTCAGCCGGGGACGTGCCCCCACAAGTCCACCACCAGGCCGGCGTCGGGCGCGAGCGCGGGCGCCGCGGTGCCGATGGCGGTGAATGGCAGGCCCGCGCCGCGCAACGCAGGATCCCACGCCAGGTGGGCGCTGCGGAACGCGGCGAGGTCGGGCAGGAAATAGATGAGGCGCGCGACCTGCGTGAGATCGCTGCCGGCCGCGGCGAAGATCGTGCGGGCCTTGGCGATGACGTCGGTCATCTGCGCGTGCACGGCATCGCGATAGTAGGGCGCGGCGGGATCGGTACGCGCCGCCGCGCAGGCGCCGCCGTCCTCGATGCCCATGAGACCCGCCACGAAGAGCAGGCCGTCGAAGCTGCGGGCTGGGAACATCCCGGGGCCGGGCAGCTCCACTTCGCATTCGATGTCGCGGATGCGGCCCTTCGCTTGTGCGTGCGCGGCCACCACGTTCACCTCGATGGTGGCGGCGCTCGTGCCGAAGGCCGGGTGCCGGACGGGCACGACGGTGGTGGGCGGGATGCGGCCGTCGAAGGCGCGCGACCACGCCTGCCAGAAGGCGGGGAAGTCCTCGGCATGGCTCAAGTACACCTGTGCCTTCAGCACGAGATCGAGGGCGCTGCCCGCGGCCGCAAGGGCGGGCACCAGCCGCTGCTGCACGAGGTAGTCGGTCTCGAGCTTGATGCGCGTGCCGTTCCATAGCTGGCCCGGAGGCACCATCGCCTCCGCGGCAAGCGCGCCGGAAGCGTCACGCGCGAGCTGCCCCGCCACGAAGACGAGATCGCCGGCGCGCACGCACGGCGCGTAGCCCGAGGTGCTTGGCACGTTGAGGCGGTCGCGCCCAAGAGCCTCGACCGCGTAGCCGCTGGCCAGCGTGGGCGCGAGCACCTGCACGTCCATCGACATGCCGGGGTTGACGAGCGCGTCGACGATCACCGACGTGCTCGGCGCCACCTGGCCCGCCAGGGCCTGCTTGCGCGCCACGTGGTAGGGATCGACGTTGTGCGCGTGCGGATAGTACTGGTCGAGGCGTACGACTTGCGAGAGCGCGCTGCCGGCGGCCTGGAGGGAGCGGTCCATGCGGGCGAAGATCGCCTCGGCCTCGCGCTGTGCCTGGGGCGCAACGCCGAGCGGGCGATCCTTGCGCAGGACATCGAGGTCGGGACGACCGTCGGGCAGCACGGCCCGCAGGCCGGTGCCCAGCACCCAGTTGCCCGCCCGCACAAAGGGGACGTGCACGACCTCGCCCGGGACGAAGGCGGTGGTGCCGAAGCGCTCGAGGGGCATGGCGTGGATGCTCTCGCGGCCGGATCGCGTGCGTCAATCGACGCGGACGCCGGCCTCTTTGATCGTCTTGGCCGCGCGGTCGCGCTCTTGCCGCAGGAAGGTGCCGAACTCCGCCGGCGTCGAGCTCAAAGGCTCCATGGCGGCACCCTGCATGAAGTTGCGCACGGCGGGCGTCTGCAGCGCGATGACGAGCTCCTTGTGCATGCGATCGAGCACCGGCTGCGGCGTGCCCTTCGGCGCGACGAGGCCGTTCCACACGTACGCGGAATAGCCGGGATAGCCGGCTTCGTCGATCGTGGGCACGTCGGGCAGCAGCGGCGAGCGCTTGCTGCCCGTGACCGCGAGCGCCCGCAGGCGGCCCTCCTTGATGTGGTTGGCCATCGTGGCCAGCCCCGGCATGCCGACCTTGACCTGCCCGCCGAGCAGGTCCGTGGTCACCTGCGCGCTGCCCTTGTACGGGATGTGGGTCATCTTGAGATCCGCGCGGGACAGGAACATCGCCATGAACAGGTGCTGTGCGCTGCCGTTGCCCGACGACGCATAGTCCACCTGTCCCGGGTTCTGCTTCACGTAGGCCACGAATTCCTGCAGCGTCTTCGCCGGGAACGACGGGTGGACGACGAGCACCGCCGGCTCGCGGCCGAACAGCGAGATCGGCGCGAAGTCCTCCACCGGGTCGAAGGTGAGCTTGCCGTACAGGGACGGGCTGATCACCTGCGGATTGGAGGCGAGCAGCAGCGTGTAGCCGTCGGGGGCCGACTTGGCCGCCAAGTCGGCGCCGACCATCGCACCCATGCCGGGCTTGTTGTCGACGACCACCTGCTGGTTGAGCTGGCGCGAGAGCTCCTGCGCGATCACGCGCATTGGCGCATCGGACGCGCCGCCGGCGGAGTAGGGAACCACGACCTTGATCGGGCGATTCGGGTAATCCTGCGCGATAGCGGGGGCGAGGAGGGACAGGGCCAGCAGCGGCGCCAGCAGCCTGCGCAGGCGAAGGGGGCGACGAAACACGGAAAGGGTCATCGGCGTGCTCCCAGTCAGGAGGTGGAGATCGACGGCTTGCAAGGACAGCCGCGCGCGAACGCCGATGTTGCGGGACCGCAACGACGCGAACAACACCATCTCGTGAACAGTCTATTCAAGTCCGTGGCGCAAGGCCGCCGGGCCGCTCTCGTGCACCATTCCGAGACGCCGGTCCCAAGGTGGGGCGTCGCCGAACTCGTCGACCAGGAAGCGCACGAGGGTCTGTACGCACTGCGACATCGTGGGGTTGGGCAGGTAGGCGGCGTAGAGCACGCCGGCGGGCAGCTCGTGCTGCGGCAGGAGGCGCACCAGGCGGCCTGCCACGAGGTCATCGGCCGCCGCCATGGTGGGCAGCGCCGCCACGCCAAGGCCGCCGCGCACCGCCTGCAGGATGCCGTCCGCGTTGTTGGCCCTGAAGCTGCCGTGCACGCGCACGGTTTCCTCCTTGGCGCCCTGGCGGAACTGCCACTCCCCCCGGCTGTTCGAGCAGTACAAGAGGCAATTGTGGAGCGTGAGGTCTTGCGGCACGGCCGGGGCCGGGTGGGTGGCAAGATAGTCCGGCGAGGCACACAGCACCCATCGCCATGGCGCGAGCCGCCGCGCCACGAGCGTGCGCAGACGGGGGATGTCGGCCGAGCGGATGACGAGGTCCTCGCCACCGGTGACGAGGTCCGCGAAGCGGTCGGTGAGATGCACCTCCGCCGTCACGTCGGGATGCGCATGCAGGAAGCGCGTGAGCGCGGGCAGGAGATGAAGGCGACCGAAGGCGATTGCGGCGCTGATGCGGATGTGGCCGCCGGGGGCGTGACGGAACTGCTCGACCTCGTGCACGGCGCTTTCGGCTTCCGCGATCACGTGCTTGCAGCGGTCGTAGAACACGCTCCCGGCCGCGGTGAGGCCGAGCTTGCGCGTCGTGCGGTGCATCAGCTTCACGCCGAGCAGGCGCTCGAGGTCGGCAAGGTGCTTGGTGACAAGCGCCTTCGATACGTCGAGCTTTTCCGCGGCGGCGGAGAAGCTGCCGGTGTCGGCGATCGTGGCGAAGGTGACGAGGGCGTTGAGGTTGAGCATCGGGCGGGAAACGGGGAAGGACGTTGTCGCGGTGAGAATCGAGCGCGAGCCGCCGCCGTCATAATGTCCGCGCGGCGCCCGTCTTGCCGCCAATGATGACACCATGGCCGATTCCCCTCCGCTCGTTGCCCCCCGCTCGCCGTCCGATATCTTCTGGTCTTTCGCGGTCCTGGCCCTGCAGGGCTTCGGCGGCGTGGCCGCCGTGGCGCAGCGGGAGATCGTCGAGCGCCGTCGCTGGATGTCGCGCGAGGAGTTCCTGGAGGAGTGGGCCGTGGCGCAGGTGCTGCCCGGACCCAATATCGTGAACCTCTCGATCATGATCGGGCAGCGCCACTTCGGGGTGCGGGGCGCGGTGGCCGCGCTCGGAGGCATGCTGCTCCTGCCGCTCGCGGTGGTGCTCGCGATGACCCTACTTTATGCCACCGTGCAGGACCACCCGGTGGCTCGCGGGGCGCTGCGTGGGATGGGCGCCGTGGCGGCCGGCCTGATCCTCGGCACTGCGCTCAAGATGATCGTCGCGCTGCAGGGCAATGTCATGGGCCGCGCGGCATGCGCCATCGTGGCGCTCGCCGGGTTCCTGGGCTTTACCGTGCTGGGCCTGCCGCTCATCGTAGTCCTTGGCGTGGTGGGGGCGGTGGCGATGGCGTGGGCGTATCGCGCGCTCGGCGCGTCGCCGCCGCCGGCGCAAGGCGCGACCGCACCGCAGGTGCCCGGGAAGCCGTCGCCATGACGGGCATCGACTGGGCCTCGTTCTTCGGCCACTTCCTCGGGTGGTCGATCATGTCGGTGGGCGGGGCGATGTCCACCGCGCCGGCGATGTACCGTTACCTGGTGGACCAACAGCACTGGCTGACGGCGGCGCAGTTCACGCATGGCGTGGCGATCGCGCAGGCGGCGCCAGGGCCCAACATCCTGTTCGTGGCCGTCCTTGGCTGGAGCGCCGGCATGAATGCCGGGGGCTATGCGCAAGCCGCGCTGGGGCTCGTCGTGGCCACGGTAGGCATCATGCTGCCGAGCTCGCTCCTTACCTACGTCTCGGCGAGCTGGGTGCAGCGCCATCGCGGGCTGCGCGCGGTGCGCGCCTTCAAGCAGGCGATGGCGCCGCTGGTGGTGGCGCTGCTGTTCTCGATCGGACTCATGCTCGCCAAGGGCGAGTCGTGGCCCGCGCCTGCGTGGGCACTGTGGGCCCTCACCGCGGGCGCGGCGATCCTCGTGTGGCGCACGCGATTGCACCTGCTCTGGCTTCTCGGCATTGGCGCCCTGCTGGGGGCGAGCGGGCTCGTGTAGCGGCGCCGCGCGCGACGCGGTGAACAGTCAATTCACAGCAAGCGCTAGGTGCGGCCGGCAAATGGTCCTTACCATCGGGTCCTCGCAGCGCCGCAGTGGCGCGCTTCAAAGCCGGGAGAGACTTGCCGTGAAACTCGCCACCTACTCGTACCGCGGACAGCGCGGCGTGGGACGCCTCACCGACGACGGGGTGGCCGTCGTGCCCTTCGACTTGCCGGCTGCGGAGGCGGCGCGGGGACTCCTGGCGGTGGTGGAGCGCGCGGCGGCGGGCGCGCCCGCGCCTGCCGAGCGCAGCGCGGCGCTCCCGCTCGCGGAGGTGACCCTGGAAGCCCCCATTCCCCTGCCGCGCCGCAATCTCTTCTGCGTGGGCCGCAACTACCACGCGCATGCCCGCGAGCTGTCGGGGTCGGTGTTCAAGGGCAACGCCCCGGATCCTGCGGCCTGGCCCATGGTGTTCACCAAGGTGCCCGAGTCCGTGGTGGGACCCGGCGACCCCATCGTGCTGCCGCTCGGCGTGTCCGACCAAATCGACTACGAGGCCGAGCTCGCGCTCGTCATCGGCCGCGGCGGGCGCAACATCCCGCGCGAGCAGGCGATGGCCCATGTCTTCGGCTACACGATCGTCAACGACGTCACCGCGCGCGACGTGCAGATGCGTCACGCGCAGTGGGACCTCGGCAAGTCCTTCGACACGTTCTGCCCGATGGGGCCGTGGCTCGTCACCGCCGACGCCGTCGACGCCGCGGACATCGGTGTGCGGTGCTGGGTCAACGGCGACCTGCGCCAGAGCGCGCGCACGCGCGACCTCATTTTCGACCTGCCTTCGCTGGTGGAGACGTGCTCGCGCGGCATCACGCTCTACCCCGGCGACATCATCGCCACGGGCACGCCCGCCGGCGTGGGTCTCGGCATGACGCCGCCCACGTTCCTGCGCAATGGCGACGTCGTGCGCATCGAGATCGAGGGCATCGGCGTGCTGGAGAACCGGGTCACGCGCTGACGCGAGGCGCGTGGCGCCGGCGGCGGCGCCCTTGCGCCGCCTGGCCGCGGGTCGGGGGAGTCGGCCCGAGGGCTACTCGACGTTCTGCACCTGCTCGCGCATCTGCTCGATCAGCACCTTGAGCTCGAGCGAGGCCTGGGATACTTCACCGTCCACCGACTTGGAGCCGAGGGTGTTGGCCTCGCGATGCAGCTCCTGCGCGAGGAAGTCGAGACGCTTGCCCGCGCTGCCGCCGGCGGCGATCACGCGGCGGACCTCCGCCACATGGGCGGTGAGACGGGCGAGCTCCTCGGCCACGTCCACCTTGGTGGCGAAGAGGGCGAGCTCGAGCTTCAAGCGCTCCTCGTTCGGGTCGAGCGCGGCCTCACGCAGGCGGGCCGCGAGCTTGTCGGTATAGGCGGCGTGGATGGCGGGCACGCGCGGCAGGACGCGCGCGACCTGCGCCTCGATGCCCGCGCAACAGGCTTCCAGCACCGCCGCGGTCTTCTCGCCTTCCCGCCGGCGGGCCGCGGCGAGATCGCGCAACGCCTGCGCGACGAGTCCGGCCACGCGTTCGGCCAAGGCAGCCGGCGGCACCGTGGGCTCGGCGAGCACCCCGGGCCAGCGCAGGATCTCGTTCACCGAAAGGGGGCGGGCGCCGGGAACCGCGCGCGTCACGTCCGCCGCCGCGGCGGCGAGCTCGCTCACGCGCGTGGCGTCCACGGCGAGGCCGGAAGTGCCCTGCTGCGTACGATTGAGCGCCACGCGGCACTCGACCTTGCCGCGCCGCAGCGCCCCGCCGAGCGTTTCGCGCAGGGCCGGCTCACTGGCGCGCAGCTCGTCGGGCAGCTTGACGGTGAGGTCGAGATAGCGGTGGTTGACCGAGCGCAGCTCGACCGCGAGGGAAACACCGGGCAATTCGGCCGTTACCGCCGCAAAGCCGGTCATGCTGAGGATCATCGGAGTGTCCGTGGGCGCCCGCGGCAGGCGGGGGCGGATTCGTCAGGAAGGGTCGTGCTTTCCCGAGACGTCGGCGCAGGTCGCGCCGCGAAAAGTGCGCGTGCGCGGCGCCTTCCTTTACATTGGCGGCCGGGTTGTCGAGAATGTATGCGTTATCAGGCGCCTGCGCAAGCATGCCAGGCCTTGACTGGCATGCGAATTGCGAGGCCTTGCTCCTCGCTGGCCGCGCCCGCCGGGGCCCGATACCCGTCCGCCCAAGCCTCGCGCAAAAAGAACCGACCCATGCCCGTCACCAACCAGGCCTTAGCCGGCGGCTACCAGCTGCTCAACTACCGGATCGACCGGCAGATCAGCCGCGGTGGCTTTTCGATCGTCTATCGCGCTTTCGACGAAGACGGCAGCCCGGTGGCCATCAAGGAGTACCTGCCGTCGTCGCTGGTGCTGCGCACGGAAGGCGACATCGTTCGCGCGAGCTCGGCGGAGAACCTCACCTCGTTCCGCTACGGGATGAAGTGCTTCTTCGAGGAAGGCCGGGCGCTGGCCAAGATCAATCACCCCAACGTGGTGCGGGTGCTGAACTTCTTCCGCGCCAACGAGACGGTGTACATGGTCATGCGCTACGAGCGTGGCCGCACCCTGCAACAGCAGATCCAGATGCGCCAGGACCAGATGTCCGAGCGCCTGGTGCGCCACGTGTTCATGCACCTGCTGAACGGCCTGCGCGAGGTGCACACGCACAAGCTCCTGCACCTCGACATCAAGCCCGCCAACATCTACCTGCGCACCGACGGCTCGCCAGTGCTCCTCGACTTCGGGGCCGCACGCCAGACGCTGACCAGCGCCCGGCCCAAGCTCGCCCCGATGTACACGCCCGGATTCGCGGCGCCCGAGCAGTATCGCGAGCCCGACCGCCTGGGTCCCTGGACGGACGTGTACGGCGTGGGCGCGTCGATGTTCGCCTGTCTCGCCGCGTTCGCGCCGCAGGCCGCCGACGCCCGCCTGTCGGAAGATCATCTCGTGTCCGCCAAGAAGATCTGGGCCGGCCAGTACTCCGACAACATCCTCGAAGTCATCGACTGGTGCCTTCGTCTCGATCCGCTCGAGCGGCCGCAGAGCGTGTTCGCGCTGCAGAAGGCCATCCGCGACATTCCCCAGGTCAAGCGCAAGCTCACCTTCTTCGGCAGCTTGAAGAAGCTTCTCTTCTCCGAGATCGGCGCATGAGCTCCCGGTGCGGGGATCGTCCGGCGCGCCCGCCGGGGCGTGCTGCCGCACGCCGCCGCGGCGTGCCGCGCGCTGGCCGTCGCGAGTGCGAAGGAACCCGCTTGCCGCCGTCGCCCTTGACGTAAAATCCGCGGGATGCGCTTCACGATCTTCCAGGAGTCGCGCAAGGGCTCGCGCAAGGTCAACCAGGACCGTATCGCGTACACCTTCAGCCGCGATGCGTTGCTGCTCGTCGTCGCCGACGGCATGGGCGGCCACGCCGGCGGCGAGATCGCCGCGCAGATCGCCGCGCGGCTGTTCATCGAGCGCTTCCAGCAGGAAGCCAAGCCGATCCTCAAGAACCCCCTCAAGTTCCTGCAGGACACGATGATCCGCGCGCACTCCGCGCTGGGCTCGTATGCGAACCAGTTCTCCATGCTCGAGACGCCCCGCACCACATGCGTGGCGTGCATCGTGCAGGCCGGGCATGCTTACTGGTGCCACGTCGGCGACTCGCGGCTGTACCTCTTCCGCCAGGGCGGGCTCATCGGCTCGACCAAGGACCACTCGAAGGTGCAGTACCTCGTGGACCAGGGCATTATCGGTGCCGACGAAGTGGTGGCGCACCCGGACCGCAACAAGATCTTCAGCTGCCTGGGCGGCCTCGTGGACCCGGTGATCGACCTGTCCCGCCGCACGCCGCTGCGCAACGGTGACGTGATCGTGATGTGCACCGACGGCCTGTGGAGCGTGATGGACCAGCGCGAGATCGCCACCTGGCTCACCTCCACGCCGATCCTCACCACCGCGCCGCAGATGATGCGCGAGGGGGAGAAGCGCGGCGGGGCGGAGGGCGACAACCTGTCGGCGATCGTGGTGCGCTGGGGGCCGGAAACGCTCACCGACGAGCAGACCACCACGATCACCGAGTCGCTCGGTATCGGCGACTTCCAGACGCAGATCGATCGCACCCTCACCCTCACCGATCGCAAGGGCACGCAGCGCGACCTGACCGACGACGAGATCGAGCACGCGATCGAGGAGATCCAGTCGACGATCCAGAAGTATCGCCGCTGACGATGCGCCAGCTCATCATCGACACCGAGACCACGGGGCTCGACCCGAAGTCCGGGCATCGCATCATCGAGTTCGCGGCGCTGGAGATGGTCGACCGGCGGCCCACCGGCCGCTCGCTCCACCTCTATTTCGATCCCGAGCGCGAGATCGACTTTGGCGCCACGGAGGTCCACGGCAAGACGTGGGAGGACCTGAAGGGCCGGCCGCGCTTCCGCGACCACGCCGGAGAGATCCTCGACTTCCTGCGCGGCGCGGAGTGGATCATCCACAACGCGCCGTTCGACGTCGCGTTCATCGACTACGAGTTCGATCTGCTCCAGCACCCGCGTTGCGCGTCGGTGTACAGCGGCGTGATCGACACCCTCGCGCTCGCCCGCGAGACGTTCCCCGGCAAGCGCAACAATCTCGATGCGCTGTGCGAGCGCTTCGGCGTGTCCAATGCGCATCGCACGCTGCACGGCGCGCTCCTCGACGCCCAGCTCCTGGCCGAGGTCTACCTCGCAATGACGCGCGGGCAGGAGTCGCTCACGATCGACATGGGCGAGTCCTCCGGCTTGTCCAGCCTCGCCGTGACCACGTTCGCCGAGGGGCGTCCCGCGCTCGTGGTGCTGCTGCCCTCCGCGGACGAGATCGCCGCGCATGAGGCCTATCTCGAGGCGCTCGATCGCGACTCGAAGGGGCGCTGTCTGTGGCGTGCGGCCGCCTGAGCGCTCCTTCGCACCGTCATCGGGCCGTCATGCGCGGCGTGTAAATGGAATCCACCGAGAAACTCCTCCAGGTCCCCGCCGGACGCTTCGCGGCAGGTGGGGAGCTGCCCGGTGTGACCGCCCCCGCTACTCCGCCGCTCAATCGCGAGCTATCGCTGCTCGATTTCAATCGCCGCGTCCTGGCGCTCGCCGGGGACCGGGGCGTGCCGCTGCTCGAGCGACTGCGCTTCCTGTGCATCGTCGGCAGCAACCTCGATGAATTCTTCGAGATCCGCGTGGCGGGGGTGAAGGAGCAGCTACGCGCGCGGCTGGCACCGCCGGGCCTCACGCTGCCCGAGCTGCGCGAGCTCGCGGTGCGACTGGGCGACGAAGCGCGGGCGCTCATCGCTCGCCAGTACGCCGTGCTGAACGACGAGGTCCTGCCGGCGCTCGCGGATGCCGGCGTGCGCCTCATCCGCCGCACCGAGTTCACGCGCAAGGAGCGCCAGTGGGCCGCGCGCTATTTCGCGCAGGAAGTGCGGCCGTTGCTCACGCCCATCGGGCTCGATCCGGCGCATCCGTTTCCGCAGGTGGTCAACAAGAGCCTCAATTTCGTCGTGGAGCTCTCGGGCAAGGATGCCTTCGGCCGCAGCACCGGCATTGCGATCGTCAAGGCGCCCCGCGTGTTGCCGCGCGTGATCCGCATTCCGCCGGAGGTGTCCGGCGATGCGCACGCTTTCGTGATGCTCTCCTCCGTGCTGCATGCGCACCTGGCGGAGATGTTCCCCGGCCGCGAGGTCGTGGCCTACTCGCAGTTCCGCGTCACGCGCGATGCCGACCTGTGGATCGACGAGGAGGAGGTCAAGAACCTGCGCCAGGCGCTGCAGGGCGAGTTGCCGCAGCGGCAGTTCGGCTCGGCCGTGCGCCTGGAGGTGGCCGCGGAATGCCCGTCGACACTGGCCCGCTTCCTCCTCGGCCAGTTCGGGCTCGCCGATGAGGACCTTTATCGCTGCGACGGCCCGGTCAACATCGCAAGGCTCGCCTCGCTCGTGGACCAGGTGGACATCGCAGCGCTGAAGTACGAACCCTTCGTGCCCGGGCTGCCGGCGCGGCTGTCCGCCGCGCCGGACATCCTCTCGGCCATCCGCGCGCAGGACATCCTGCTCCATCACCCGTACCAGTCCTTCGAGCCGGTGGTGGATTTCATCCGCTCGGCGGCGGAGGACGAGGACGTTGCCGCCATCAAGCAGACCGTCTATCGCACCGGCGTGAACTCGGTGCTCATGGACGCGCTGGTGGAGGCGGCGCGTCGCGGCAAGGAAGTTACCGTGGTGGTGGAGCTGATGGCGCGCTTCGACGAGCAGGCGAACATGAACTGGGCCGAGAGGCTGGAGCGCGCCGGCGCCCAGGTGGTGTACGGCGTGTTCGGGCTCAAGACGCACGCCAAGCTCGCCCTCGTGATCCGGCGTGAGCGGGACCGCCGCGGCCGTTCGCGCCTCGTGCCGTACGCGCACCTGGGCACCGGCAACTATCACCCGCGCACCACGACGCTGTACACGGATTTCGGTCTGCTCACCGCCGACCCCGCGCTGTGCGCGGACGTGAACGAGGTGTTCCTGCACATCACGAGCCTCGCGCGCGCCGGGCGCATGCGCAAGCTCCTGCTCGCGCCGTTCACCATGCACCGGCGCATCCTCGAGATGATCCGTCGCGAGATCCGCCATGCGCGCGAGGGCCGGCCGGCGCGCATCGTCGCCAAGATGAACGCGCTGGTGGAGGAGGGCGTGATTCGCGCGCTCTACGCGGCGTCCGCGGCTGGGGTATCCATCGACCTCATCGTGCGCGGGGCCTGCGCGCTGCGGCCGGGTGTGCCGGGCGTGTCGGAGAACATCCGCGTGCGCTCCGTGCTGGGACGCTTCCTCGAGCACCATCGCGTGTGGTGCTTCGGCAACGGGGGCACGCCCGATGTGTGGCTGTCATCGGCCGACTGGATGGGCCGCAACCTGTTTCGCCGCGTGGAGGTGGCCTTCCCCATCCGCGATCCGGAGCTCCGCAAGCGCGTGATCGAGGAAGGGTTGGCGGTGTATCTTGCCGATAACCGCGACGCCTGGGCGCTCGATGCCAAAGGCATGTGGGCGCGGGTGCGCAGCCGCGGCAAGCCGCGCTCGGCGCAGGCGGAACTCCTGGCCCGCCTGCGGGCACCGAAAGAGCCGGGCGAATGACGACGCGCGCAACGATAATGGTGGGGGCCTTGCGATGGACCTGATCCTGTGGCGGCATGCCGAAGCCGAGCCGGGCGAGCCCGACCTCGGGCGGCGCCTGACTCCCAAGGGTGTGAAGCAGGCCGAGCGCATGGCGCTGTGGCTCGATGCCCACCTGCCCGACACCTGCCGCATCCTGGTGTCGCCCGCCGACCGCGCGCAGCAGACGGCCCTGGCTCTCGACCGCAAGTTCCGCACGGTGCCGGAGATCGCGCCGGGCGCGAGCGTGGCGGCCGTGCTGTCCGCCGCCAACTGGCCGGAGTCGCGCGAGCCCGTGCTGGTGGTCGGGCACCAGCCCACGCTGGGCATGGTGGCCTCGTTCCTCCTGGCCGGGGAGGAGGCCTACTGGTCCGTGCGCAAGAGCGCGGTGTGGTGGCTGTCCGACCGTGCGAAGGAAGGCGGCGCGGCGGTGGTATTGAAGGCCGCGTTGAGTCCGGACTTCCTCTAGCGCGGGTGCGCCCGCGCGCTCACGCCTTCCAGAGGCGTCCCACGGACTGCCATTCGGCGCGCTCGAGATCGAGCAGGTGTTCCGTCAGCGGATGCGCCTTCAGCCACTTCTTGGCCACGGCGAAGCGGATCGTCTTGCCCATCCGGACCACGAGGCGGGGGGGGTCGATGGCCCGGCGCGCATGGTGGAACAGGACTGCCAGCCGCAGGGCCAGCACCTGGGCAGCGAAGTCGAGGTGAGTGGCCACCTGCGGCATCTTCGACAGGCCGCCCCGGCAGCCCAGCACCAGCGCGGCCAGGTAGCGCTGCTCCTGCGCGGAGAAGCCCGGCATGTCGGCGTTCTCGAGGATGTAGGCGCCATGCTTGTGAAAGCCGATATGCGAGACGGTGTAGCCGATCTCGTGCAGGAGCGCCGCCCACTCGACGCGCTGCGCGAACTGCGCATCGGGCGTGGGCGAGGCCGCGAGGTAGATGGCCTTGGCCATCGCGGCCACGCGCTTCGCGTGCGGTCGGTCGATGTGGTAGCGCTCGGAAAAACTGTCCACCGTCACGGCGCGGCTGTCACGCTGCTCGGTGCGGCCGAGGAGGTCATGCAGCACGCCCAGGCGCAGCGCGCCGCCGACCGGATTGATGCGCGAGACGCCGAGCTCGGCCATCGCCGCGGCCATGATCGAGAAGCCGCCCGCGAGCACCGGCGCCCGTTCCGGCTTGACGCCCGGCAGCACGAGCCGCGAGATGCGCCCCGCATCGATCATCTTGCGGCGCAGGCGGGCGAGGCCGTCGCGGGTGATGCCTCCGGCCGACAGGCCGTTTTCCTCCAGGATGGCGGCGAGGGCGAGGGCGGTGCCGGACGAGGCGAAGGCCTCCTTCCAGTGCTCGGGACCGAACTCGCGGGCAATGGCCTCGATCTCGGCGCGGGCGTGCGTCTCCGCCTCGCTGAAGGCGGCCGCGCGCAACTCGCCCCGCGGGAAGAACGTCCTCGTCATGCTCACGCAGCCGATCTTGAGCGACTCGAGCCGCTCGGGCGTCATGCCCCGGCCGATGATCACCTCGGTGGAGCCGCCGCCGATGTCGATCACGAGGCGCGGCTCGGTGGAGGCCGGCAGCACGTGGGCCACGCCGAGGTAGATGAGCCGCGCCTCCTCGTGGCCGCCGATGATGTCGATGGGAAAACCCAGGGCGGCTTCCGCTTGCGGGAGGAACGTTGCGGCATTGCGCGCGACGCGAAAGGTGTTGGTCGCCACGGCCCGCACGGCGGACGGGTGCAGTCCCGACAGACGCTCCCGGAAGCGTGCGAGGCACGCCAGCGCCGCCTTGCGTGCCACGAGCGTGAGGTTGCCCTTTTCGTCCATGCCGGCGCCGAAGCGGATCGTCTCGCGCCACGTGTCGAGCCGGAAGATCTGGCTGCCTTCCACCCGGCCGATCTCGAGACGGAAGCTATTGCTCCCCAAGTCCACCACGGCGAGCGTGGAAGGGCGGGCAAACGAGGTCAGGCGCGCGAGGGCGTTGGGCATGCGGAAAGGCGCGTGGCGAGGCGGGCGGCGCGCGAAGCCTAGCAGAAAGGCGTGGCGGCGCGGTGGTGGCGCGGTAAGCCCCGGGTGGCGCTGCGCCGCACCGACCTGCTACTCTCGAAAGTTCGCCGCAAGATCGGCGCGCGACCCGCCCGACCCGCCATGCCCATCGACTATCTCCAGAAAATCCTCACCGCCAAGGTCTACGACGTGGCGGTGGAATCGCCCCTCGACGAAGCAGTGACGCTCTCGCGGCGCCTGCGCAACCGGGTGCTCCTCAAGCGCGAAGACGAGCAGTCGGTGTTCTCGTTCAAGCTGCGGGGTGCCTACAACAAGATGGCGCACCTGTCGGTCGCGGAGCGCGCGAAGGGCGTGATCGCGGCGTCGGCCGGCAATCACGCGCAGGGGGTGGCCCTGGCAGCGCAGCGGCTCTCGTGTGTCGCCACGATCGTGATGCCGGTGACCACGCCCAACATCAAGATCGCGGCCGTGGAGGCGCGCGGGGCGAAGGTCGTGCTCCACGGCGACTCCTACTCGGATGCCTACGACGAGGCGCAGCGCCTGCAGGCCAAGACGGGCGCCACGTTCGTGCACCCGTACGACGACCCCGATGTCATCGCGGGCCAGGGCACGATCGGCATGGAGATCCTGCGCCAATGCCAGGGGCCGCTCGACGCGATCTTCGTGGCCGTGGGCGGGGGCGGGCTCATTTCCGGTATCGCGTCCTACGTCAAGCGGGTGCGGCCGGCGGTGAAGGTCATCGGCGTGCAGCCGGTGGACTCCGATGCGATGACCCGATCGATCGCCGCCGGACGTCGCGTGCGGCTGTCGCACGTGGGCCTGTTTGCCGATGGCGTGGCGGTCAAGCAGGTGGGCCGCGAGACGTTTCGCATCGCGCGCGAGCTCGTCGACGAGATGATCACGGTGGATACGGACGCCACCTGCGCGGCCATCAAGGACGTGTTCGAGGACACCCGGTCCATCCTCGAGCCCGCCGGGGCGCTGGCTGTGGCCGGCATCAAGGCCTGGTGCGAGACCCATCGTGGCGAGGGACGCACGTACGTGGCCATCGCCTGCGGTGCCAACATGAACTTCGATCGCCTGCGCTTCGTGGCCGAGCGCGCGGAGCTGGGCGAGGCACGTGAGGCGATCTTCGCGGTGACCATTCCCGAGCGGCCGGGCAGCTTCCGGGCCTTCTGCGCGTTGCTCGGCAAGCGCAGCGTCACCGAGTTCAACTACCGCTATGCCGATGCCACCAAGGCGCATCTGTTCGTGGGCGTTGAGGTGGCGGGCCGCAAGGCCACCGCAGAGCTCCTGGCGTTGTTCCACAAGCACGGCATCGAGGCCTACGACCTGTCCGACAACGAGATGGCCAAGCTGCACGTGCGCCACCTCGTGGGCGGCCACGCCCCGGCGGCCGAGCACGAACTACTCTATCGCTTCGAGTTCCCGGAACGGCCCGGCGCGCTCCTGCGCTTTCTCGACAGCATGAGCGCCGGGTGGAACATCAGCCTCTTCCACTACCGCAACCATGGCGCCGACTACGGCCGCGTCCTGGTGGGCATGCAGGTGCCGCCGACGGACAAGGCCGATTTCCGACGTTTTCTGGACCGGCTCGGCTACACGTACGTGGACGAGTCCGCCAACCCGGCCTATCGGATGTTCCTCGCGAGCTGACCGCGCTCCCGGACCGCGCCCGCCGACGGCATTGACTGCCGCACCGCGGCACATTGGCTGAATGAAAGTTGCCGTGGTGTTGCATTTGCCGCGTTTTGGGCCCAGCCGGCCCATTCCGGCAAGCTTTATGCTCTAGGCACAGGGCCGGCCACGTGGCAGACTTGAACACGACAACTGCGGAGCGTCCGGCGCGCGCGGCGGTTTTGCCGGTACCGGTCGGGCACGACGCCGCATTGTTCGCAGTCCGAGGGGTGGAAGGAGCACGAGGCAGTGGCAGACCAGAACCCTTTGCAGGGCGTGAAGGTCATGGTGATCGACGACTCGAACACGATTCGCCGCAGCGCGGAGATCTTCCTGCTGCAGGCGGGGTGCACGGTCATCCTCGCCGAGGACGGCTTCGACGCGCTGGCCAAGATCGCCGACCATCGCCCGGACGTCGTGTTCGTCGACATCATGATGCCCCGGCTCGATGGCTACCAGACATGCGCGCTCATCAAAAAGAATGCGCGCTTCAACGTTACGCCGGTGATCATGCTGTCGTCGAAGGACGGCTTGTTCGACCGGGCGCGGGGCCGCATGGTGGGCTCGGATCAGTACCTCACCAAGCCGTTCACCAAGGAGAGCCTGCTCAAGGCCGTGGCGGCGCACGTGAACAGGGCAGCGGCATGAGCCCGCCGGGCCGTCCCAAGGGCGAATGCCGGAGCGCGCAGCGCGAAGGCCAATTCTGGAGCTCCATGGCCGGCCGGCATCGGGGATCCGCAACCGCAGCAGGGGAGTCGCAGTGCCGAACAACAGCAAGAGCCTAGAGGAAATGCGCGCCCCGGTCACGGCCGCGGAGGTCGTGGGATCGCGCAAGGCGGCGGGCAAGCCCGGCGTGAGGCGCATCCTGATCGTCGACGACTCGCCCACCGAGCGGCACGTGCTGAACGACCTGCTCACCAAGTCGGGCTACGAGGTCGTCGCGAGCGACAACGGCGAGGACGCGATCCAGAAGGCCAAGGCCCTCAAGCCCGACCTCATCGTGATGGACGTCGTAATGCCGGGGCTCAACGGCTTCCAGGCCACGCGCGCGATCAGCCGCGACCCGGAGACGCGCACGATCCCCATCATCCTGTGCACGTCGAAGAGCCAGGAAACGGACAAGATCTGGGGCATGCGGCAAGGTGCGCGCGACTACATCGTGAAGCCCGTCAATCGCGACGAGCTTCTCGAGAAGATCGCGGCGATCGGCTGACGGCCCAGGAACCGCTATGGCCCGTGCCGCGAAGCTCGATCTCCGCACGTTCCAGCAGGAGCTGGCGGCCCGGCTCGCCACGAAGACCGCCGCGCAGGTGGAGTCGTCGCGACTCGGCCTGTCCTGCGGCGGCGATCGCTGGCTCATTCGCCTCGCCGATGCCGGCGAGGTGGTCACGCTCCCCGAGATCGTTCCCGTGCCGCTCACCCGGCCGTGGTACCTCGGCGTGGCGAACATCCGCGGCAATCTCTACAGCGTGGTCGATTTCGCGCGCTTCCTCGGCCACGAGGCGCCCGCGGCCAGCACGCAGGCGCGGCTCGTGCTGTTCGGCCCCCGCGCGGGCGAGATCAATGCCGGCGTGGTCGTCACGCGCGTGATGGGATTGCGCAACGTGGCGGAGCTCGCGCCGGCGGCGCCTCCGCAAGGCGCGCCGGCGTGGTACGCGCAGCGGTGGATGGACGGCGACGGCCACGCGTGGCAGGAGATCGATCTCGCGGTGCTCGCGCGCGATCCGGCCTTCCTGCAGGTGGGACTCTAAGGGGAACGGGCTGCGGCGCCCCTGGCGCTCGCACCGGGAGAAACGCACTATGGCGCTCAAACTCGGCAAGTTTTTCGGTGGCGACAAGGTCAAGGACATCGATTCCGACCTCGACATGCCCACGACGCAGGTCAAGATGGCGGCTGCCTCGCCGCCGGGCTACGACCCGCTCGCCTCCGTTTCCATCATGGAGCAGTTGCGCTCGGCCACCCCCGCGGCCGCGGCGCCCCGGCGCCTGCCGCTCATCGGCGGCCTACCGGTGGTCAAGCAGTTCCAGACACTCGGCGTGCTGATGGTGGCCTTCCTCATGCTGGCGGCCCTCATGGTGTTCCTCGATACGAGGCAGTCGGCGCAGACTTCGGCGGCTGCCGCCACGGCTACGGAAATGCAGATGCTCTCGCAGCGCCTTGCCCGCGGCAGCGCGCTCGCAGCGCAGGGCCAGACCGCCGGCTTTGCGGCGGTGAAGGAGAGCCGGGAGAAGTTCAAGACCAACTTCGAGGCCCTCATGACGGGCGGCAACACCCGCGGCGTGAGCCTCGACGTGCCGCTCGACGCGACCACCACCAAGCTCCTCAACGACGTGAAGGCGCGCTGGGAGCGCGTGGACCAGGCCGCCAACAACCTCGTGCAGAACGAATCGAGCCTCACCACGCTGGCCAAGGGCCTGGACGCGCTCAACACCGGCAACAACGTCCTGCTCGACCTGTCGCAGCAAGCTGCGGCACAGATCGCGCAAAGCGGCGGCAGCCTGCGGGAGATCGACTACGCCAACCAGCTCGCGATCCTGTCGCAGCGCATCGCCAAGAACGCCAACGCGCTGGCGTCCTCCGACGAGATCGATCCCGAGGTCGCATTCCTCTTGGGCAAGGATAGCGGCACCTTCCGCGACATCCTCGCCGGCCTGTTGCGCGGCAGTGACCCGCTGAGGCTTGCGCCGGTGCGCAGCGACGAGGCGAGGCTCACGCTCACGGAGCTGCAGAAGCGCTTTGCAGGCTACGAGACCGGCACCACGGCCATCCTCAACAACATGCCGCGCCTCGTGGTGGCGAAGCAGGCGGCGCGCAGCATCAACACCGAGGCTGACGGACTCCTCGCCGACACCACGAAGCTCGCCGAGTCCTACGAGGGAAGTCCCATCCGCACGTGGACGCTGGTGGCGGCCATCGTCTTCGCTGCCCTCGCCCTTGCCGCTCTCGTGCTCCTCGGCAAGGTCTTCCTCGACGACGCGCGGTCGCGCGCCCTCGATAGCGAAGGCGAGAACAAGCGCAACCAGGAGGCCATTCTTCGACTCCTGAACGAGATGGGCAACTTGGCCGACGGCGACCTCACGGTACAGGCCTCCGTGACCGAGGACGTGACAGGCGCCATCGCCGACTCCATCAACTTCACGATCGAGGAGTTGCGCACGCTGGTGCGCGGCATCAACTCCGCCACCGACCAGGTGACCAAGGCCACGCAGGAAACGCAGGCCATCTCGAATCGTCTGTACGAAGCTTCGCAGCGGCAGAACCGCGAAATCCAGCAGGCCTCCGCCTCGGTGCTGCAGATGGCGCAGTCGATCAATGAAGTGTCACAAACCGCCAACCAGTCGGCGCGAGTCGCCCAGCAGTCGCTGGCCGCCGCGGAGAAGGGTGGCACGGTCGTGCAGAACCAGATCGCGGGCATGAACGAAATCCGCACGCAGATCCAGGACACGTCCAAGCGGATCAAGCGGCTCGGCGAATCGTCGATGGAAATCGGCGAGATCGTGGAGCTCATCTCCGACATTACCGAGCAGACGAACGTGCTCGCGCTAAACGCCGCGATCCAGGCGGCGTCCGCGGGCGAAGCGGGCCGTGGTTTCACAGTGGTGGCGGAAGAAGTGCAGCGCCTCGCGGAACGATCGGGTGAAGCAACCAAGCAGATCGAGGCGATCGTGAAGACCATTCAGGCGGACACTCAGGATGCCGTGGCCGCCATGGAGAAGTCGACGGTCGGCGTGGTCGAGGGAACGAAGCTCTCTGATGCCGCGGGCCAGGCGCTGACGGAAATTCAGACGGTGTCGCGCGATCTCGCGGAGCTCATCTCGCGGATCTCCACGCAGACGCAGATGCAGTCCACGTCGGTCACCGACGTGACGCGGGGCATGCAGGGCATCCTCAAGATCACCGAGGAAACGACCGAAGGCACGAAGCAGACGAACGTGTCGATCGGGCAGCTCACCAAGCTCGCGCAGGAGCTGCGGTCGTCGGTGGCGGGTTTCAAGGTTTGACCAACGCAAAGGGCGTTCGCGAGGGCGGCGGGATTCGGATCGCCGGCGTTGCGTCTCTTGCGTTGGACTAGAAGTCAGGCGGCCGCCGAAAGAGGGCTTGGCAAGGACGAATGTCTTGCCGCTGGAATTGCTGATCTCGCCGGTGGTCGTCACTGAGCAGGCGATTGCCATCTGCGACGTTCTCGTTCATAGCGCACGTTCGGCCGCTTGCTTGCGGTGGCGGGCGCGAAGTTTGCTGAAGGCAGCCCATGGCTACTGATATCACTCCGGAGTTTGACCTCGGCCCACTGTCGTGGGTGCAGGGTGAGATCGACCAGGCGCTCACGCGGGGCCTCGAGTCGCTCGCGCAGTTCAAGGCGGCGCCCACCGAGGGCAACACCCTCAAGCACGCGCGCTCGCACATCCACCAGGCTGCGGGCGCCATCCAGATGGTGGGGCTCGACGCCGTGGTGGCCTTCACCGACGAGCTCGAGCGGCAGCTCGCGCGCCTCGAGGAGCTCCCGCCCGGCGAGGCCGCGGCCAGTTGCGACGTGATCGATCGAGCGTGCCGCAAGCTCAAGATCTTCCTCGACGAGATCGTCAACGGTGCGCCGCCGGTACCGCTCAAGCTCTATCCCGAATACGAAGCCATGCAGACGGCCCGCGGCGTCAAGGCCGCCGCGCCCACCGACCTCTTCTATCCGGACCTGTCTCCGCGCGCGCCGCGGCTCACCCAGCGCGAGGCGATTCCGCCCAACCGACTGCCATCGCACATCGTGAAGCAGCGGCGGCTCTACCAGCGGGGCCTGCTCGCCTGGCTCCGCGGCGACGAGGGTGGGGCGGTCACGATGCGCGACGCGGTTGCCGGCATCGAGGACGTGACCACGCAAGGCAACCTGCGGGCCTTCTGGTGGACGGTGGGTGCGATGCTCGAGGGCATGGTCGAGAAGGGCCTCGACGCCGGCTTCGGCGTGAAGCAGCTTACCGCCCGCATCGATCTGCAGATCCGCCGCGTCGCCGAGGGCAGCGCCAAGGTGGCCGACCGGCTGCGTCGTGAAGTGCTCTACTTCGTGGCGATCAGCGCGCCGGTAGGGCCGCAGGTGCAGGCCGTCCAGCGCGCCTTCAAGCTGTCGGGGCTCATTCCGTCGGCGGAAGTACTCTCCGCCGACGTCGTGCGGCTGCAGCCGATCCTGCGCGAAGCGCGCGAGCAGCTGGCAGGTGCCAAGGATGCGTGGCTCAAGGCGGCCTCGGGGCGCGCCGAGAATCTGCCCAAGCTCAAGCAGACGCTCGCCTCGGTGCATGCCAAGGCCGCGGACATCCATAACGGCGCGCTGATGAAGCTCACGTCGGCGCTCGTGGAGCGGCTCGACCGCATGCCATCCGCCGGTGTCTCCGAGCCCATGGCCATGGAGTACGCCACGGCCCTCCTGCTCGCGGAGAGCGCCTTCGAGAACTACTCCAACCTGTCGTCGGAGTTCCCCCAGCAGGTCGATGCGATGCTGGCGCGGCTCGATGCCGTGCACCAGGGACGCGCCGCGACCAGCGGCGGCGCGCCGATGCTCGACGAGATGAGCAAGCGTGCGCAGGAGCGCGTATTGCTCGCGCAAGTGGGCCGCGAGATCCAGGTCAACCTGCGTCGCATGGAGCAGGTGCTCGACGCCTTTTTCCGCGACAACTCCAAGCGCGCCGAGCTCGCCACCCTCGCCAAGGACAGCGCGCAGATTCGCGGTGCGCTGCGCATTCTCGGGCTCGACGAGGCCGATCGCCTGCTCGCGCTGTGCGAGCAGCAGATTGCCACGTATGCCGATCCTGAGAGCGCGGTCAGCAACGACGATCTCGAGCTTCTCGCCGAGTCGCTGTCCGGCCTCGGCTTCTACATCGAGGCGGTCGAGCAACAGCGGCCGGAACGTGATCGCCTCATCGCTCCGCTGATCGCCAAGCGTCTCGGCGAAGCGCCCGCTCCGGCGCCCGCGGAAACGGACTCCGTGGAGGCTGCGGTCGCCGAGTTGCGTGGCGCCTTGCCGCGTCTCGTGGAAGAGTTGCACGCGGCACCGAGCGATGCCGTGGCGCGCGATGCGCTGAAGCAGAAGCTCGTGAGCCTGCGCGACGACGCCGAGCTCATCGGCGATGCCGACCTCGCCGCGCAGGTGAGCGCCATCGTGGCGGAGCTGGAAGCGGGTGACGCGCAGCGCCTCGCCGCGGCTGCCGATGCCATCGCCGACACCTCGGCGCCCGCGCCCGAGATCTCCGACGAAACGCAGCGCCTGCTCGCCACCGATGCCGGCGAGCTCGACCGCGAGCTCCTCGAGATCTACCTCTTCGAGGCCGTCGAGGTGTTGGACGGTATCGCCCAGAACCACCACGCGCTCCAGGAGAACCCGGGCGACCGGGAGGCCCTGCGTACCGTGCGGCGGGGCTTTCATACGCTGAAGGGCAGCGGCCGGATGGTGGGCCTCACCGAGCTCGGCGAGTACGCCTACGATGCCGAGCGCGTCATCAACCGACTCATCGAGGAGGAGCGCCCGGTCACCACCGCGGTCGTCGCGCTCGTGGGAGTTGCCCACACGAGCTTCCGCCACTGGGTCGATGCACTGACGCGCGAGGGTCGTGTGGTGGCCGATCCGCGGCCGCTCCGGGCGGCGATCGTGGCCGTGGAACGCGAGCTGCCCGGCTACGAGCCGCCTGCGGCGCCGCCGTCCAACGTCATCGAGTTGCCGCGTCCCGCGCAAGCCCCCCCGGCAGGGGAGGACCGCCGAAACCCTAGTCTGCCCGCGCCATTGCCACCGGTGGCGCCGGCACTCGAGTTTGTCGAGTTGCCCGAGCTGGGTGCCGGTGGCGAAGGAGCGCTCGAGTCGGGCGTGGAATCGGCGGGCGAGGTCACCGAAGTCATCGAGATGGTGGCCCTGCCGATCGACGACAGTCACGATTCGGACGAGACGGCCGCCGGCCAGGACGACGTGCCGGCGCCGGGTCCCGCTTTCGCGCTGGGCGCGCCCGCGGTCGCGTCCGCTGCGGCGATGGCCGTGGAGGACCTGGCAACGGTTCCGGCCGCCCGGGACGCGTGGGAGCCGGCGTTCGCAGGGTCCGGAGGCGATGCCTCGGTCGAGATCGACGTGCCGGTTCTCGACGAATTGCCGGCCGCCGGCGTTGCGAGTCCGGTTCCGCACGTTTCCGGCGTGGCGGACGCGCCGGCCGGCCAGACTCTCGAGCGGCCCGCACTGGAGATGCCCGCACTCGAGATGCCGCTGCTCGACACGCCGGCACTCGACGAAATCGTGCCAACCGCGGGGGACGGATCCGCCGTGGTGGAGGCGAGCGCTGCCGCAGCCGAGCCTGCGCTCGAGGCGACGGCGGCGGTGGCCACCGCTGACGCTGCTGGGGAGAACGGCGACGACATCGTCATCGGTGGCGTCGTCGTTTCCCGATCGCTCTGGGCGATCCTGTGCGACGAAGCCGACCAGCACCTGGCCACGCTCGCCCACGAGCTCTCCCTTCTCCAATTCGATCCGCAGGCGGTGCCCCGCGCGCCCATGGTCCGGGCGAGTCACACCCTGTGCGGCATTCATCGCACGGGCGGCTTCCCGCTCCTGGCCGCGACCGCGAAGTCGCTCGAGCAGGCGCTCACCGGTCTCGAGCAGAACGGACCGCCCATGGCGAGTGCAGCCTATCCGGTGATTGCCCGCGCGGTGGCGGGGCTTGACGCCCTCGTCAATCGCGTCAAGCGACGGGAGGCGTTCTCGGCGCAGGATGTCCAGGAAGGCGAGGCGATTCAGCGCGAGCTCGACGAGTTGCGCACGGACACGAGCGTTGCGTCGGATGCCGAGGCCGCGGCGCTGCTCGCGGCAAGCATCGACGACGACATCGAGCCGCCCTTCGACGAGGTGCTTGCCGATGCGGCGCTTGAGCATTCAGCGCACGCCGATTCAGTGCCTGAAGGGGCGGTACCGGAGAGTGCCGCTTCTCCCGGCGTCTCACCTGCCGATGCCGTCCCGGTCGATGATGTTGCCTCGGCGATGAGCGCCGGTGAATGGCACGACGAGCCCGTCGCGTCCGCACCGCCGATGCCGGTGCCGCTGCCGCCCGAGGAACGCCAGCGCGCCACGCTCGAGCTCGTCCACCCCGCGCCTGCGGAATCAACCACGACGGCCGGCGTGACTGCGCTGGAGCCCAAGCTCGCGTTGCTCTCGGCGCCGGGCGATGCCGACGTTCTACCTCCGCCGCGCGTGGACCCGCTCGCCGACATCCGCGACGACGTGGACGCGCAGGTCCTGCCGATATTCCTCGACGAGGCGGGCGAGCTCTTCCCGCAGGCGGGCGAGCAATTGCGCGCGTGGCGGCGCGCGCCGGGTGACGGGGCGATCGTGGGCCAGTTGCGGCGCACGCTGCACACGTTCAAGGGCAGCGCGCGCATGGCGGGGGCGATGCGCCTCGGCCAGCTCGCCCATCTCATGGAAACGCGCCTGGAGGAAGGCGAGGTCGAAGCCTCGCCCGCGCTCTTCGAGGCGCTCGACGAGGATCTCGACCACATCGCCTTCGTGCTGGACGCGTTGCGTCGCAGCGAGGTCGACGTTCCGCTGCCATGGGTCGCAGCCATGGCGGCCGCGCAGGCGCCACCGGCGGAGGACGTGGCGGCCGACGCGACGGGGCCCGACGAGACCGGCGATGCTCTCGTGTCCGCGGATGCACCGGCGGCTGAAGCACCGGCGGCTGAAGCACCGGCGGCTGAAGCACCGGCGGCTGAAACATCGGCGGCTGAAACATCGGCGGCTGAAACATCGGCGGCTGAATCATCGGCCATCGCCGCGCCGAACCTCGTCGCCGACGAGCGCGCGGTGGTCGTGCCGCTCACGTTGCCGGTGGCGCCCGCTCCTTCTGCGCCGGCGCCACTCGCCCCTGCGGCGCATTCTCCGACCGCCCACCCGCCCGCTGCACCGGCACGCGCCGAAGCGGTTCCCGAGCTCGAGTCGGGTGCGCGCGCGCAGTTGCGCGTGCGTGCCGATGTGATCGATCGGCTGGTGAACGAAGCCGGCGAAGTGGCCATCGCGCGCGCGCGGGTCGAAGGCGAGCTGCGCGCGCTGAAGTCCAACCTCCTCGAGCTCACGAGCAGCGTGATCCGCCTGCGCTCGCAGATGCGCGAGATCGAGATACAGGCCGAGTCGCAGATCCAGTCGCAAATGCCGCAGGAAGCGCACCAAGACTTCGACCCCCTGGAGTTCGACCGCTATACGCGCTTCCAGGAGCTCACGCGCTCGCTCGCCGAGGGCATCAACGACGTGTCGACCGTGCAGCAGTCGCTGCTCAAGAACCTGGACGACGCCGATGCGGCGCTCCTTGCACAGGCACGCCTGTCGCGCGACGTGCAGCAGCGTCTCTTCTCCATCCGTACCGTGCCTTTCGGCAGCGTCTCGGAGCGGCTCTATCGCATCCTGCGCGCCACCGCGCGCGAGCTCGACAAGCGCGCGAATCTCGAGATCACGGGCACCCAGGTGGAGCTCGACCGCTCAGTGCTCGAGAAGCTCATCGGCCCGCTCGAACACCTCCTGCGCAACGCGCTCGATCACGGCATCGAAGCACGGGAGGCCCGGCGTGCGGCTGGCAAGTCGGAGACGGGTGAGATCCGCCTCGTGATCCGCCAGGTGGGCAACGAAATCGTGATCGAGCTGGCCGACGATGGCGGCGGCGTGGACCTCGCGCGTGTCGCGGAGCGGGCCCGCTCGCACGGCCTGCTCGCGGTCGATGCTGAGCCCACCGACGCGCAGCTCATGGAATGCCTCTTCGCGCCGGGGTTCTCCACGGCGTCGAAGGTGACGCAGATCTCAGGGCGCGGCATCGGCATGGACGTGGTGCGCAGCGAGATCGGCGCGCTCGGCGGCCGCGTGGAAGTGCTATCCGCCAAGGGACAGGGCACGCGCTTCGTGCTCACGCTTCCGCTCACGCTGGCGGTCGCGCAGGCGGTGCTGGTGCGCGCCGGCGCTCGGCTGTGGGCCTTGCCCGCGCCGATGGTGGAGCAAGTGCAGCAGGTGAAATCGCAAGCGCTGCTCGACATCTACATCGAGCGCAAGGTGCAGTGGCAGGGGCGCACGTATCCGTTCCATTACCTTCCGCGGCTGCTCGGGGATTCTGCACACAACCCCGAGACCAAGCGTTACAACGCGATCCTGCTCCTGCGCAGCGGTCAGAGCCACGCAGCGATCCACGTCGACGAGATGGTCGGCAACCAGGAACTCGTGGTGAAGAACATCGGGCCGCAGCTCGCCCGCGTTTCCG
This sequence comes from uncultured Pseudomonadota bacterium, assembly GCA_937958295.1. Taxonomy (GTDB): domain Bacteria; phylum Pseudomonadota; class Gammaproteobacteria; order Burkholderiales; family Casimicrobiaceae; genus VBCG01. Next base: position 43,981 of record CALFEY010000080.1, read on the forward strand.
GCATCTCCGGCGCGACGGTGCTGGGCACGGGCGAGATCGTACTCATCATCAACCCGGTGCAACTCGCCGCCCGGGCCGAGGTGCCGCGGGTCGACTCCCGCGGCGAGGACCGCGCGTTCGCCGATCGCCCGCGCGCGCCGGTGGCGCCCATCTCCACGCAGCCGCTGGTGTTGATCGTCGACGATTCGCTCACCGTGCGCAAGATCACGAGCCGCCTGCTCGTCCGCGAAGGCTTCGCGGTGGCCACGGCGCGCGATGGCGTCGATGCGCTGCAGGTGCTTGCGGAGCAGATCCCCGACGTGATCCTCTTGGACATCGAGATGCCGCGCATGGACGGCTTCGAGTTCGCCAAGACGATCAAGGGCGATCCCAAGTACCAGGGGATTCCCATCATCATGATTACCTCGCGCACCGCCGAAAAGCATCGCAACCGCGCGGCGGAGCTCGGCGTCGACCTCTACCTCGGCAAGCCCTACCAGGAGGACGAGCTGCTCGGGCACCTGCGCGACATGACCGGAGTCGTGGCCGTTCGCTGACCTCGCCTCCCCTTCTCCCGGTGCTGCGGCGCACGACGCGCGGCCCGGCGAAATGCGCTAGATTGGCCGGCCAAGGCCGTTTCGAGATCGAGCCGTTTCGAAGGAGGAGCGATGGCGAGCTACGCCACAGAGCACATCCGCACGGTCGCGTTGGTAGGACACGGCGGGTCAGGCAAGACCACCCTTGCCGAAGCGCTGCTCGCGAAGTGCGGCGCGCTGCCCGCGGCCGGCAGCGTCGAGCGTGGTACCACGGCTTCCGACTGCGATCCCCTGGAGAAGCAGTACCGACACTCGCTGCGCGCGTCGTTGCTCCATTGCGAAACCGCCGGCACGCGCCTGCATATCGTTGACACGCCGGGCTTTCCCGATTTCATCGGGCAGGCCATCGGCGCGCTCGATGCGGTGGAGACCGCGGCGGTGGTGATCAACGCGCAGGCTGGCATCGAGATGATCACCTCGCGCATGATGGCCTGGGCCGCGGACCGTCGGCTCTGCCGCCTCGTGATCGTCAACAAGATCGACGGCGACAATGCCGACCTCCAGGGTGTGCTCGCGGCGATCCAGGCCGCGTTCGGCCGCGAGTGCCTGCCCATCAACCTGCCCGCCGGGGGAGGTGCGCGCGTCGTCGACTGCTTCTTCAATCCGGCGGGGGAGTCGGATTTCTCGTCGGTGGAGGCCGCGCATCGTGCGCTCGTGGACCAGGTGGTGGAAGTCGACGAGGCGCTCATGTCGCTCTATCTCGAGCAGGGCGAGATCGAGCCCGCGCAGTTGCACTCGCCGTTCGAGAAGGCGTTGCGCGAGGGACACCTCGTGCCGGTGTGCTTCGTGTCCGCGCGTACCGGTGTCGGGGTCGCGGAGCTTCTTGACGTGTGCGTGAAGCTGCTGCCCAACCCCGCCGAAGGCAACCCGCCGCGGTTCACCAAGGGCGAGGGCGACAGTGCCGTCGAGTTCCACTCCGAACCCGACCCCGCGAGGCACGTGCTCGCCCACGTGTTCAAGGTGGTCATGGACCCGTTCGTGGGCAAGCTCGGCATCTTTCGCGTGCACCAGGGCACGCTTACCCGCGATACCCAGCTCTTCGTGGGCGACGGCCGCAAGCCGTTCAAGGTGGGTCATCTGTTCATGCTGCAAGGAGGCAAGCACGTCGAGATCGACCACGCCGTGCCCGGCGACCTCGCGGCCGTGGCGAAGGTCGACGAGATCGAGTTCGACTGCGTGCTGCACGACTCCCACGACGAGGATCACATCCACATGGCGCCGCTCGCCTTCCCCACGCCCATGCACGGCGTGGCGATCGAGCCTAAGCGCCGCGGCGACGAAGGCCGTATCTCCGACGTCCTCGCGCGCATGGCGGCCGAGGACCCGACGCTCAAGGTCGAGCACGACACCCGCCAGAACGAGACGGTGCTGTGGGGCGTAGGCGACCTGCACCTGCGCTCGGTGCTCGAGCGCATGGCGTCCCAGTTCAAGCTGGAGGTGAGTACCCGCCCGCCGCGCATTCCGTACCGGGAGACGATCACCGCGCCTGCCGAAGGCCATCATCGCCACAAGAAGCAAACTGGGGGCGCCGGGCAGTTCGGCGAGGTTTTCCTGCGCATCGAGCCGCTGCCGCGGGGCGCGGGCTTCGAGTTCGTGAACTCGGTGAAGGGCGGGGCGATTCCCACCCCGCTCATTCCGGCCGTGCAGAAGGGCGTCGAACAGGTGCTCGCGCAAGGCCCGGTGGCCGGCTACCCGCTGCAGGACGTGCGCGTGAACGTGTACGACGGCAAGTTCCATCCCGTCGATTCGAAGGAAGTGGCTTTCGTGGCGGCCGGCAGGAAGGCCTTCGTCGACGCCATCGCGAAAGCGCGGCCGATCGTGCTGGAGCCCATCGTGGGCATGGAGATCAGTTGCCCCGCCGCGAGCATGGGCGACGTCACCGGCGACCTGTCCTCGCGGCGCGGCCAGGTCACCGGCACCCGTACGCTCCAGGCGGACTCGCTCGCTGTCGTGGGTCTCGCCCCGCTCGTGGAGCTCGACGGCTACGCGGCTCGCCTGAAGTCGATCACCGGCGGGCAGGGCGGCTTCACGATGGCGCTGTCGCACTACGAGCAGGCGCCGCCGGCGCTGCAGCAGCAGCTCGCCACGGACTACGCGAAGCACCGTCGCCACGAGGAAGACGCGTGAGTCCGCGGCCGCGCCGGCCGGCATCGTCGCGGGCGGACGCCGCCGCGAGCGATCCGCCTTAGCCCTTGCCGAACAACGCCAGCGCTGCGACGCGCGCGGTGGCGTGGTCCACGATGGGCGCGGGATAGTCGCGTCCCACCACCACCCGCAACGCCCGCTGCTCGGCCTCGGCGACCTTCCAGGGCGCATGGATCTGCGCTGCCGGCAGCGGCGCGAGCTCGGGCACGTAGCGGCGAATGAAGTCGCCCTTAGGATCGAAGCGCTCGGACTGCGCCACGGGATTGAAGATGCGGAAGTACGGCTGCGCGTCGCAACCGGTCGACGCTGCCCATTGCCAGCCGCCGTTGTTGGAGGCGAGGTCGTAATCGATGAGGTGCTCGGCGAAGAAGCGTTCGCCCATCCGCCAATCCACGAGGAGATCCTTCACGAGGAAGGACGCGCTCACCATCCGCAGGCGGTTGTGCATGTAGCCGGTAGCCACGAGCTGGCGCATCCCGGCATCCACCAGAGGGTAGCCCGTGCGGCCCGCGCACCATGCCTCGAAGTGCCCGCGCGGATTGGGAAAGCGCAGGTTTGCGTACTCGGGACGGAAGCTTGTGGTCACCACGTCGGGGCGGTGCCAGAGCACCTGCGCGTAGAACTCCCGCCACACGAGCTCCGATAGCCACGTCGCCGCCCCTTCGCCATCCTTCTCGAGCGAGCGCGCGTGGGCGAAGGCCGCGAGCGTGCGGATCGACACCGTGCCGAATCGCAGGTGCACAGAAAGGTACGACGGTCCCTTCACGGCGGGAAAGTCGCGCGCATCCCGATAGCGGGCGATGCGGCGGCGAAAATCGGCAAAGCGTGCGGCACCGCCCGTCATGCCTGGCGCCACGCCAAGCTCGTCTAAGCCGGTGGCATCGAAGCCGAGCGCGGCGAGCGACGGCACTTCGGCGTGCGCGGGAGGCGGTGGAACCAGCGTACCGGGAAGGTCGTCGGTCACGCGCGGCGCGAGGTCGGCGGGCATGAGGCGCCCGAGCCACGCCGCCCGATACGGGGTGAACACGGTGTATGGGTGACCCGCCTGGGTGAGCACCTCGTCGCGGTCGAACACGACGTGGTCCTTCGACAGATGGAGCGCGATGCCCGCGGCGCGCAACGCGACCTCCACCTCGGCATCGCGCGCGAGCGCGGCGGGCTCGTAGTCGCGATTGGCGTAGACCGCGTCCACTCCGAGCTCGCGAGCGAGGGCCGGGATCGCGGTGCGGGCCTGCGCGTTCAGCACGCACAGGCCGCCGCCGCGTCGCGCCAGCGCCTGCGCGAGCTCCACCACCGACGCGCGAATGAACTCCACGCGCCGGTCGGCGCGGCGCCGGAGCGCATCGAGGATCTCGCGATCGAAGACGAAGGCGCCGTGAACGCGCGCGCCCGACGCCAGTGCGGCATGCAGCGCCGCGTGATCGAAGTCGCGCAGGTCGCGGCGGAACCAGACCAGCGCCGTGCCGGCGGCCGTGGCATTCATGACCAGAAGCGGGGGTGACGTCGCTGTTGCACGCTTCATTGTGGGCCTGCGCGACCTCCGTTTACAATGGGTCATAAGCGGCGCGCCTCGTGAACCTTACCCATCACTTCCTGATCGCCATGCCCGCCATGGCCGATCCCAATTTCGCGCACACCCTGACGTTCGTCTGCAATCACAACAAGGACGGCGCGCTCGGCATCGTGGTCAACCGGCCGATCGAGATGACGCTCTCCGCCCTGTTCGACCAGATCGAGGTTCCCCTCGGGGACGCCGGGCTGCGCGGAGCGCCGGTGCATTACGGCGGTCCCGTGCAGGTCGACCGTGGCTTTGTGCTGCACCGGCCCCTGGGCAACTGGACCTCCACGCTCGCCGTGAGCGACGACCTCGGCCTCACCACGAGCAAGGATGTCCTCGAGGCCCTGGGCCGCGGCGACGGCCCCGCCGAGGTCTTCGTCTCGCTGGGTTACGCCGGCTGGTCCGCGGGGCAGCTCGAGCACGAGCTCGGCCAGAACGCCTGGCTCACCGTGGAAGCCGATGCCGATGTCCTCTTCGCAACGCCGGCGGAACAGCGCCTGCCGGCGGCGATGCGCCTCCTGGGCATCGATTTCTCGCGCCTGTCCGAGGACGTCGGGCACGCCTGACGCCGCCGCGTCTTCAGCGTCTGCCCCGTGCCCCCCCCGGACCCGTCCCCCGCTTCCGCGCCCATCACCGTGCTGGCCTTCGACTTCGGCACGCGACGCATCGGGGTGGCGGTCGGCAATACGCTCACGCGCAACGCGCAGCCCCTCGCCACGCTCGAGGCGCCCACGGCGGACGAGCGCCTTGCCGCCGCCGTGAGCCTCGTCGCGCAGTGGAGCGCGGGCTGCGTGGTGGTGGGGGTGCCGGTGCATGCGGATGGCACGCCGCACGCCATGACGCGCCGCGCCAGCGCGTTCGCGCGCGACCTCGCCGCCCGCGTTAGGGTGCCGGTGGAGCATGCCGACGAACGTCACACCACGGCGCTCGCGCAGGATCGGCTCTCCGCGCAACGCGCGGGGCGCGGCGGCCGCGCGACGCGCGATGCCGTGGCGGCCCAACTCATCCTGCAGGGGTGGCTCGATGCCCGCGAACGCCAGTCTTCCTGACGCCGAAGCCACGTTGCGCACGCTCGCCGAGCGCATGCGCGGCGCCGTGGCGCACGACGCCGCCTTCGTGGGCATCTACTCGGGGGGGGCGTGGGTGGCGGAGCGATTGCCCGCCCTCGTTCCAGGTCAGCACCCCGTGGGGTTCATCGACGTTTCCTTCTACCGTGACGATTACTCCCGCACGGGACTGAAGGGCGGCAGCAAGCGCACGTCGCTGCCCTTCGACGTGAATGGCGCCAACATCGTGCTGGTCGACGACGTGCTCTACACGGGACGCAGCGTGCGCGCGGCGATCAACGAGCTCTTCGACTTCGGCCGACCCGCGCGCATCGAGCTCGCCGTGCTGGTGGATCGCGGGGGGCGCGAGCTGCCGATCGAGCACACCTACTGCGGCGCGCGGCTGGCGGTGGCGCGCGAGCTGTCGATCGTGCTGTCGCGCGACGAGGGACTCCTGACGCTGGCCGTGGAGCAGATGAGCTGATGCGCAATCCCCAGCTCAATGCCCACGGCGAGCTCACGCACCTGCTCACGCTGGAGGGACTGCCCCCCGCGGTGATCTGCTCGATCCTCGACACCGCCGAGCCTTTCGTGTCCATCGCCGAGCGCGAGGTGAAGAAGGTGCCGCTCCTGCGCGGCAAGGCCGTGTTCAACCTGTTCTTCGAGAATTCCACGCGCACGCGTACCACGTTCGAGATCGCCGCCAAGCGCCTGTCGGCCGACGTGATCAACCTCAACATCGGGGCGTCGTCCACGAGCAAGGGCGAGACGCTGCTCGATACCGTCGACAACCTGGTGGCCATGGATGCCGACATCTTCGTGGTGCGCCATTCGCAGTCGGGAGCGCCGCACCTCATCGCGGAGCACCTGTTGGCCACGGGCCGCAGCCATGTCCACGTCGTCAATGCAGGCGACGGCCGGCATGCCCATCCCACGCAAGGGCTGCTCGACCTGTACACGATCCGCCACTACAAGAAGTCCTTCGAAGGTCTCACGGTGGCCATCGTGGGCGACGTCCTGCACTCGCGCGTGGCGCGCTCGCTCATCCATGGCCTTACCACCCTCGGCACGCCGGAAGTGCGCGTGATCGGCCCGGAAACCCTCATGCCCACGAAGGCGGAGGCACTGGGCGTGCGCGTGTTCCACGACATGCGCGAGGGACTGCGCGGCTGCGATGCGGTGGTGATGCTGCGGCTGCAAAACGAGCGCATGAACGGCACGCTGCTGCCGTCCGCGGGGGAGTTCTTCAAGAACTACGGCCTCACGCAGGATAAGCTTGCCCTCGCCAAGCCCGACGCCATCGTGATGCATCCCGGTCCCATGAATCGGGGCGTGGAGATCGACTCGCCGGTGGCCGACGGCGAGCGCTCGGTGATCCTGCCGCAGGTCACCTTCGGCATCGCGGTGCGCATGGCCGTAATGAGCATCATCGCGGGGGCACGATGAACCTCGAGATCGCGAACGGCCGGCTCCTCGATCCCGAGCACGGCGAGCGGCAGGCCACGCTCTACGTCGCCGACGGCCGCATCGCGGGTGCGGGCGTCGCGCCCGCCGGCTTCCGCGCCGACCGCGTGATCGATGCCGCCGGTCTCGTCGTGGCGCCGGGCCTCGTGGACATCGCGGTGCGGCTGCGCGAGCCGGGCCTCGAGTACAAGGCCACGCTCGAGTCCGAGCTGGAGGCCGCGGTGGCAGGCGGCGTCACGAGCCTCGCTTGCCCGCCGGACACCGATCCGCCGCTGGACGAGCCCGGCCTCGTGGAGATGCTGAAGCACCGCGCGCGCATGCTCAACCTCGCGCACGTGTTCCCGGTGGGGGCGCTCACCGTGGGCTTGCGCGGCACGGCCCTCACCGAGATGGGCGAGCTCACCGAGGCGGGGTGCGTCGCGTTCTCGCAGGCGGACGTGGCGCTCGCCGATACCGAGCTCCTGCGCCGCGCGATGCAATACGCCGCCACGTTCGGCTATGCCCTGTGGCTGCGGCCCAGCGATCCGTATCTCGGCCGCACGGGAGTGGCCCACGACGGCGAGGTGGCCACGCGCCTCGGCCTTGCCGGCATCCCCGCGGCCGCAGAGACGATAGCGTTGGCCACGATCCTCGCCCTCGCCCGCGAAACGGGCGTGCGCCTGCACGTCTGCCGCCTCTCTTGCGCGCAGAGCGTGGCGCTGGTGCGCGAAGCCAAGGCGCAGGGGCTGCCGGTGACCTGCGACGTCGCCGTGCATCACCTGCACCTGTGCGATGTGGACATCGGCTGGTTCGACAGCAACGCCCGCGTGGTGCCGCCGTTTCGCTCCACGCGTGACCGCGCCGCGCTGCGCGCCGGCGTGGCCGACGGCACCATCGACGTCGTGTGCTCCGATCACGCGCCGGTGGACGACGACGGCAAGCAGCTGCCCTTCGCCGAGGCCGAGCCCGGCGTCACCGGCCTCGAGCTCCTGCTGCCGCTCACGCTCAAATGGGCGGCGGAGGAGGGCGTGAGCCTCGCGCAGGCGCTGGCCAGGATCACCGCGGCACCCGCGAGGCTTCTCGGCGGCACCGCAACGCTCGCCGTCGGCGCGCCTGCCGACCTGTGCCTCTTCGATCCGCAGGCGTGGTGGAAGGTAGAGCGCGGTGCCCTGCGCAGCCAGGGCAAGCACACGCCCTTCCTTGGGCTCGAGGTCCCCGGCCGGGTGCGCCTCACGCTCGTGGACGGACTCGTCGTCCACGAAGCCTGATCCCTCGCGTACCGCAAGGTGCCGGCCGAAGAGGCATCGCAGAAGATGACCGCTCGGTTCGACCGCGACCTCTGAACGCGCGGGCGCCTCTTCCCTAGAACGCCAGCGCCGCCTTGAGGCCGGCGCCGTAGGCGTCGGTGTTGCGTGAGAAGCTGCCGGAAATCTCCGCGCGCACCGACAGGTTGCCCGACGTGTACATCGTCACGCTGGCGGCGGCGTCCAGGCGCGTGCTGTCGAGCTTCGTGCGCGAGGTGAAGGCGGGGACGTCCGCCGGCGCGGCGGCAAAGCGCGCCGTGACGGACGGCGCGGCGTTGCCCACGAACTGCGTTAGGCCCAGCGTGAGCTGCGGCCGCACGAGGAGGCCGTCGGCCGTCTCGACCTGCGTGTAGAAGTCCACGGCAGGCAGCACGTCGACGTAGGTGTCGTGCTGGCGATCGACGCTCACGCGAAAGGCGTTGTCGCCGGTTTCGTCGAAGCCGTCCATCGAGAGGTAGTGCACGCCCACGCCGATGCGCGGCTTAAGCGCGACGGCACTGCGCTGGAAGAGCCACGCCGCCTGCACGCGGCCCGACACGAGCCACATGCGCTGCGTGGCGGTGACGGCCCCGCCGCCCCACGGCGCGCGGCGATTGTCGTAGGTGCCGTAGCCCACCGCGAGCCCGCCGGCGACCTGCATCACGCCGTCGCGGCGTAGCGCTGTGAGGCCCGCCTGGAACTCGTCGCCGCGGCTCGAGGCCTGGCTCGCGTCCACGCTCACCCGGCGCTGGCCGTAGGCGAGCGCGCCGCCGAGCGACCAGCCCCCGGACAAGGCGGCTTGACCGCCGGCCGCCACGTGCCAGTCGTTGGCGTCGAAGCCCACGTTGTCGCCCGTTGCCTGCTGGCGGAACTCGCTGCCGCGCAGGCTTGCCCACCCGCACGAGCCTTCGCCGAAGTACCGTGCCTCGCCCGCGCGCTGGTCGCAGTTGACGAGCGCGTCGCTGAACTCGATTGCCGAGAGCAGGGAAACGATCTGGTTGTCCACGGCGAGCTCGATGCCCATCGTATTCATCGCGCCGGCGTACGTCGCGCCGTCCTCGATGGCGATGAGCGAGCGGGCGAGCGCGGGGTCGAGCGCCTGGCGGCGGTACAGGGCGTGCAGGTGGCGCGCCACTGCATCCTGGTTGTCGTTGGTCGCCGCGAGAATCCCCGTGTTGGCGAAATCGATGTCGTAGCCGAGCGCCAGCGCGCCGGGTGCATCCTGCTGCACGCGAAACTGGGCCACGGCGGAGCGCGAGACATCGAGGTCGGCGCTCGTCAATCCCGCCCCTGCCGTGACGATTTGCAGCGAACGCGCGCCCTCAGCCGGTTGCCAGGTATCGAGCAGGTTCACCGCGACCCGTCCGCCGAGCGCGGCGCTGCCGTCCACGATCAGGCGATCGGCCGCCCCGGCGCCGCCGGCCGCGCGGGGGTCGAGGTCGATGGCGAGCACGCCCCCGGCGCCCTGCGTGAGGTGGCCGGTGACGCGCGTGGCAGCGGCAGCGCCCGCGCCGCCGATGGCGAGCGTGCCGTCGTTGCGCAGCGTGGTGACGTCCAGGATCGCGCCGCTGTTCACCGTGGCGCCCGCGAAGTTCGCGAGCGCGATGCGCGAGGTCGACGCCGCGCCCAGCGCGGGCTCGGTGGTGGCGCCCACGATGGACCCCGTGATGATGCCGTGATTGAAGATATCCGTGACGATCGCGCCGCCCGTCGCGCGGATCACGGGGCTCGCTGCATTGCCCGAAGCGAGCGTGCCATAGTTGGTGACGGCGTTCGCGTGGCCGTCCTTGATGCCGATCGTCTCCGCGCCGCCCGCGCCGGTGGATACCGTGACGCCCTTCGCGACGTTGATGGTTACGCTTCCGCTCTGCGCGTACCCTTGGCTCTGCGCGAGAATCGCGCGACCCTGCGAGCCCGTGGCGCTGATGCTGGCGTTCACGGCGATGGTCACGTCGCCGGAGGCATCGTCCTTGCCTTGGCCCGACGCCGACTGGGCGAAGACGCCGTGCGCCGATTCCCCGGTGACCGTGATCGGGCCGTTGACGGTGACGCTCACCGTGCCGCCATGGCCGACGGCCCCACCGCTGCCTGCGAAGTCATACAGGCGGTTGGCCTCGTCCAGGCCGCTCTTGAGGCCGGCCATCCCGCCGGAGCCGCCCACCGAATGCGCGGCGATGCCGTGCGCCGATTTGCCGCTGGTGGCAATGGCGCCGGCCGTCACGCTTACCGCTCCGCCGTCGCCGCCCGCGCCGGCGTCCTCCTGCACGTTGATCACACCCATGCCGATGTTGAGGTCCGCCCACGAGTAGGCGAGCGACTTCTCGAGGTTGCCCGCCGTGCCGCCGCCCCCGCCCACGGACTGCGCGAAGATGCCCACGCCGCCTTCGCCGGTGGTGCGGATCCCGCCGGGCGTGCTCACGGTCACGTTGCCGCCGTGCCCGCCGCCGCTGCCGCCGCCGCTGATCGCGATCTTGCCGGACAGCCCCTCGCTCGCTGCGCCGCCGTCGCCGCCTCCGCCGCCGATCGATTGGGCATGGATGCCGAACGAGTGGTGGCCGCTTGTGGTGAGAAGGGCGGCATTGTCCACGGTCACGTCGCCGCCATCCCCCGACGCGCCCCCCGAGCCGCCGACGATGATGTTGACGCTCGTGAAGCCGGGGATCGACGTGAAGGTCTTGCCGAGCGAGGTGATTTCGCCGGCGAGCTTGTCCGTGGTCCAGGCGGTGAGCCCCGTGCTGCCTTCGCCGCCGTTGCCGCCGCCGCCGCCCACCGACTTGGCGTAGATCGCGTGCGCGACCTTCCCCGCCGTGGCGATGGCGGCGGTGTTGTCCACGCCGACCGTGCCGCCGTTGCCCGCGGCGCCGCCCGAGCCGCCGATCTCGATCTTGGCGTTGATCTTGACCGCGGTCTGCGTACCGTCGCCCGCCTTGCAGAGGTAGTTGTCGCCCGCCGCCACGCGCACGCCGGTGCAGATACCGTTGAACGAGTAGCTGTAGGCGGACGCGGCGCCGCCGCTGCCGCCGCCACCGCCGATGCTCATGGCCTCGAGGCCGCGGGAAAGGTCCCCCTGCGTCGTGATCGTGCCGGCATTGGTGACGTGCACGCTGTCGCCGTTGCCGCCGGCCCCGCCGCTCCCCCCGGCGCCCAGGTTGATGTTCGACGACAGCGTATTGCCGCCGCCGCTGCCCGTGAGCGTGACGACGATGGCCCCGGCATTGCCCCCGTGCCCGCCGCCGCCGCCGATGCTCTGCGCAGCGAGGCCGGGGCTGCCGGCGGATTGCGTGAGCAGGGCGCCGGCATTGCGCACGGTCACCTTGCCGCCGTCGTTGCCGTTGCCGCCTACGCCGCCGTGGTTGGCGGAGAAGGTGAGGCTCGATCCCGGTGTGGCGGTGGCCGCCACGGTGTACACGCCGCCGCCCGCCCCGCCGCCGCCGCCGATGGACTGGGCGAGAAGCGCCACCGCGAGAAAGCCTTGCGTGGTGATGCTCGCGTTGTTGGTGACGTCCACGGTACCGCCTACCGCGCCGCTCGCGCCGATCCCGCCCCAGGTGCCGGTCATCTGCAGCGAGCCGGTGGAGCTCGCCGCGGCGTTGCCGCTGTAGACGCTGCCGGCGATGCCCCCGTTGCCCCCGATCGAATGGGCGGCAAGGCCATAGGATCCGAAGCCCGCGGTGGCGATCGTCCCCTGCGCATTCACCGTGACGGCGCCGCCCACGCCCCCGGCACCGCCGCTGCCGCCCACGCTCACGTTGACGCTGCCGGAGACCTCCCCGGCGGACAGGCCCGCCTCGACGGACAGGCCGCCTTCGCCGCCGGCACCGCCGGTGCTCATCGCGACGATGCCGTGCGCGAGGTCGCCTCCCGTGGACACGCGTCCGGCGGACGAGACCGACACGGCCCCCGCCGCGCCGCCCACGCCCCCGTTGCCGCCCACCGACGAGTTGAGGCTGCCCATCGTGAGACCCGAGGTGGTGATCGTGCCCTTCGCATTGCCGCCGCTGCCGGCGATCGACTTGGCGTCGATGCCGGTGGAGAAGAGGCCCTCGGTGGCGATGTCGGCCTGGTTCGTCACGGTCACGACACCGCTCGATCCGCCCGGGCCGGCGCGTCCGCCGACCGCGACGTCGATGTCCCCCAGCGACGCCGCGCTGGCGTCGATCACGAGCCCCGAAGAGCCGCCGCCATTGGCGATGGAGTGCGCGCGCAGGCCGTCGCTCACGCGGCCTGCGGTGGTGATCGCGGCCGTGTTGATCACGGTGACGTTGCCGCCGCTGCCCGTGCTGCTGCCCGGCACCGAATCGTGGCTGCCGCCGTTGCCGCCCACGGTCACGCCGAGGTTACCTCCGGAGACGCCGTTGGCGGACACGGTCACGCCGGCATCGCCGCCGCCGCCACCGACGCTCTGCGCCGTGATCGCGGCGGCATTGTGGCCGGCGGTGGCGATGCTGGCGCCAGTCGTGACGTTCACCGGGCCGCCGTTGCCGGCCGCGCCACCGCTGCCGCCCACCGTGGTGCCGACGCTGAGTCCCGATGCCGCATCGAAGGTGCCCGTGAAATCGGCCGCGCCGCCGCCACCGCCCACGGTGCGGGCGACCACGCCGTACGCCGCATGCCCCGCGGTGGTGATGGCCCCGGCGGTGGCCACGGTTACGGCACCGCCCGACCCGCCGGCGCCGCCGCTGCCGCCCACCGCGGTGGTTACGGCTACGGCGCTCGGCAGCGTCCCCGTCGCGACCGTCCCCGCCGTGCCCCCGCCGCCCCCCGCCGAGTGCGCGCGCACCGCGGCGGAGCCGTCGCCGGTGGTGGCCAGCGCACCGGTGGCCACGACGCTGACCTGGCCGCCCGCGCCGCCGAGGCCGCCGCTGCCTCCGACGCTGGTGTCCACCGATACGAAGCCGCCCTGCGCGGCCGCGACCGTGGTGCCGGCGTGCCCGCCGCCGCCGCCCACCGCCATCACGTGGAGGGCATCCGCATTGGTGCCTTGCGTGGAAACATCGCCGGACAGGCTCGCACTCGCGCTGGCCGCATTGCCGCCGCCTCCGCCGATGCCGCCCACGGCGACGGCGACGGTGGCAAGCGGCACCGCCGCCACCGAGATCGCGTTGCCGGCGTCGCCGCCGCCTCCGCCCTGGCTCTGGACGAAGATGCCGCGCGCGCGGTCACCGCTGGTGCGGATCGTGTAGCCGCCCGCGCCGGAGTCGTTGTAGCTCGCGTCGCCGCCGCTCCCGCCCGCGCCGCCCTTGCCCCCGATGGCGAGGCTGAAGGCCACGGAGACGCCGATCGCATTGGACCCCGACCCGCCGCCCTGGCCCACGCTTTGCACCACCACACCGTCGGCGTCGCGGCCTTGTGTCGTGATGGAGGCGTCGTTCTGCGCTGCGGCGGTGGCACCGCTGCCGCCGTTCCCGCCAACGCCCCCGATCGCCACGATGCCCGACGTGGAGTGCGCGCTGCCGCCGCCCCCGCCGATGCTCGTGGCGGTGATGCCGTCGGCCTGGTCGCCCTTCGTCTGGATCGTGCCGGTGGCCCCGTTCACGACCGTGGCCTGGCCGCCGTTGCCGCCCGCCCCCGACGTGCCGCCGATCGCCGCCACGCCGCGCGCGGCCCCGGCATCGCCGCCGCCGCCCCCCTGGCTCGTGGCGGCGATGCCCACCGATCCGCTGCCGCTCGTGGCAAGCGATGCTTCGTTCTGGATCGAGACCACGCCGCCGTCGCCGCCGGATGCGCCGGTGCCGCCCAGCGCCGCCACGCCATCGGTGGACGAGGCCTTGCCGCCGCCGCCTCCGACGCTCTGCGCCGTGATGGCCGTGGCCGAGTCGCCGGCGGTGGCGATGGACGACGCGCTGCCCAGCACCGTCACGCCCACACTGCCGCCGCCGCCCGCGCTTTGGTCGTTGGCCCCGTACGCGACGAATCCGGACGCATTCCCGGCGTTGCCGCTGTAGCCGCCCACGCTCTGCGCGAAGATGCCGTTGCCTTCGCTGCCCTGCGTGACGAGGGTGCCCGAGTACGTGATATCCACGGCGCCGCCCGGCCCGCCTCCGAGGTCGGCGCCGCCATGCCCGCTGCCGCCATCGCCGGGTCCGCCGTTGCCGCCCGCGCCACCGTAGCTCCGCGCGAAGAGGCCGAGCCCCTGGTCGCCGCCCACGCTGATGCTCGCGCCGTTGAGCCCGATGGTGATGTCGCCACCCGCCCCGCCCACGCCGCCGTCGCCGCCGAAGCCCTTGATGGTGCCGGCATGCCCGAAGCCGCCGTTGCCCCCGGTGCCGCCGGCGCTCACCGCCTGGATAGCGTGCTGCTGCGGCTGGGTCACGGTCACCGACAGCATGCC
>CALFEY010000081.1 GCA_937958295.1 uncultured Pseudomonadota bacterium
CGCGAGCGCGAGGCGCTGGTGGCCACGCTGGAGCGGGCCATCGAGGTGCTGCCGGCACCGGCCACGTTGCGGGGAACGGCCTAAGCCGCGCGGTCGCGCGCATAGGACTCGTACCACGCAAGGCTTTCCGGATTGGCCACCGCATCCAGATTCACAACCCTTGCGAGCGGCTCGCCGAGAAGCAGCCGCTTGATCGGTACTTCGAGCTTCTTGCCGGTGAGGGTTCGCGGGACCGCCCGAACCGGCACGATCGCATTGGGAACGTGCCGCGGGGAGAGCGCGGAGCGAATCGCCGCCGTCACGCGCGATTGGAGCGCCGCATCCATCGCGGTGCCTTCGCGCAGGACCACGAACAACGCCATGAAGGAAGGCCGGCCGAGATACTCGAGGTCCACGGCAAGGCTGTCCACGATCTCCGGGAGCGACTCCACGGCGCCGTAGAGCTCGCTCGTTCCCATTCGCACGCCACCGCGATTGATGGTGGCGTCGGAACGTCCGTAGATGATGGCCCCACCACGCGGCGTGAGCTCCAGCCAGTCGCCATGGCGCCACACGCCCGGAAAGGTGTCGAAGTAGCTCTCCCGAAAGCGCAACCCGTCGGGATCGTTCCAGAAGCAGAGCGGCATCGACGGCATGGGCTTCGTGCACACGAGCTCTCCGACGCTGCCGATCAGCGCCCGTCCTTCCGGCGACCAAGACTCGACCGCCGCCCCGAGGCACGGTCCCTGCATTTCGCCGGCGAATACGGGCTGCGTCACGTTGCCACCGACGAAGGCGCTGGCGAGGTCGGTGCCGCCGGAGATCGGATTGATGAAGCACGCATCGCCGAGCTCGCGCTGCAGCCATGCGTATCCTTCGGCAGACAACGGCGAGCCCGTGGAGCCGACCGTGCGCAGCGCGTCCGGACGCATCCCGCGCAGGTCCACCCCTGCCTTCATGCAGGCGTGATGGAGCGCCGCGCCCGCGCCGACGAACGTGGCCCCGGCGTCGCGCGCGAAACGCCAGAGCGCACCCGCGTCGGGCCATCCGGGATGCCCGTCGTAGAGCAGGACCGTGGCGCCTACCAGCAAGCCTCCCATCTGGCAGTTCCACATGATCCAGCCCGTGGACGAGTACCAGTGGTAGCGGTCGTCGGGGCGCAGGTCGTTGTGCAGCGCCATCAGCTTGACGTGTTCGACGACCACGCCGCCATGTCCGTGCACGATCGGCTTGGGGCTGCCGGTGGTACCGGACGAATAGACGATCCACAACGGATGGCCGAAGGGCACTCGCTCCACGGCGAGCGGCACGTTGCGCGACGTGGCCGCCTCCCACGCGAGGCGCGGCACGCGGGCACCCGCTGCGGCGTGCGGACGACCCACGTCGATGACGAGGCACAGGGTCTCGCCAAGGGCCGATTCGATGTCGGCGCGGACGTCCCGGCGATCGTGGTCCTTGCCGCCGTAGCGGTACGCCGCGACGGCGACGAGCACCTTGGGCCCGATTTGCCGGAAGCGATCGACGACGCTCGCCGCTCCCATGTCGGGCGAGCAAAGCGACCAGACGGCGCCTAGGGTCGCGCACGCCAGAAAGGCCACCACCGCTTCCGGGCCGTTGGGAAGGTACGCGGCCACCCGGTCACCCCGCTGGATGCCATGCCCGCGCAGGGTCGAGGCGAGCGAGGCCACCTGGCGCTCGAGCGCCTCCCATGACAGCTCGCCTAGCTGGCCGCCTTCGGTCATCGTCACGAGCGCGGGACGCGCATCGGTGCGATGGCGCAGGACCTGCTCGACATAGTTGAGGGAGACATCCGGGAACCACCGCGCGCCGGGCATCGCCACCGGCTCCACCACCACGCGCAGGTCACCATCGTGCGGGATTGCCGCGTGCTCCACGAGCGACCGCCAGAACCCGGCGAGATCGGTGACCGACCACCGCCAGAGCTCGCCGAAGTTCGCGAAGCCCAGACCACGCTCACGTGCGAGCCAGTCCGTATACGCGGTGAGGCGCGCTCCTGCGACGCGCTCGGGCGTGGGGGTCCACTGCGGGACCGGCTGGGCTGCCACGACCATCGCCTCAGTACGACTTCGGCAGGCCGAGCACTTTCTCGGCGATGAAGCAGAAGATGAGCTGAGGGCTCACCGGTGCGATGCGCGGGAGCATCGACTCCCTGAAGTAGCGCTCCACGTGATACTCCTTCGCATAGCCCATGCCGCCATGCGTGAGCACCGCCGTCTCGCAGGCGCGATAGCCGGCCTCGGCCCCGAGGTACTTGGCGGCGTTCGCTTCGGCGCCGCACGGCTTGCCCTGGTCGTAGAGCCACGCCGCGCGCAGCATCGTGAGATCGGCAGCTTCGAGCTCCATCCAGCGCTCGGCCAGCGGATGCTGGATGCCCTGGTTCATCCCGATCGGCCGATCGAACACCACGCGCTCCTTCGCGTACGCCGCGGCGCGACGCAGCGCCGCACGGCCGAGGCCGATCGCCTCCGCCGCCAGCAGGATGCGCTCCGGATTCATCCCGTGGAGGATGTAGTCGAATCCCTTTCCCTCCTCGCCTATGCGATCCGCCGCCGGGACCACGAGCTCGTCGATGAAAAGCTGGTTCGAGTCCACGGCCTTGCGTCCCAGCTTCTCGATCTCGCGGACCTCGATGCGGCTACGGTCGAGGGTGGTGTAGAACAAACTGAGGCCCCCGCGAGGCGTGGTCACCTCTTCCGTGGGGGTGGTGCGCGCGAGCAAGAGTATCCGGTCCGCCACCTGTGCGGTCGAGATCCAGATCTTCTGCCCGCTGACGATGTAGTGATCGCCCCGGCGCACGGCCTTCGTCTTGAGCTTGAGCGTATTGAGGCCGCTGTTGGGCTCGGTCACGCCGAAGCAGGCTTTCTCCTTGCCCGCGATGAGCGGCGGCAGCCAGCGTTCCTTCTGCTGCGCGGTTCCAAACACCACCACCGGGTGCAGACCGAAGATGTTCATGTGGACCGACGATGCCGCGGCGATGCCGCCCCCGCTCGCCGCGACGGCTTGCATCACGAGCGCGGCTTCGGTGATCCCCAAGCCGGCGCCCCCCACCTCGGGCGGCATCGCCACCCCCAGCCAACCCGCTTGGGCGAGGGCGGCGTGGAAGTCATGCGGGAACACGCCGTCGCGGTCGCGCGCGAGCCAGTAGTCGTCGCCGAATCCGGCGCACACACGTTCCACCGCGTGGCGGATGGAAACCTGCTCGTCCGTGAAGGCAAAGTTCATGTCGTGATCCCGGCGCGATCGCGCCCGCGCACCGCGCGCGCGGCGTGCAGGCGCGCGACCTCGTTCACATCGTACCCGAGCTCGTGCAGGATCTCGTCGGTATGCTGGCCGAGCAGCGGAGGCGGCAGCACCGGCGGATTGCGCTCACCGGCAAACAGGATCGGCTGGGCCACCGTCTTGATCGGGCCGTAGACGGGATGCGAGAGCTCGGCGAGCATGCCGGTCGCCGCAGTATGCGGATGCGCCAGCACCTGCGCGAAGTCGTTGATGGGGGCGCACGGAATGTCGGCGGTGTCGAGCGCCGCGAGCCAGGCCTCCCGCCCACGCGTGCGCAGCGCTTCCTGGACACGCCCCACCGTCTCCGCGCGGTGCGCGACGCGTGCGGCATTGGTGGCGAAGCGCGGATCGGCCACCGTCGCGCCCAGTCCCGCCACGGCACAGAACTTGCGCCACAGGCTGTCGTTCGCCACACCGAGGAGAAATGGCTCGTCCGCGGTCTCGAATGCTTGGTAGGGACACAACGACTCATGGCCGGAACCACACTTGACGGGCTGCGTGCCACGCTCCCAATAGGCTTGATAGAAATAGGCAAGAAACGCGAGCGCGGTCTCGTACAGGGACACTTCCACGAGCGTGCCGCGCCCGGTTCTCTCGCGCTCGAGCAGGGCAGCGAGGATGCCCGACAGGGCGTGGATGCCCGTGGTCTGGTCCACCGGCGAGAACGGGCTGCGGGACGGCGCGCCGCCCTCCTCTCCGGTGATGGACATGATCCCGCTGTAGGCCTGCAGGATTACGTCGTAGCCCTTGCCCTGCGACAGCGGCCCGCGCCGGCCGAAGCCGGTGATGCTGCAGTAGACGAGCCGCGGGTGGTCAACCGCGAGACTTGCGAAGTCCACGCCGAGACGCGCGGCGACACCCGGCCCGAACGACTCGAGCACGATGTCCGACGACAGCGCGAGTCGCCGCGCCACCTCGCGGCCGTCGTCGGTCTTGAGGTCGACCGCGATGCTCCGCTTGTTGCGATTGGCGCTCAGGAAGACGGTGCCATCGTCACCCCGAAACGGCGGCCAGCGCCGCGTATCGTCCCCGTGATCCGGGGCCTCGAGCTTGATCACGCTCGCGCCGAAGTCTCCCAGGTACTGAGCGCACAGCGGCCCCGCGAGCACCTTGGTGAGATCGAGCACCCTGCAACCACGCAAAGGCGTCATGCGCTCCTCCTTCCGTCGTGGTCGTGATCCCGTTCGGGACACCCACGTCCTGGCCCGCTGGCGGGGCCTCCGTTGTTCCGGCTGCAAGACCTTTTGGTCCTACCATTGACGCTTCCGATCATACTTTGCTACTGTCGACGGTGTAAAGAAGCGACGGCCGTGCATCGCCCGGCCCGCTCCCCCGCCGCCTGAAAAGGCGGTCTCAGGACCCGCTGCCACGATGACGAACGACGCTTCGCTGTCCCTGCCCGCGCTGTGCCTCGAGCCGATCCGCGTGCCCAAGTCATCGGACGTGCTGGCCGACCAGCTGCGGCGTCACATCCTCAAGGGCGACCTGCCGCCGGGCGAGTTCCTGCCCACCGAGCGCGACCTCGTGCGCCAGACCGGCCTGTCGCGCGGGTCCGTGCGCGAAGCGTTGCGCCTGCTCGAGGCCGAGGGCCTCGTCGCCACGCGCCCTGGCCGTGCGGGCGGCTCCGTCGCGCGGCAGCCGGGCGACGAATCCTTGGCGAAGTACGTAAGCCTCTTCGTGCATGGACGCGGCATCACGCTCATGGATCTGCTGCAAACCCGCGCGACCATCGAGCCGTCGCTCGCCGCACTTGCGGCTCGCAATCGCACGGCGGAGGAGCTACAGGAGCTCGACGCGTGCACGCGTCGCGTCGAGGAAGCCTTCGACGACGTGCCGCGCTATCTCGCGGAGAACGTCAAGTGGCACTGCGCTATCGCCTCGGCCAGCCACAACGAGCTGCTGCGCGCCTTCATGGTGGCCATCTCGAGCACGATCTACCGAGCTTCGGCGATCCAGGACTTCGCCACGCCGGATATCCGGACCGTGGTAATCAAAGCCCACCGGCGCATCCTCGGCGCGATCTCCGAGCGCGACGCGGAAGCCGCGCACCGGCGCATGGCGCGCCATCTCGCCGCGCTCACGTCGCAGATGCGCGCCTTTCCGCACGCCCCACTCACGCTCGACTAGGAGGCGCCTTACCGCTCGACCCGCAACACATTCGACCAAGACGGGCGCCCACGTTAGGCGAACCCGCAACCATGCCGTCAAAGGAGGAAAGACCATGTTCAACCGACTCCGGGGGGCCGCCGCCGCGGCGCTGTGCCTCGCACTGGCCGGGCCGGCGCTGGCGCAGCCGTATCCCACCAAGCCCGTGCGGATCGTCGTCCCCTTTGCCGCGGGCAGCGCGACCGACATCATGGCCCGCATCGTCGCCGACGAGCTGCGCAACGCCCTCGGCCAACCCTTCGTCGTGGACAACAAGCCGGGAGGCTCGGCGCAGATCGGCGCCGAGCTCGTCGCCAAGTCCCCGCCGGATGGCTACACGCTCTTCGTCACCACGAATACCTCGCACTCGGCCAACCCGTTCCTGTTCAAGAAGCTGAGCTACGACCCGGTGAAGGACTTCGCGCCGGTGGCCAATATCATGCGCATTCCGGTGATCATCGTCACCAATCCGAAGTCGAACCTCAATTCGCTGAAGGAGCTCGTCGCCTACGCCAAGGCCAATCCCGGCAAGGTGTCCTTCGGATACGGCAATAGCATCGGGCAGGTCGTTGGCGCGGCGTTCGCGAAGCAGTCGGGCCTGGAAGTGATCACGGTGCCCTACAAGAGCACGCCGCAGGCGATCACCGACGTGCTCGCCGGGCAGGTGACCTATTCCGTGGCCGACATGGCCTCGGCGCGAGGGTTCGTGACGGACGGCAGGCTGAAGGCGCTCGGCGCATCGAGCGGCAAGCGGATGGCATTGCTTCCAGACGTTCCCGCCATCGCCGAGATGCCCGGTCTCGAGGGCTTCGAGGTGATCGCCTGGGTGGCGATGTTCGCCCCCGCGGGCACGCCTAAGGACATCGTGGACAAGCTCAATGCCGCGGTGCGCGCGGCCCTCGCCAAGCCCGAGGTCAAGGACAAGATCGCGAGCTTCGCCGCCGAGCCAGCGCCAGGAACGGCGGAGGAGCTCGCCGCCTTCGTCGATGCCCAACTCGTGAGCTGGGGCAAGAGCATCAAGGACGCCGGCATCCAGCCGGAATGACAACCGCGGAGGCGGCGCCGCGCCGGCTTCGCATCACCGAGGACGACGAACGATGCCGATCGACTTCTCGCTCGAAGGCCATGTGGCCACCATCACCATCAATCGCCCCGAGCGAATGAACGCGATGGACACCGAGCATTACAACGCCCTGTCGGAGGCGTGGATCCGGGTTCGCGACGATCCCGACATCCGCGTGGCCATCGTCACGGGCGCGGGCGAGAAGTCATTTAGCGCCGGTGCCGATCTGAAGTCGTTCGTGGGCCATGGGCCGCCCTTGTCGGATCTCCTGCTCACGCAGAAGAGCCCGATCCTCAATCGCGGCCTCGAGGTGTGGAAGCCGGTGGTGGCAGCGGTGAACGGCTACTGCCTCGGCGGCGGGATGACACTGCTGCTGGCCACCGATATCCGCATCGCCGCACCCCATGCAACGTTCTCCGTGGCCGAGGTGAAGCGTGGCGTGTTCCCCGCCAATGGCGGAACCCAGCGCATCGCACAGCAGCTTCCGCACGCCATTGCCATGGAGCTCCTGCTCCTGGGAGATGCCATCGACGCGCAGACCGCGCTGCGCTGGGGGCTCGTCAATCGCGTCGTCCCCGCCGACGCGCTCCGGTCAACGGCCATGGACTTCGCGCAGCGTATCGCCCGCAACGGCCCCCTCGGGGTCCAGGCCGCCAAGGAGCTGGCGGTGCGCAGCCGCGATTGTGACCTCGCGACCGGCCTGCGGCTCGAACAGGTGATGCTGCGGATGCTGCAGACCTCCAACGACGTGCGCGAGGGCACGACGGCATTCCAGGAAAAGCGCCCGCCACGATTCACCGGCACCTGACGGGGCGCGCCGAGCCGGCGATCGCCGGCGGCAAACGACCACCCACAAGATCCACCCGAGGAGGAATACATGCCTGCATCGATCGTCGGCCGCGCGCTACTCGCGCTCGGCACCGCTGCTCTCGTCGCCTTCACCGCCGCCCCGGTCGCAGGGCAGGGCACCTACCCCGACCGGCCCATCAAGATGATCCTGCCGTTCTCCGCGGGCGGAGGAACCGACGTCGTGGGACGCATCGTGGCCAAGGGGCTGTCCGATCGCCTGGGCCAGCAGGTGGTGGTGGAGAACCGTGCCGGTGCCGGATCGACCATCGGCACGGCGGCGGTAGCGGCGGCGCCGCCTGACGGCTACACCCTCCTTTTCGCCTCCGCAGCCCACAGCTACTCCCCCACGGTGTACTCCAATCTCCCGTACAAGCCCGACGACTTCATCGCCGTGGCAGTGGTCAACACCACGCCGCTCATGGTGACGGTCAATCCGTCGAAGGTGCCCGCGCGCGACCTGAAGTCGTTCATCGCGCTGCTCAAGGCCAACCCGGGCAAGTTCAACTATGGGTCGTCGGGCAATGGCACCACGCTGCACATCGGCGCGGAGTACTTCAATACGCAAGCCGGGGTCAACGTGGTGCACGTTCCGTACAAGGGCGAGGCGCCGGGCATGAAGGATTTGCTGAGCGGAGAGATCGCCTACATGGTGAACCAGGCGTCAAGCTCGGTTCCCTATCTCAAGTCGGGCCAGCTCGTGGCACTCGGCGTGACCACACCGAAGCGGGTCCCTTCCCTTCCCGACGTGCCCACCGTCTCCGAGGCGGCGCTGCCCGGCTTCGCGGGCTACGGGTGGAATGCGATCCTCGTGCCGAAGGGGACCCCGCGCACCGTGGTCGACAAGCTCAATCGCGAGATCAACGCCGTCATCGCGAGCCCCGAAGTGCAGCAGAAGTTCACCGAGCTCGGCCTCGGCAACGTCGATCCCACCACGCCGGAGGCGGCCACCGCCTTCATCGCCGCCGAGACCACGAAGTGGGCGCCGGTGATCAAGGCGGCCGGCATCAAAGGCAACTGACTGGAGCGCAGCGTGAGCGTACGTTACGAGATCCGCGAGGGCGTGGCCGTGGTCACGCTCGACCGCCCCGAGCGCCTGAATGCCCTCACGATCGAGATGCGTGAGGCGCTCGGCACGCACTTCGAGAGCGCGGGGCGCGATCCTGCCGTACGTGCCGTGCTCCTGCAGGCCGCGGGAAAGGCATTCTGCACGAGCGGGGACGTCTCGCGCATGGGGGACTTCACGCCCGAGTCGGGACGCGCGCTGCTCAAGCTGGCCCAGCGCATGGTGCGCAACCTCGCCAATGTCGAGAAGCCGGTCGTCTGCGCCGTGCGCGGCGCCGTCGCCGGCATCGGCTGGAGCATGGCCCTGGCCTGCGACATGGTCGTGGCCTCCGATACGGCTCGCTTCTCCCAGGTGTTCCGCAACGTGGGACTCGTTCCCGATGGCGGTGCCGTGTGGTTCCTCACCCAGCATCTGGGGGCAATGCGCGCGAAGGAGCTCGTGTACATGGGTCGACGCATCGATGCGCAGGAGGCTTCGCAACTCGGTCTCGTCACGCGCGTCGTGGCCGACGATGCGCTCGACGCGACGGCGTGGGAGCTCGCCCACGAGCTCGCGCAAGGTCCCACGTTCGCCCTCGGCATGGCCAAGAAGATGTTCAAGCTCATGCACCAGCCCGACCTCGAGACGCTGCTCGATGCGGAAGCGTGGGCGCAGGGATTGGCCCTGCTCACCGACGATCACAAGGAAGGCGTGCGGGCGTTTTTTGACAAGCGCAAGCCGTCGTTCCAGGGCAAGTAGCGCTTCCCCCCTGTCACCCCGAACGCGTCGCACGACCCCGGAAGGCAACATGACCACCGCACGCAGGAATCTCAAGTCGATGCTGTTCGTCCCTGGCGACAGCGAGAAGAAGATGAACAAGGCGGAAGGCTCCTCGGCCTCGGCTCTGGTCCTCGATCTCGAGGACTCGGTGGCGATCTCGCGCCTCGAGCTCGCGCGGGAAGCGGTGCGCAGCTTCCTCGCCGCGCACGGCGACCGCACGCGCCAGGAGCTCTGGGTGCGCATCAATCCGCTGTCCACGCCCCTGGCGCTGGCCGATCTCGTGGCGGTGGTACGGGGTGGTCCCGACGGCATCCTGCTGCCGAAGATCGAAGGTGCTGCCGATCTCCTGCTCCTCGACCGCTATCTCACGGCGCTGGAAGCGCGCGACGGCATCGACCCTGGCCGCATCGCCATCCTGCCGGTCGCCACGGAAACGCCCCAGGCGATGTTTGCCGCAGGGACCTATCGGGGTGTCACGCCGCGCCTCGCGGGCCTCACCTGGGGCGCCGAGGACCTGTCCGCGGCGGTGGGCGCGAGCACCAATCGCGACGACAGCGGCGAGTACGACTTCACTTACAAGCTCGCCCGCTCCACCTGCCTGCTCGCGGCACACGCCGCGGGCGTGCAGGCGATCGACACCCTCACCGCCGATTTTCGAGATGGAGACCGGCTGGTCCACGAGGTCCGCGAGTCGCGTCGCGCCGGCTTCACCGGCAAGATCGCGATCCATCCGGACCAAGTCGAGCCGATCAATCGAGGCTACGCTGCCGACGAGGCCGAGCTCGCCCATGCCCGGGCCGTGGTGGCCGCATTCGAAGCGGCGGGGGGGGCGGGTACCGTGCAACTCCAGGGGAAGATGCTGGACAAGCCGCATCTCACGCAGGCGCTGCGCATCCTCTCGATGATCTAGAGCGGTGTCGCGGCAATGTCCGTCGGGGCCTGCGTCCAGTCCAGCAATCCCCGCGGATAGCTCGTGAGCAGGCGGTGGCCGTTCTCCGTCACGAGCACCATGTCACCGATGCAAGCGCCGGCAAGCTCGGGCACGAACAGGTTCGGGTGAAACTCGAACAGCATGCCCGGTCGCGCGAGCACCTGCGGAGGCTCCGCGCCCGCGCCGTCGTAGGGCTGCGGAAACGGCGCGCTCGCGATCGGGTCCTCGTAGGAGTGGCCGAGCGCGTGGGCGTGGCGAAAGCGGAAGATCGTGTCGTCGGACACGCCGAAATCGGCGGCGCGCAACGCCGCCTCCGCAGCACGCTGCACGTCGTTGAGCGCACTGCCGGGTCGCAGCGCCGCGAGCATGCCGTCCGTCATCGCTTGGGCCGCCGCGAAGACGCGCTGCTGCGCCGGCGTGGCCGGGCCGAAGCTTCCCGTGCGCACGGCATGCCCCCAGTGACCTTCGTACATGAGGTAGATGCCGAGGAGCACCTGGTCCCCGCGTTGCGGCACACGGCTGCACTCGTCACGCCAGAACCGCGAGTAGTCGGCCACCGGCACGATGGTGAGCCACGTCATGCAGTACTCGGCGCCCTCGCACTTGGCCACGCGGTCGAGCTCGGCCTGCAGCTGGTATCCGGGCCGGCTCCCGACGCGGATCTCGCGCGCCAGGGTGGCGAAGAGCCGATCGCAGATCGCGCCGGCCTTCTCGTGGACGGCGATCTGCTCGGGCGATTTCACCACCCGTGCCGCTTCCACCTCCGCCCCCATGTCCACCCACTCGCGGCCGGGAGCGGCGCTGACCAGCGCTTCCCACACGGGAACCGGCATCTCGGCGCGTCCGATGAGGCCCAGTCGCTGCGCATCGCCTGCCGCTTCGAGGCAGAGCGCGGCGGCCGTCTGCGCCATCAGCGGCGGCTTCACGAACCGCACCTCGCGGATCCACGTGTACTGCGCGGTGTAGAAGCGCGCGAAGACGTTCACCACGATAAGCACCGGCTCCCGACCCGGGCGCAGCACGAGCATCGCCGGCACGTGATGGCTGTCGTAGTCGGTGAGATACCGCATGTGCCCGTGCGTGCGGGTGGCCGGGCCGAGCGCGCTCCCCTGCGCGTACACGACGAGCGCCGGAAGGTCGCGCTCGCGCAGCGTGGCCTCGAGTGCTGCAATGCGCTCGCGCAGGGTGGCAATTGCGATGGGCATGGGCCTACTCCGCCTTGATTCCGGCGCTCTTGATCACGCCCGCCCACTTGGGCTGCTCGACCTTGACGAAATCGCCGAACGATTGGGCGCTACCGCCGATGGGCGTCATGCCGAGCTTGGCAAAGCGCTCCTTCATGTCCGGGTCGGCGAGGATGGCCTGCATCTCGGTGTTGAGCTTGTCCACGATCGGCTGTGGGGTGCCGGCGGGCACCACGATGCCGTTCCACTGGCTTCCCACCACATTCGGCAGGCCGGCTTCGGCCATCGTGGGCACGCCCGGCAGGAAGGGGCTGCGCGCTGGCGCCGCCACCGCCAGTGCACGCAGCTTGCCGGCCTCGACCTGCGGTACCACCGACGAGACCGAGATGAAGAGGACTTCCACGCGTCCGCCGAGAACATCCTGGGTCGCCGGCGCCCCGCCCTTGTACGGAATGCTCACGATGTTCACGCCGGCATCGTGCTTGAAGAGCTCGGTGACGAGATGGTTCATGGACCCGTTGGCCGCGATGGCCGCATTGAGCTTTCCGGGATTGGCCTTGGCGAACGCGATGAGCTCGGCCACCGACTTGGCCGGCACGGCCGGGTGCACGAGCAGGACGACCGGTGCCTCGTTGAGACGGATCACGGGCACGAGATCGCGCACCGGATCGTAGGGCAGGTTGGGATACAGGCTCTTGCCCACCGCCACGGGGCCGGGCGTGGCCACGCCCAGCGTGTAGCCGTCGGGGGCGGCCTTGGCCATCGCATCGGTGCCGATGTTTCCGTCGGCGCCCACGCGGTTCTCCACGACCACCGGCTGCCCCAGGCGCGCCGCGAGACGATCCGCGACGAGGCGCGATACCGCGTCGGTGCCGGCACCCGGCGGATACGGCACGATCAGCTTGAGCGGCCTGGTGGGGTAATCGGCCGCCACCACGGGCGCCGCGAGGCACAGCGCCGCGAGTGCGGCGGCGAGAAAGACGGGAAGACGTTTCATGATGGCTCCGGCTGAACGCGTGGAAACGAAAAGATCGCGGGCGACAAGAGGCGTCAGTCCGCGCGAGCGAGTTCCTCCTCCGCCCAGTGCGCTATCGACAGGATCCGCGCGTCGTGGCCATGGCCGCCGGCGATCGTCAGACCCGTGGGCAGTTCGTGTCCCCGGTGGCAGGGAATGCTCACGGCGCAGCCGTCGAGCAGGTTCACCACCGTGGGATTGCGCAGGAGCAGCAGGTTGGCGCGCGTATACGCATCGTCGGAGGCCGCGAGGGGCGCGATGAGCGGCGCCACGACGGGGACCGTGGGCATCACCAGCGCATCCACGCCCGCAAGGGTGGCCGCCATGCGCGCGATCCAGTCAAGGCGCCATGCCAGCAGGCGAAGATAGTCCACGGCCAGGCGGCCGCGCCCGCGCATGATGCGGCTCGCCACGCGCGGATCGTAATCGGATTCTCGCTCGCGCAGCAGCGGCTCGTGCCAGGCGTAGGCCTCGATGGCCACGATGCCGCCGTCCGCAGTGTGCGCGGGGATCTCGTCCAAGGGCAGCGCAATCTCGACCACCGTCGCGCCGGCGCGCTCGAGCCCGCGCAGCGCGCGGGTGAACGCCGCGGCGACGGTGTCGTCGAGTCCCTCCAGGACGTAGCGATCCGGAATGCCCAGCCGCGGCGGACGGAACGCGGGCCACGCCGAAGGCAGGGCGGGTACGTCGGCGATCACGGCATCGACACGGGCGCAGCAATCGACCGTGGGCGCGATCACGCCGATCGAATCGAGGCTGGCCGCGAGGGGTAGCGTGCCGTCCTGCGTGACGCGCGAGGCGGTGGGCTTGAACCCGACGAGACCGCACAACGCCGCCGGAATGCGTACCGAGCCGCCGGTGTCGGTGCCGATCGCGGCCGCGCTCATGCCGTCGGTGACGGAGACGGCCGCACCCGACGAGGAGCCGCCCGGAATGCGACCCGCGTCGCGATCGTGAGGATTGCGCGGCGTGCCGTGATGCGGATTGAGCCCGAGTCCGGAAAAGGCGAACTCCGTCATGTTCGTGCGTCCCATGAGGACCGCGCCCGCGCGGCGCACACGCGCGACGACCGCGGCGTCGCGCGTGGCAGGCGCGGCGCGCGCAAGCACCCTGGACCCCGCGGCCGTGGCCTCGCCGGCGACGTCGAAGAGATCCTTGACCGACACCGGCAGGCCCATGAGCGGCGAGAGCTCGAGTCCTCCCGCGCGCAATGCGTCCAGGCGCACGGCTTGTGCAATGGCCTCGTCGCCATACAGCCGCGTGAACACACGTGCCCCCTCCCCTGCCTGCGCCTCAGCGCGCGCGCGCATCGCGCGGGTGAGCTCGGCGCTCGTCAGACGTGCGGACCGCAGCTCGCGCGCGAGCGCGGCGAGCGGCACGGCCATCAGCGGCTGGGCGCTGCGGTCCATCTACGCCACGACCGGCAGCGCGCGGGCGACGTACTCGTGCCGCAGCGTACGGCCCCGCACCGGGTCGACGAGCTCCACCTCGAAGCGCTCGGCGGGGGCAATGTCACCTTCCACCGGCAGCGTGCCGCAGAACATCGCGGTGCCCGGTGCCAGGCTCACCCCGGAGCCGAACTTGTCGAGCAAGGCTAGCGGATCGAGCATCTTGGCGACCGCGCCTGCCTGGTAGCGCCGCCTTACCGAGCCTACCGTCGCATACGAGCGCAGCTCGAGCGAGTCCCAGTGCTCGCGCACGTCGTCGTAGCGCCACAGCGCGTCGGCCACCGGCTTGGGACACACCTGCTTGGAGCGCGCCACGCTCGCGGCCTCGAGCTCGCGATCGGTGTGATCCGAGCCCACGCCGAGGAGCAGGCCGTGCGCGGTGGCGAAGAGCACGAACTCCACCTCGCCCGAGCTCGTGTCACCCAGGACCTCCACAGTGCCGGCGGTAGTCAGCAGGTTGGCGCCCACCCGGTAGAAGGCCGGGATCGTCGAGGGCCGCGCCACGCCGATGCGCTCGAGCTCGACGATGTGATGCTCGACCTGCGCGGCGTCGCGGCCGGTCCAGCCCGCGATCACCAGGCGGTCGACGGGAATGTCGATATCGCAGGCCGGTCCGGAGGCCGGGTGGAGGGCAAAGCGCATGCGCTTCCTTTCGCGTTCACGAGGGGGGCTCGAGGGCCGCCCCCGTCTTCGTAAAGTTACTGTGAAATTTCACTGCGACGCTACAATAGCGTTACTACGATGCCCTGGCAAGTCTCCACGCACCGAGCCGCCCGCCCGCTTTGAAGCCCCCGCCGACCCGACCCCGCATCGCCGCCGACGCCGTACGCCGCGCCGCCCCGATTGCACCTCATCCCAAGCGCGCCACCGACACGCGGGCAGGCGTCCGCGAAGGACCCGCCCCCACGCGCAACGAGATCGCCTACGAGACCATCAAGGAGGCGGTGGTGTCGCTGCGCCTCGTGCCCGGCGAGGTGCTCAACGCGGCGCAGCTCGCGCAGGCCTTCGACCTCGGGCGCACGCCCGTGGCCCGGGCGCTGCACCGGCTGATGGCGGAAGGCATGGTGCAGATCCTCCCGCGCAAGGGCGTGGCCGTGGTGCCGCTCTCCCTCGACGAGGCCATGAGCCTCATCGAGGTCCGGCGCGTGAACGAGGCGTTGTGCCTCACGCTTGCGGCCGAGCGCATCACCGGCGCGGAGCTCGCGCATCTCGAGCACCTGCTGGACGCGTTCGAGACGGCCGCCGCCGAGCGCAGCATCGCGAAGCTCCTGCGCGCCGACGCCGAGTTTCACGATGCCATCGCCGCCGCGTCGCGCAACCAGGTGCTGATCGAGTTGCTCCAGCGGTTGCACCTGCGCTCGGCACGCTTCTGGGCAATGTCGCTTTCGCGCCAGCCGCACGTGGAGGAAGTGGCCGCCGAGCACCGCGCGATCCTGCGCTGCCTCGCCGCGCACGATGCCGCGGGGGCGCGGGCCGCGGTGGAAGCGCACATCGACTCGTTCCGCGACAACCTCACCGGCAGCGCCGCGCCCTCCGCCCGTCCCGCGGCGGCAGCGACTAGAAGAGCGCGTCGCGCGTGAACCCGCGCCGCTCGAGCTTGCCGCGCAGCTTTTCCAGCGCCTCGCTCTGGATCTGGCGCACGCGCTCGCGCGTGACGCCGATCTGCGTGGCCAGCTCCTCGAGCGTCGTGACCTCGCAGCCATTGAGCCCGTAACGGCGCTCGATCACCAGTCGCTGACGGGCGTTGAGCTCGGCGAGCCAGCCCGCCACCGACGCCTCGATCGCGCTGTCGTGGAGCAGGAGCTCCGGGGCGCGCGCGTCGTCGTCGGCGATGCCGTCGGCCACGGTGAGCCCGGACTCGCGGTCGATCGGCGCGTCGAGCGACAGCATATGCTCCTGGTGGCGCAGGAGTCTCTCCACGTCGGCCACGGGCTTGCCGAGCAGGTGTGCGACGTCCTCGAGCGAGGGATCGTGGCCTCCCGCGGGCGCGTGCGTTTCCAGGTGGCGCAGCGCCCGGAGCACCACGTTCAGCTCCTTCACCACGTGGGCGGGCAGGCGGATCGTGCGCGACTGGTTCATGATTGCGCGCTCGATCGATTGCCGGATCCACCAAGTGGCATAGGTCGTGAAGCGGAAGCCGCGCTCGGGATCGAACTTCTCCAGCGCATGGATGAGGCCGAGGTTGCCCTCCTCGATGAGATCGGGCAGCGCCACGCCGCGGTTGGTGTAGTGCCGCGCGATGCTCACCACGAGGCGCAGGTTGCGCTCGATCATGATCTGCCGCGAGGCGAAGTTGCCCTCGCGCACCGCCCGCGCATGGGCGAGCTCCTCGGCGGGAGTCAGGAGCGCGTGCTGGCCGACATCGTTGAGGTAGAGCTGAGTGACGTCGGTGACGAAGTCACCCGAGATTCCGGCCGCCGGCTCCTCCAGCGGCAGGTCCGCCGAGAAGCGATCCGGCTCGGCGAGCGCTTCTTCCTGCGGCGGGTCCTCGGGATGAGGCGCGCCGGGTTCCACGTTCATGGTCGCGCGATCAGGCGTTCAGGCGCAGCTCATGCAGGCGGCAGATAGCGCACCGGGTCCATGGGCTTGCCCATGCGCCGGATCTCGAAGTGCAGCTTCACCTCCGAGGCATCTGTGTTGCCCATCTCGGCGATCTTCTGGCCCTTCGTCACCTTCTCACCCTCCTTGACGAGGATCTCGCGATTGTGCGCGTAGGCGGACAGGTACGTCTTGTTGTGCTTGACGATGATGAGCTTGCCATATCCGCGCAGGCCCGTCCCGGCATAGACCACGGTGCCGCCCGCGCTCGCGAGCACGGGTTGCCCCGCGTTGCCGGCGATGTCGATGCCCTTCAGGTTCGCGGTCTCCGAGAACGTGCCCACAACCTTGCCCTTGGCGGGCCACACCCAGTCGAGCTTCTCGTCGTCGTCACCATCGCCGCCGGTGGCACGCGAGACGGGCTCGGCCTTCGACGGAGCCGCCGGCGCCGCGGCAGGCGGCGGGGATGGCGGGGATGGCGGGGATGCCACGGTTGCCGGCGGGCTCGAAGCCGCAGCCGGCGACGCCGCGGACGCCGTCACGACCGGCTCAGGCGCCGGGGGCGGCCGCGCGGCGTCGCGCAGCGCTTGTTCCGAATACGGCTCCTTGAACGCCTTGGGCTGCGACTTGTAGGTGTCGGAGTTGCGCGGGGCCACGGCGGACGGCGGGGCCGCGGCGGACGGCGCGGTGGCGACGGTCGCCGGGGCAGGACTTGCCGCTGGCGCGCCCGGCCGCGACTCGACGACCGGCGGCGCGCTGCGCAGCGGCGCCGTGGTCACGCCCCCTGCGGAGGCAATGGCCGCCGGCTCGCCCGGTGCGGTGAGGCGCAGGACCTGCCCCACGCGGATCAGGTTGACGTTCTCGATGTTGTTCCAGGCGGCGAGCTCGCGATAGTCGAGGCCGGTATCGAGGGCGATCTGGAAGAGCGTGTCGCCCCGCTTGACGATGTACGTGGGGCCGGCGTCGGCCGGCGCTCCTGGGACCGGCGCGGGCGCCACGGCCGGCGGCGGTCCGGGCCGCGGTCCGGTCGCGCGATCCTCCACCGGCGCGCGTCGCTGCGATGCGCAGCCCGCGACCAGCGCGACGGCAAGCACGCACGCGACGGCCCGCCAGGCAAGACGAGGCGAGACGGGAAGGAGGCGCGGGGTCATCGGGACGGGCATCGACGAATCGACAAGGACGTCGCGCGATCGTTCACGCCAGTCCGGAGAGCAAGGGTACGAATCTTACCGCATCGAGGGTCTGTTCCTTGATGCCGGCGGGGGTGACGTCGAGCACGGTGAGCCGCTGCATGCCGCGCTCGTCTCCGGGTTGCGCGAGCGGCAGCACCATGCGACCGCCCGGCTTGAGGTAGCGCAGGAGCGCGGTGGGCACCACGGTGGCACCCGCCGTGACCACGATCGCATCCACGGCCAGCTCTTCCTTGAGGTCGTGGCTGCCGTCGCCGTGCTTCAACGAGACATTCACGAGCTTGAGCGAGGTCAGCGTGCGCTTGGCCTTGGCCACGAGCGCCCCGATGCGTTCCACGCTCCACACGTGCCGCGCCACGTGGGCGAGCACGGCCGTCTGGTAGCCGCAGCCCGTACCGATCTCCAGCACGTCGGGGAGCGCGCGGCCGTTGCGCGCCAGCTCCGTCATGCGCGCGACCACCCACGGCTGGGAGATCGTCTGGGCGTGGCCGATGGGCAGCGGCACGTCGTCATAGGCGCGGATGGCGAGCGCCTCGTCGACGAACACGTGACGCGGCACCGCGTTCATGGCGGTCAGCACGAGCTCGTCCTTGATGCCGGCGGCGCGCAGGCGCTCCACCATGCGGGCGCGCGTGCGCGCGGACGTCATGCCGATGCCCGTGCGCTGTCTTTCCCTGTCGCTCCCGCCGAGCGTCCCCATCGCCCGTCCCCTTCAGATGCAATCGTGCCGCGACAACCGCGGCGATCAGCCTTCCAGCCAGCCCGCCACGCCGCGCATGAGGTCGCGATGCGTGAGGTCGATCTGCAGCGGCGTGACCGAGACGTAGCCCTCGCTCACTGCGTGGAAGTCCGTTCCCTCGCCCGCATCCGCGGCGGCTCCCGCCGAGCCGACCCAATAGACGGTCTCCCCGCGTGGATTCTTGGCCGGAATCACGCTCTCCGCCTTGTGCCGGCGGCCGAGGCGCGTGACGCGCGTGCCGCGCAGCTCGCCGAGCGCGATGTCCGGGACATTGACGTTGAGAAGCCACGGGCCGGCCGGCGCGCGCGCATGCCGCTGCACGATGTCCACGGCCACCTGCGCGGCGGTCTCGAAGTGCGCGGCGGTCTTGGAAGCGAGCGAGATGGCCACCGAAGGAATGCCGAGGAGATAACCTTCCGTGGCCGCCGCCACGGTCCCGGAGTAGATCGTGTCGTCGCCCATATTGGCGCCGAGATTGATGCCGGAGACCACCATGTCGGGAAGGTCTTCCAGCAAACCGGTGACCGCGAGGTGCACGCAGTCCGTGGGCGTGCCGTTCACGAACAGGAAGCCGTTGGGCGCCCGGCGCACGTTGAGCGGGCGATCGAGCGTGAGCGAGTTGGACGCACCGCTGCGGTCGCGCTCGGGGGCGACCACGGTGATGTCGGCGTGCGCGCGCAGGGCGCCGGCGAGGTGCTCGATGCCGGGCGCGAAATAGCCGTCGTCGTTGGAAATGAGGATGCGCATCGCGGGCGGTGGGAGCGTCGCGTGAGCTCGAGCCCCCGGAGCGGGACTTCGCCGCGACGGTCGATTATAACGTCGCGGTGCCGGCCAAACGCGGTCAGCCGCTGTTGCGCAGACCGGCGGCCAGGCCGTTGATCGTGAGATGGATCGCCCGCTTGGTGCGCTCGTCGGTCTGACCGGCCCGATAGCGGCGCAGCAGCTCGACCTGCACGTGGTTGAGCGGGTCGAGATAGGCGAAGCGGTTGCGGATGCTGCGGGCGAGCGCCGGATTCTCCTCGAGAAGCTGGGTGCGACCGGTGATGGCGTAGTAGGCGCGCACGGTACGCTCGTGCTCGGCGGCGATGCGCGGAAAGATCGCATTGCGCAGCGCGGCATCGGACACGAGCTCGGCGTAGCGGGAGGCCACCGCCAGGTCCGACTTCACGAGCACCATGGCCATGTTGGACACCACGCTGCGGAAGAACGGCCACTTGTCGTGCATCTCGCGCAACAGCGACAGGCGTCGCATGTCCCCGGCCACCCACGCTTCCACGGCGGAGCCCACGCCGTACCAGCCCGGCAGCATGAGACGGCACTGCCCCCACGAGAACACCCAGGGGATCGCGCGCAGGTCTTCGATGCGCGTGGACGCCGTGCGCGATGCCGGCCGGCTGCCGATGTTGAGCTCGGCGATCTCGGCGATGGGCGTGGCGGCGCGAAAGTAGGCGACGAAGCCATCGGTTTCGTACACGAGCGCGCGATAAGCCTTGTGCGCGACGTCAGCCAGCGCATCGACGGTGGCGTGATACTCCGCGCTGCGCTCCCCCAGCCGCTCGGTGTCGGCGAGGCTCGCCTCCAGCGTGGCGGACACGAGCGCCTCCAGGTTGCGCCGACCGAGCTCGGGATCGGAGTACTTGCTCGCGA
>CALFEY010000082.1 GCA_937958295.1 uncultured Pseudomonadota bacterium
GTGGATCCGCTGTCGCGTCGCGACTTCTGGGAGCTGATCGCCGCGATACGCGGGGAGCGTCCCGGCATGAGCGTGATCGTCGCCACCGCCTACATGGAGGAGGCCGCCACCTTCGACTGGCTCGTGGCCATGGACGCCGGACGCGTCCTCGCCACCGGCACGCCAGCCGAGCTCCTCGCCGCGACGCACGCCGACAACCTCGACGCGGCCTTCATCGCGCTGCTTCCGCCGCAGGCCCGCCGCGCCCACGCCGCCGTGGCGATCCCGCCGCGACCGCCATCCCGTGCCGACGACGTTGCCATCGAGGCAGAGCACCTGACCATGCGCTTCGGCACGTTCACGGCGGTGGACGACGTGAGCTTCCGCATCGGCCGTGGCGAGATCTTCGGCTTCCTCGGCAGCAACGGCTGCGGCAAG
Source organism: uncultured Pseudomonadota bacterium (assembly GCA_937958295.1). GTDB lineage: Bacteria > Pseudomonadota > Gammaproteobacteria > Burkholderiales > Casimicrobiaceae > VBCG01. The sequence goes on from CALFEY010000082.1 coordinate 418, forward strand.
ACCACCACTATGAAGATGCTGACGGGGCTGCTCCCCGCCACCGCGGGGTCGGCCCGCCTGTTCGGCCGGGCGCTTGACCCACGGGACATGAGCGTGCGCCGACGCGTGGGCTACATGTCGCAGGCCTTCTCGCTGTACACCGAGCTCACCGTGCGCCAGAACCTCGAGCTGCACGCGAAGCTCTTCTCCCTGCCGCCCGCCACGATCCCCGCGCGCGTCGACGAAATGGCCCGGCGCTTCGAGCTCGCCGGCGTGATGGATGCCCTGCCCGATGCGCTGCCGCTCGGCATCCGGCAACGCCTGTCGCTCGCCGTGGCCATGATCCACGCGCCGCAGATGCTGATCCTCGACGAGCCCACGTCGGGTGTCGATCCGATCGCGCGCGATGCCTTCTGGCAAATCCTCTCCGACCTGTCGCGCAAGGACGAGGTGACAATCTTCATCTCCACCCACTTCATGAACGAGGCTGCGCGCTGCGACCGCATCTCGCTCATGCACGCGGGCAAGGTGCTCGTGAGCGACACGCCCGCGCAGATCGTGCGCAATCGTGGGGCCTGCGATCTGGAGGAGGCATTCATCGGCTATCTCGAGGATGCGGCGGGAGGCTCGGCGCGCCCGGTGGCCCCTCCGTCCGCTGGCGGCGATGAGCCGGAAGCGCCACACCGTCCGCCGGCCCCGACCGTGCGCCATCGACGCTTCGACGTGCGCCGCATGTTCGCGTACACCCGGCGGGAGGCCCTTGAGCTGCGTCGCGATCCGATCCGCGCCACGCTCGCCACCATCGGCAGCGTGATCCTGATGCTCGTGATCGGCTACGGCATCAACCTCGACGTGAACGACCTGACCTTCGCGGTGCTCGACCGCGACGATACCGCCGTGAGCCGCGACTACGTCCAGCAGATCGCCGGCTCGCGCTATTTCACCGAGCGGCGGCCCATCACCGACTATGCCGACCTCGACCGGCGCATGCGCAACGGAGAGCTGAGCGTCGCGCTGGAGATTCCTCCTCACTTCGGCCGCGACGTCTCGCGCGGCCAGCCGGTGAGCATCGGTGCGTGGATCGACGGGGCGATGCCCACGCGGGCGGAGACCGCGCGTGGGTACGTGCAAGGCATGCACATGACGTGGCTCCAGCAGAAGGCACGCGAGATCTACGGCGACGCCGCGGCGACCGGCGCTTTCGAGCTCGTGCTGCGCTACCGCTACAACCCGAGTGTGCGCAGCCTCGTGGCCATGGCCCCTGCGGTGATCCCGCTGCTGCTCCTCATGATCCCGGCCATGCTGGCCGTGCTCTCGGTGGTACGCGAGAAGGAACTCGGGTCCATCGTGAATTTCTATGTCACGCCCGTCACGCGGATGGAGTTCCTGGCCGGCAAGCAGATTCCGTACATCGCGTTCGGCATGCTGAACTTCCTCCTCCTGACCGCGGTCGCCGTGTTCCTCTTCCGCGTCCCCTTCAGCGGGAGCTTCCTCGCGTATACGTGCGGTGCGCTGCTCTACGTGATGGCGGCGACCGCCTTGGGCCTGCTGCTGTCGACCTTCATGTCGAGCCAGATCGCCGCCATCTTTGGTACCGCGCTCATCACGCTTGTCCCCGCGGTGCAATTCTCCGGCGTGATCGATCCGGTCTCGTCCCTCGAGGGAGCCGGTGCGGTCATTGGCCGCCTCTATCCCACCACGCACTTCGTGACCATCGCTCGCGGCACCTTCTCCAAGGCGCTCGATTTTGGCGACCTGGGAGGCGCGTTCCTCCCGCTGGCGCTGGCCACGCCGCTCCTGCTGGCGCTCGGGGCCGCCTTCCTACGCAAGCAGGCCCGCTGACCATGCCTGCGCTGGCGCGAATCTACGAGCTTGGGGTCAAGGAACTGCGCGGCCTCGGCCGCGACACGATGCTCCTGGTGCTCATTGCCTATGCGTTCACCGTATCGATCTACACCGCCTCGCGGGCGATGCCGGAGAGCCTTAACCGGGCACCCATCGCGGTGGTCGACGAAGATGGTTCGCCCCTGTCCCGGCAGATCACCGGCGCGCTGTACCCGCCCTTCTTCACGCAACCGCAGGTCATCAGCCACGCGCAGATGGACAGCCGCATGGACGCCGGGCTCGATACCTTCGCGCTCGACATCCCGCCGCGTTTCCAGGGCGACCTGTTGGCAGGCAAGGCCCCGTCGATCCAGCTCAACATCGATGCCACCCGGATGTCGCAGGCGTTCACCGGGGGCGGCTACATCACGTCCATCGTGACCGACGAGGTCGCGCAGTTCCTCGCCCGCCACCGCGCGCCCACGACGCTCCCGGTGAGCCTCGACCTGCGCAATCGCTTCAATGCCGACCTCGACAAGCATTGGTTCGGCGCCGTGACCAACCTCATCTCGTCGATCACCATGCTCGCGATCGTGCTCACCGGCGCGGCACTCATCCGCGAGCGGGAGCACGGGACGATCGAGCACCTGCTGGTGATGCCGGTATCGCCTTTCGAGATCATGGCGAGCAAGATCCTCGCAATGGGCCTCGTGGTGTTCGTTGCCTCGACCGTCTCGCTCGTGGTGGTGGTCGAGCACCTGCTCGGCGTGCCGCTGCAGGGTTCGCTCGGGCTCTTCCTTCTGTTGACCGCGCTGCATCTGTTCGCCACCACGTGCCTCGGCGTGTTCCTCGCCACGATCGCAGGATCCATGCCGCAGTTCGGCATGCTGCTGATGCTGGTGTTGCTTCCGTTGCAGGTGCTCTCAGGCGGCATGACCCCGCGCGAGAGCATGCCGGGAATCATCCAGAACGTGATGCTCGCCGCCCCCAACACGCACTTCGTGATGGCGGCGCAGGCGATCCTCTTCCGCGGGGCCGGGCTCGACGTGGTGTGGCCACAGGTCGTTGCCCTGCTGGTGATCGGCGCCGTGCTATTCGTGCTGGCCTTGCGCCGCTTCCGGGCCTTCCTGCGCTGACCCCGCGCCCCCCGGCGGCGATCGACCCGGCCGGGCCCGTGCCGGTGCCATGGCACCGCGGTCTTGCCGTTGATACACCTGGGGCACCTTGCCGTCGACGATGCCGACCGATCGTCGGCCCGACTTGCAAGTTCGCGCCCTTCGCGTTCCGCGAAGCGCCTGACATCGAAACACCACCATCGGTCCGTGCGATGTTGCCATCCCAGCGCCAGTCTTGTACGTTTGTGCAAAAAACTTCCACCCTTCGCCCGCTTCCTCCGCTCCAATGCCGACCGCCCACGCCGTCGCGCGTCTCCTACGCCGCCACTCGCTCACCAAAGGACCCGCGATGCATCGCAAGTTCCCCCGTGCCTGTCATCCCGGACGCCAGGCTTTCAAGGTTAACGCCGTCGCGAGTGCCCTCGGTGTGGCCGCGATCACCGCGGGCGCGCTCGGGGCCATCCCCGCGTACGCCGGCAATGACGCGCGCGCTCTGGCGCTCGGTGCAGCGCGGCTCGGGTGGATCGCTGATCTCGCGCACAGCCGTGCCGCTCCCGTCCCGACGCCACGCGATGGCACGAACAACTGGCTGTACGGCTTTCGCTGGGAAGGGGTCGGGGGATACAGTCCCACAGAGACCAACCAGTCGGCCATCGGGGGCTTCGGCACCTCCATCTACACGGAGCTCAACTACTCCGTCACGCCGCAGACCACCCTGAACGCCGGGCCGCAGCCCTTCGGCATCTACGTGACCTCCATCGGCGGCCCCGGCGGCAGCGCCACCGTCACCACCACGCAGAGTCTCTCGTCACCGCCCTACGTGCAAAACGGCTCCGGAGGTTCGGGCAGCAACATCACGATCACGAATACCGCCTCCCTCGTGATAAACGGGGCGCCCGCTCCCCAGTATGGTCAGCTATCCAACATCGGCATCTTCGCGGTCAGTGCGGGCGGGGCGGCGGGGGTGGCAACCGCCAACGGCACCGGCATCACGATGGCGGCCGACGCCCCTGGCGGCCAAGCCGGCAACGTGGCAATCACTCACTCGGCCGACCTTGCCGTCGGGTCGAGCGACAACGCGACCGGCGACGTCGTGGGCATCCTCGCCCAGAGCATCGGCGGAGCGGCGGGCTACGGCGTGGAGAACGGCAAGAAGAACAGTACGACCGTGGTGCCGGGCACCAGCGGCAACGCCGGGACCGTCACGGTCGACGTGAGTGCCGGTGCCACGCTAGCGTTGCAGGGAGGCGCCCAGCAGCAGGCGATCGTCGCGCAATCGATCGGCGGCGGCAGCTCCACGCAGTACCAGGGCAAGTCGCAGAGCGTGGGCGATATCGGCAACAGCAACGCGGTCACGGTGCGCAATGCGGCAAGTGTGACCACCAGCGGTCGCTACGGCGTGGGCATCCTCGCGCAATCCATCGGCGGTGGCGGCGGCTTCACCGAGATCGGCTACGGCAGCGCCAGCACCATCGGGAGCGCCAACGGTACCAGCAATCAGGTCACGGTGATCCACGCCGGCGGCGCGACCCTTGGCACCACGGGCAACGATGCCGCGGCGGTCGTGGCGCAGGGCCTGGGCGATGGCGGCGGTCTGTTCACCACGGCGGACGTCCCCGCCGGCACCAAGAACCCCACCCTCCTCGCCCTCGGCGCCGCCGACGCCGCGGGCAACAATGGCGGGACCGTATCGGTGCAACTCGGCTGCGCCGCGGCGCAGAGCTCGGCCAGCGGCTGCGCACAGGGGACCGGCGCGATCACCACGCAGGGACAGGCCTCGTTCGGCGTGCTCGCACAGTCGGTGGCCGCGGGCGGCGGCACAGCGGGGGGCAACGGGGCGATCGGCCGCGTCGGCTCGTCGGGCACCGTGGGCGGCACTGGCGGCGAGGTCGATGTGTCGATGATCGGAGCCTCGTCGATCGCAACGGCGGGCGACGGCGCCATCGGCATCCTCGCGCAGTCGATAGGCGGCGGCGGGGGCAACGGCGGCTCGGCGCGCGGCTGGTCGGCCGCCGTCGGCGGCACCGGGGGCGCGGGCGGCACCGGCGGCACGGTCACGCTTTCGCTCGGCGCGGCCGGCGATACGGCGAGCCAGCTCGGCACCTCAGGGGATTACGCCTACGGCGCGCTCGCCCAGTCCATCGGGGGCGGCGGCGGCGCCGGCGGCTACGCGAAGTCCGTCGGACTCTTCGCCTCGGCGGCGATCGGGGGCGCCGGCGGAGCGGGAGGCACCGGAGGCAGCGCCTCCATCAGCAATTTCGCCACGGTACAGACCTCCGGCGCGCACAGCTCCGGACTCATCGCACAGAGCA
>CALFEY010000083.1 GCA_937958295.1 uncultured Pseudomonadota bacterium
TTGCCGGCGGCGGTCGGCGTTGCTGGCCTTGCCGTCGACGAAATCGTCGGCGCTGCGGTTGCCCGGCCCATTGGGATTGGTGTCCTGTCCCCACAGTAGGAACTCGATGGCGTGCCAGCCGGTGGCGACGTTCTCCTCGCCGCCGCGCTCGTTCTGGGCGGACAGCGAGCGCTTGGTGATCGCGAACTTGCGGTTGCCGATGAGGCCCGAATCGGGCTTGCCCGCGATCCCGTCGACGAATGATTCGTCCATGGGCCAAGCATTGATGCGACCCTCGGGCCCCTTGTCGTCGTCGATGGGGCCGCCGGAGAAGCGGAACGCTTCGGTCTGGCCGTACCACTCCCGTGCCGCGAGCCACGCCTTGCGCGCGGCATCGAGGCGCGGGGTGTCTGGCGCGGCGACAAATGCGCGCACGGCCTCCTGCAGGTCGCGGGCCGCCGCAAGCGCGTCGCTGTAGCTCGCGTGGACCAGCACGGCATAGTGCGCGACGACGGCCGTGCGCAGGTCGGCCGCACCGGGGACCGGCGCCCGCGCAGCGGGGTTGACGAGCGTTGGCGTGGCGGACTTGGCCGGAGCCTGCGCGGCGGCGGTCGCGAGAAACGAGGCGGCGAGGCACGCGGCGACGAGGCCGCGGACGAAGAAGCGCGGAAGCACGGGCAGCTGGTCGGCGCGGGCTCGATGCGCCCGGCGCTTAAAGGTTGATAATGATTCTCATTCTATATCGTGCCGCGTGCCGTGGCTACCCGGCCTCCCCCGAGGCCGGTCGAGGTCGGGTGCCACATGGCGGCGCTGCGCCTGCGGGCGAGTGGCGTCGCGCCGTGCTCAGCAGTACGCCGGCAGGCCGAACAGCGGCACGGCCCAGGCGGCGAGCCAGGCGAACTGCGGGACGGTGCGCGGCCGCTCCGTGGCCCACACGATGCCGCCCACCGCGGCGGTCTGAAGGACGAGATACAGCCCCATCGCCTGAACAGTGCTCCACGTGCCCTGCGGCACGAGCGTGTCGAGGAGGAGGCCCTCCAGCACGACGGCCGCCGCGTAAGCGGCCGCGACGTACTGCCACAGCGGCCTGCGCTCGGGGCGCGCTGCGGAGGGCGCGCGCGCGGGAGCGTAGAGCCGATCGAGGCGCTGCCGCGCGGGGGCGCGGACACGGGTACGCAACCACTCGTCCGTCTTGCGGGCCATGCGCGTGGCGAACCGCCGGTAGGGATGGAGCGACAGCGCATGCGCGAGGGCTCGATGCCCGCTCACGACGCCGGCCACGCGGGCGTGGTTGCCCGGCAGAGCGGCGGCAGCGGGGGTAGTCGCCGCCGTGAACGGCGCGGCCCGGAATCCCATCGTGAGGTTGCCGCCGTCGGCGGCCAAGGTCGTCGCGGCGGTTGTCAGGCCCACCCGCGCCCCGAGCCGACCGAGGGTGGCCGCATTGAAGTTGAAAAGATGCGCCTCGTGGAAGCTGCTGGCCGGCCACTGACAGGTGGCCTCGACATTGGGGACCTCCACGACGAGCACGCCGCCGGGGCGCAGGGCCTCGCGCAACTGCCGCAGCACGGCGCCGGGGTCTTCCGTGTGCTCGAGCACGTGCCAGATCGTGATGAGGTCGTAGCTTTCAGGCTGCAGGGCGATGTCACCGATGAAGCCGACCTCGATGTCGAGGTCGTACTCGGCCGCGGCGTAGGTCGCGTAGCCCCGATTGGGCTCGACACCGCGCACCGTATGGCCGAGGCTCGCGAGGAGATAGGCGAACTCGCCGCCGCCGCTGCCCACGTCGAGGATGCGCAGGCCGGGACGCAGGAACGGCCGGATCTTGTCGAGCCGCGACAAGGCCACGCGGCCCGCTCGCAGCACGTGCTTGGGGCGGGGGGCATAGGTGCCCTTGTACTCGAGCCGGTAGGCGTCGGTGTAGAAGCGGCGCGGGTCGTGGGGCCGCGGATCGGACCAGACGAGGCCGCAGCCGGTACACGCGACGGTGCGCAGGTAAGCCCCGCTGCGGCTGCGCTCGGACAGGACGGTGGCGGCGGCGGCACCGCAGAGGTTGCAGGGGAGGTCGGGGGTGATCTCGTGACAGGCGTGGGACATGCGGGCGAACGCGGGCCGTGAGGGGGAGGCGCCCCGAGGCAAACCCTAGGGCAACACGCCGAATACTACTTCACCCGCTTGCAAACCGCGCCGCGACCTCTGCGCTTGACCTCAAGCGGCGCGGGGCAGCTCCAGGCGCCGCCAGACGTGGCGCATCGCGGCGACCAACGCGTCCATCAGCGCGTCGTCGTGGAACGGCGAGGGCGTGAAGCGCAGCCGCTCGGTGCCGATGGGCACCGTCGGATAGTTGATGGGCTGCACGTAGATGCCGTGATCGAACAGCAGCGCATCGGACAGGGTCTTGCACAGGACTGCATCGCCCACGTGCACCGGCACGATATGCGTGGCTGATGGCATCACGGGCAGGCCCGCCGCCGCAAGCGAGGCCTTGAGGCGGTCGGCCCGGTTGGCGAGCCGCTCGCGCAGGTGCGGACACGCCCTGACGAGGCGCACGCTCTCCAGAGCCGCCGCCGCGATCGACGGCGCGATCGAGGTGGTGAAGATGAAGCCCGCGGCCGACAGCCGAATCGCGTCCATCGCGGCCGCGGGGCCGGTGACGTAGCCCCCCATCGTGCCGAAGGCCTTGGCCAGGGTGCCTTCGATGAAATCCACCCGGTGCATGACGCCGTCGCGCTCGGCCACGCCGCCGCCGTGCGTTCCGTATAGACCCACGCCGTGCACCTCGTCGAGGTACGTCATCGCGTGGTGTGCGTCCGCGAGATCGCAGATCGCGCCGATGGGGCTTACGTCGCCGTCCATGGAATAGACGCTCTCGAAGGCGATGAGCTTGGGCGTGCCGGACGGGGTCTCGCGCAGGAGCGACTCGAGGTGCTGCAGGTCGTTGTGACGAAAGACGCGTACATCGCAGCGGGAGCGGCGAATGCCCTCGATCATCGACGCATGGTTGCGGGCGTCGGAGAAGATGCGCAGGTTGGGAAACAACCGCGGCAGGGTGGCGAGCGTGGCATCGTTGGATACGTAGCCGGACGTGAACAGGAGCGCCGCCTCCTTGCCGTGCAATTGGGCGAGCTCGCGCTCCAGGTCCACGTGATAGGACGTGGTGCCGGAGATGTTGCGGGTTCCGCCGGTGCCGGCGCCCACTTCGTCGATGGCGGCATGGGCGGCGGCCAGCACGTCGGGATGCTGGCCCTGGCCGAGATAATCATTGGAGCACCACACCACGATGTCGCGATGGCTGCCGTCGGGCAGACGCAGCCGCGCGTGGGGGAAGCGGCCCCGGCTGCGCTTGATATCGGCAAAGACCCGGTAACGGCCTTCGTTGCGGATGCTGGAGACGGCCTGCTCGAAGACGCGGAGATCCTGGGGTGTCATGGGACCTGATCGGGAGAATTGATCGTGCGTTCGCGCCAGCCGCGGAAGGGGCAGTGCATGCTGCGCGGTAAGCGTGAGGATACGATACTGCGCGTGGGCGGAATGTGTCAATACATACGCACACGCTCTATGTAACAAATGTATTACACTGGGCCGGCCCCGAAGGAGAGTGAGGATCATGCTGACAACGCCCCTGGGCAGTTACCCGGCCGTGCGGCCACGTCGTTTGCGAGCGAGCCCGTGGACGCGAACGCTGGTGCGCGAACATGCGCTTACCCCGAACGACCTGATCTGGGCGATCATCGTCCATGACGGGAAGGACGTGCGCATCCCGGTGCCGTCCATGCCGGGGGTGGCGCGGATGAATGTCGCCGAGGCGGCGCGCGCAGCCGTGCTGGCGCGGACCCTGGGCATTCCCGCCGTCGCCGTGTTTCCGCACGTGGCCGCCGCGCGCAAGGATCGCGTGGGAACCGAGGCGACGAACCCGCAGGGCATCGTCTGCACCGCGGTGCGCGCGATGAAGGAGGCCGCACCTGAGGTGGGCGTGATGGTCGACGTGGCGCTCGACCCGTTCACGGACCACGGTCACGACGGCGTGCTCGAGGGGGACCGCATCGTCAACGACGTGACGGTGGCGCGCCTGGTGGAGCAGGCCGTCGTGCAAGCCGAGGCGGGGGCCGATATCGTCGCGCCCTCGGACATGATGGACGGCCGGGTGGGCGCCATCCGCGCTGCGCTCGAGCGTGCCGGCAAGCAGGACACGCTCATCATGAGCTACGCCGCGAAGTACGCCTCGGCCTTCTACGGCCCGTATCGGGACGCGATCGGCTCCGCGGCAGCGTTGCGCGGCGACAAGAAGACCTACCAGATGGACCCCGCGAATGGGGACGAGGCATTGCACGAGGTCGCCCTCGACCTCGCCGAAGGCGCGGACATGGTGATGGTGAAGCCGGGCCTCGCCTACCTCGACATCGTTCACCGCGTGAAGCAGGCGTTTCGTCGTCCCACTTTCGTGTACCAGGTGTCGGGCGAGTACGCGATGATCAAGGCCGCCGCGGCGCAAGGCTGGCTCGACGAGGATCGCGCGATCCTCGAAACGCTCACCGCATTCAAGCGGGCCGGGGCCGACGGCGTGGTCACGTACTTCGCCCCTCGCGCCGTGGAGCTCTTGCAGGCCGCATGAGGCGGTGGCGCGTGGCCCGCAGGCGGCAGATGCGACAAGGCGGCCGGCCGCGCCTGCGGCCAACCGCCCTGTCGTGAGGCGCGACTCCAGCGCGGCTTAGTTCACACCGAGCGCCGACTTCGTGGCGCTGTCGAGCATGCCGGTTTGCGCCAGTCCCTTGTCGGCCTGGAACTTGCGGATCGCCGCTTCGGTATTGGGTCCGGCGATGCCGTCCGGTGTGCCCGCGCTGTAGCCCTGGCTGTTCAGCGCCGCCTGCGCGCTCATCACCGAGCTGTCACCGTTGCGGTACGCGGTATTCGTCGAGCCATCCGTCGTGGTGCGGGTGCCGTCGGACATCGTGGTGCGGTCCGACGGCGTCGGGTTCACCCTGCCATTGGCGTCGGTGCCTTGATGGCCCACGACACCGCCGATGCCGGCGCCCACCACGGCACCCACCGGTCCGCCCACCACCGCGCCCGCAACGGCACCCGTGGTGGCGCCGATGGCCGTGGCCTTCTGCTTGCCGGTCATCGGCTCGGTCGTGTTGTTATCCGCCGCATACGCGGCCGACATGGACAGGGCGAGCGCCACGGCGCCGGCGACTTGCGTGATCTTCGAGAGCTTCATGGGGTGCCTCCGTTATCGGTTGAAGAGAGAGCGAATCGTTCTCCATTCGCTGCATGCAAGTGTGCTCGTCACCGCCGCCGCTCGAATCCGGCAGAAGGGCGAAAGTGATGTGGGAGCTGGGCGTGCGCCGGCGTCGGACCGCCACCGACGCGCGTCGCGTAGAATTCGCGCGCATGGAACGCCGGAACATCTCCTCGGGCACCGCGTGGGAGCCGATCGTGGGCTACTCGCGCGCCGTGCGCGTGGGCCCGTTCGTGTACGTGGCTGGCACCACCGCCACGAATGCGCAGGGCAATATCGTGGGAGGCGGCGACCCCTATGCGCAGACGCGCCAGGTCATCGCCAACATCCGCAGCGCCCTCGAGCGCGCCGGCGCCCGGATCGAGCACGTCGTGCGCACGCGCATCTACGTGACGGACATTGCGCACTGGGAGGCCGTGGGTCGTGCGCACGGCGAGGCCTTCGGCGCCATCCGCCCTGCCTGCGCGATGGTCGAGGTGGCGAAGCTGATCGCGCCTGAGATCCTCGTCGAGATCGAAGCCGACGCGGTCATCCTCGATGACGCCGAAGGCATGAGTCCACCGCGGCCGTAAGCCCGCGCGCGGTGCACCGCCTGGTTTCTGACATGTCCACGCCTGAAGCCGACGCGCGCTGGATGGGCATGGCGCTCGACCTCGCGCGCGACGCGGCGAGCCGGGGCGAGGTGCCTGTGGGCGCCGTGGTCGTGCGCGACGGCGTCGTGCTCGGCCGCGGCGGCAACGCGCCCATCGCCGGTCACGACCCCACCGCGCACGCCGAGATCGCCGCGCTGCGCGACGCCGCGCAGACCGCGCGCAACTATCGACTGCCCGGCTGCGAACTCTTCGTGACGCTCGAGCCGTGCGCGATGTGCGCGGGCGCCATCTTCCACGCGCGCATCGCGCGGGTCGTATTCGGCGCGCACGATCAAAAGTCCGGCGTGTGCGGATCGGTGGTGGACCTGTTCGGCGAATCGCGCCTCAATCACCACACGCTCGTCACCGGCGGCGTGCGCGCAGCAGAGTGTGCGCAACTGCTGTCGTCCTTCTTCGCCGCGCGCCGGGGAGAGGGCACTCGATGATCCGGCCGCGCGGCGTGGGGTTCTACGCGCCCTCGGGCTTCGCGCTCGATCCCGCCACGGTCGACCGCGCGCAGGCGCGGCTCACGGCTATGTGGGAGCGGGTCACAGTGGATCCCACCTGCCGCACCCGCTTCACCCGCTTCGCGGCCACCGACGACGAGCGCCTC
>CALFEY010000084.1 GCA_937958295.1 uncultured Pseudomonadota bacterium
GGGATGTTCTCGAGCGCCCCGATAGCATGGCCACACGCCGGGCACGCCGAGCGTGGCACCACCAGGTTGTAGCGGGGGGCGGGCGCGGGCGTTTCGTCGCGCAGCTCCGCGCACTGCTCCTGCCACCCGCGCTCGAGCATGCGCGGCAGGCGATGGATCACGACGTTGAGGAAGCTCCCCACGCACAGCCCCACGATGGCGGCCACCACCGTGGCCGCCACGGGATCCTGGAGCAACTGCAGCATCAGCCGCGGCGAGGGATCGCGAGCGTCGCCGGCACCGTGGCGCCGCGCACGCTAGACCACCATGCCGAGCTTGAAGATGGGCAGGTACATGGCGACCACGAGGCCGCCGATGATCACGCCGAGGAACACGATGATGACGGGCTCCAGCAGGCTCGAGAGCGCCGCGACGGCGTCGTCCACCTCGCGCTCGAAGTAGTCGGCGATCTTGCCCAGCATGTTGTCGAGCGAGCCCGACTCCTCGCCGATCTGCGTCATCTGCAGCACCATGGTGGGGAAGAGCTGCGTGTTGGCCATGGCGTTGGTCAGGCTCGTGCCGGTGCTCACCTCCGTCTGGATCCTGCGCGTGGCGGCCACGTACACGGCATTGCCGGAGGCTCCACCCACGGCGTCGAGGGACTCGACGAGCGGCACGCCGGCCGCGAACATCGTTTGCAGCGTGCGCGTCCAGCGGGCGATCGTGGCCTTTTCGAGGATGTCGCCGATGATCGGGATCTTGAGGAGCATGCGATCGGTCGCGAAGCGGAAGGCCGTGGAGCGCCGCCGGCCCGCGAAGAATCCGAAGATGGCCCCGCCCATGATGGCGGCCACGAGCCACCACCAGGTCACGGTCCATTCCGAGATGGCCATCACGATCAGTGTCGGAGCGGGCAGGTCCGCGCCGAAGTTCGCGAACACCTTCTTGAACGCCGGGATCACCCACACCATGATGATCCACACCACCACGATGGCCACCGTGATCACGGAGATCGGGTAGAAAAGCGCCGACTTGATCTTGGCCTTGATGGCCAGGATTTTTTCCTTGTAGGTGGCCAGACGGTCGAGGATCGCATCGATCGTGCCGGAGGCCTCGCCAGCCGCCACCAGGTTGCAGTAGAGCGAGTCGAAGTACTTGGGATATTCCCGGAAACCCTGGGACATCGAGGAGCCGGCCTCGATCTTGTTCTTGATGTCCATCATGAGGCGCGAGAAGCGCGCGTTGCTGTGGCCGCGCGCCACGATCTCGAACGACTGCAGGAGCGGCACGCCGGCCTTGAGCATGGTGGCGAGCTGGCGCGTGAAGAACGCGATGTCCTTGTCGGTGACTTTCTTCCCGCCGCGGAACGACTGCTTCTTGATCTTGACGACGCGGATGCCCTGCCGCCGCAGGTTGGTGACGACGACCGTTTCCGAGGCGGCCTTCGACTCGCCGCGCACCTGCCGGTTGCTGCGGTCGGTTCCCTCCCAGACGAACGTGTATTCCTTGACGTCGCGGCGTGCGGCGGCGGTTGCGGTGGCCATGGTCGTTCCCTCTGCTGCGCTACTCGTTCGTGATCGCTTCGATTTCCTCGAGCGACGTCATGCCCGACTTGACCTTGAGCAGTCCCGACTGGCGAAGGTCGCGTACGCCCTCCCGCTGCGCCTGGTCGGCGATGTCGAGCGCATTGCCGTTGCGCATGATCACCTGGCGCATGTCGTCGGTGATGGGCATGACCTGGTACACCCCGACACGTCCCTTGTAGCCCGTGCCCTTGCAATGATCGCACCCCACGGGGCCGTAGGGCGCCCAGGAGCCGTCGAGGTCCGCTTCGTTGAAGCCCGCGCGCAGCAGCGCCTCCGGCGGGATGTCCTCGGGCTTCTTGCAGTGGGGGCACAGGCGCCGGCCGAGGCGCTGGGCGGTGATGAGGATGACCGACGAGGCGATATTGAACGGCGCCACTCCCATGTTGAGCATGCGCGTGAGCGTGGTGGGCGCGTCGTTGGTGTGCAGCGTGGACAGCACGAGGTGGCCCGTTTGCGCCGCCTTGATCGCGATGTCGGCGGTCTCGAGGTCGCGGATTTCGCCGACCATGATGATGTCCGGATCCTGGCGCAGGAAGGCCTTGAGCGCCGCGGCGAAGGTGAGGCCTGCCTTGTCGTTGACGTTGACCTGATTCACGCCCGGCAACTGAATTTCGCAAGGGTCCTCGGCCGTGGCGATGTTCACACCCGGCTGGTTCAGGATGTTAAGGCAGGTGTACAGCGAGACCGTCTTGCCGCTGCCGGTGGGCCCGGTGACGAGAATCATGCCGTAGGGGCGCTTGATCGCGTGCATCAGCGCTTCCTGCTGGTCGGGCTCGTAGCCCAGCGCTTCGATGCCGAGCTTGACGCCCGACGAGTCGAGGATCCGCATCACGATCTTCTCGCCGTACAACGTGGGCAGCGTGGAGACGCGGAAGTCGATCGACTTTGTCTTGTTGAGGACGAGCTTCATGCGGCCGTCCTGCGGCACGCGCTTTTCCGAGATATCGAGCTTGCTGATGACCTTGATGCGCGAGGACACCTTGTCCTTGATCGCGAGCGGCGGCTGCGTGATCTCGATCAACACGCCGTCGATGCGATAGCGCACGCGGAAGTAGCGCTCGTAGGGCTCGAAGTGAATGTCGGAGGCGCCCGCATTGATGGCGTCGGTCAGGAGCTTCTGGATGTACTTGACGACCGGGGCGTCCTCGACGTCCGCCTCGTCCTCGATCGAGGCGGAGTTGGGCGGATTGCCGTCCTCGAGGCCGATCTCGAGGTCGTCGAGCTTGGCCATCTCCTTCAGGTTCGCGCCGCTCTGATCGACGATGCGCGCGATGGCCATGCCGAGCTTGTCGTCTTCCACGACGATGGGCTCGGGCACGAGGTTCGTCTTGAAGCGGACTTCCTCGAGCGCCTGCAGGTTGGCGGGGTCGGAGATCGCCACGTAGAGCTTGTTGCTGCGCTTGTACAGCGGCAGCACGCGGCGGGTCTGCGCCATCTTGACGTCGATGAGATCCTTCTGGATCTGGTCGGTGTCGAAGGCCGCGAGGTCGAGCAGGGGGGTGCCGAAGGCCCGCGAGGCGAACACCGCGAGCTGCTGGGCCGTCATGCGCTTGCCCACGAGCACCTGCTCCACGAACGACACACCGGCGCCCTGGGCCTGCGTTTGCAGGGTCTCCGCCTCGTATTCCGACATGAGCCCGCTCTGCGCGAGGGCGCGGGCGAGACCACTGATGTTGCGGGTGGCGGCTTGTGTGGCCATGCGTGGGGCGGGTGGGGATTTACGCGGCTTGAGGTACGTTTTCCATGTCCTCGCGACGCTCGCTGCCGGCGTCGCGCGGAGTGGGCAAGCATGCAGTCAAGCAAGCATCATGCCCCGGGGCATGATGCGAGCTATTCCAAATGCATAAAAACTCGGGTCGGTCGATCATGCCCGCTAGAGGGGCATTTGTAAAGGCGGGCCCCGGGCCGGAACGCTGAATGCGGCCACGGATGCTTGCCAGAAATCGGCACTGTTTGCCTTGAAACTGCGCCGACGGTCGATTTCGGCGTGCTTGCCTAACGTCCGAGCAGCACCTGGAGCACGAACTTGCTGCCGAGATAGCCCAGGAGGAGCAGCGCCGTGCTGCCCACTATGGCGTACAGCGCCCGACGGCCCCGCCAGCCGTAGCGCCAGCGGCCGAAGAGCAGCACCGCGAAGGCCGCGAAGCCGGCGAGCGACAGGACGTTCTTGTGGGTGAACGTGAGGGGACGACCGAAGACCTGCTCGGAGAACACGAGCCCGCTCGCGAGCGTGACCGACAGCAGCACGAAGCCCGCCAGCACCAGTCGGAAGAGCATGCGTTCCAGCGTGAGCAGCGGCAGATCGCCGTCGCCCTGGGCGCGTGCCGTGCCGCGATGGACGCGTCGCTCCAGGCCGAGCAGCAGCAATGCCTGCAGCGCGGCCACGACGAGAAAGGCGTAACCCACGAGCGCCACGCCGATGTGCAGCGCTGCCGATGTCTCGCCGGCATAGGCAAACCGATGAGGGGTACCCCCAGCCAGCGGCGCGAGGGCGCACAGCGCGGCCACGGGC
>CALFEY010000085.1 GCA_937958295.1 uncultured Pseudomonadota bacterium
TCGCCATCACCTACGACCTGCCCAACAACACGCTCTACTTCGAGCGCTATCTCAACTTCGGCGCGCCCGACGTTGCCGATCGCAGTGGCCTTTGGCTGGAGCGTGGCGGCGACGGATTCAAGGTCGTGGACGTGGTCACCGGCGGCCCCGCGGCGGCCGCGGGCCTCAAGGTGGGCGACGTGATCGTGGAGGTCAACGGCTATCCATGGGCGCAAGTGCCGCTGCCGGCCGTACGCGAAACCCTCCGCGCGTCGCCGGGGGCTCGCGTGAAGATGAAGACCGAGTCCGGCAACGAAGTCACGGTCGTGCTGCGCGATCTCGTTTAAGCCGGTGTCCCTGTCGCCATCGGGAATAATCGCGCCGGTCGGGGCGCGCGCGGAATATTCACGCGGGTACGCGTGGACAGGCGTCGTTGCCGTGTGCCACGCTGGAACCGACACGCCCGTTCCCATGCAAAAGGAGATCGCATGACCTGTTCCCTGCCGTTCGCCATGATCCGTGCCGTCGCGGCGCTCGCCGCCACGGCGTTCGTGGCCCTCGCTTCGATTACGCCGGTGCAGGCCGGCAAGCTGTCCGACTTGCGCTCTGCGGCCACCGGCGAAGCGCGCGCCGTGCAGTCGCGGGCGGCCCCCGCCGTCACGGCGTCGGCGGGCGGTATCGTGGAAGTGGTCGAGTTCTACAACGCCGGGCTGCAGCACTACTTCATCTCCGCCGATCCCGCGGAGATCGCGGTGCTTGACGGCGGCGCGTTCGGCGGGGCGTGGAAGCGCACCGGCAATGCCTTTCCCGCGTGGGACGTCAACGGCGCCCCGGCCGGCACCGTCTCCGCCTGCCGCTTTTTCGGCACCGACCAGTATCGCGCCGATGGCTCGCGCATTGGGCCCAACAGCCATTTCTACACGGCCGATCCCGCGGAGTGTGCCTTCGTCAAGACGGCCTACCAGTCTGTCGCGGCCAACGGCGTGTCGTATCCGGCGTGGACTTACGAGTCCAATGCCTTCGCCGCGATCCTGCCGGTGGTCGGGGCGTGCCCGGCGGGCACGCAACCACTCTACCGCACGTACAACGACGGCGCGCGCGGCGACCCCAACCATCGCTATTCGCTCAACGTCGGGCAGCTTCAGGGCATGCCCGGATGGACCTTCGAAGGACTCGTGATGTGCGTCCCGGCGGGACAGGCGGTGGTGCTGCCGGACACGCTCGCCGGATGCGGTGACGGCTGTCCCGCGGCCACCGCGCTCGGCCATGGCATCGGCCTTGTCAACGTGATCGTCACCGTTCCCAATCCGGGCGCGGGGCCGCTTGAGATCATGGTGCCGCGCGGCTCCGTGTTCAGCTCGAGTGGGGACACGCTGCAGAACGGCATTGCGCTCGAAAGCCTGCAAGCCACGATCGCGCCTGGCACCACGCGCACGTTCGTACTCCAGCTCTTTTGCATCAACCAGCATCTCGCGCCGTCCACCGACGGCTCGACCTATTCGCCGGTGGGCATCACGAACAGCGCGCCGCTGCTCGAGCTTGGCGCACTGGTCGACGGCAAGCTCGGCGGGGCCGAGATCTTCGACATCAAGGGCTTCGCGGTGCAGTTCGCGGTGTGGGAGATCACCGACGGCCCGGGCGTGCTGAGCGCCGCGCAGAAGAATCTGCTTGCCGCGATCGTTTCCCTCGACCCCGCGGATCCTGCCTTGCCCGATCTGTTCGAGCAGTTCGTGTCGTTGACGAGCGGGGCGCCCTGACCGGGAGGGAGGGCGATCGGCGCCGGTCCGGCGCGGTTGCGCCGGACCGGGCGACCTGATGCGAAAAAGGCTCCCGCAGGAGCCTTTTTCGTGACGTCGCGAACGGCGACTGGGCGGCCGGTTACTTCCCGGTCAGCGCGGGACTTGCGATCTCGTCCAGGGCACGCTCGATGTTGCCGGCGGCACGATCCACATTGCCGAGCTTGTCGAGGCCGAACAGGCCCACGCGGAACGTGCGGTAGTCCGCGGGCTCGTCGCACTGCAGCGGCACGCCGGCGGCGGTCTGCAGGCCCTGCGCGATGAATTTCGCGCCCGTGTGGATGTCCTTGTCGGCGGTGTAGCTCACCACCACGCCGGGCGCCTCGAAGCCGTCGGCGGCGACGCTCGCGAAGCCGTGGCGCTTCATCAGCGCGCGCACCTTCGTGCCGAGTTCCTGCTGGGCGGCGCGCGCCCGCTCGAAGCCGAAGCGCTCGGTGTCCTTCATCGCGTCGCGCAGGCGCACGAGCGAGTCGGTGGGCATGGTGCCATGGTAGGCGTGACCGCCTTTCTCGTAGGCCTCCATGATGTTGAGCCACTTCTTGAGGTCGATGGCGAAGCTCGTGCTCGTGGTGGCGTCGACGGCGGTGCGCGCCCGTGCGGAGAGCATCACGAGCGCCGCGCCGGGCGAGCTCGACCATCCCTTTTGCGGCGCGC
>CALFEY010000086.1 GCA_937958295.1 uncultured Pseudomonadota bacterium
GAGCTCGCTTTCGGCGAAGAAGCCTTCGAGGAGGAGGATCCGCCTGGAATAGCGCTGTTCGCGCAGCGCAAAGGCCATGTCCGGCTCCACGAGCGCGAGGCCGTCGGCCTCCTCCAGCGCCGGCAGCACGCGCATGAGGCCGTGCCCATAGGCGTTGGCCTTCACCACCGCGAGCACTTGCGCGCCGGCCGTGAGCTCACGCACGCGCGCGAGATTCGCGCGCAGCGCCGCGAGGTTGACCTGGGCATACAGGGGGCGGGCCATACGGAGGTGGGCAGGTAGGCGGAAGCGGCGGGGGTGTTTCCCCCATGAGGCGAAGGGAATTCACCCAATCATGGTATAAATCCCGAGCCGCATGACGCCAAAACATTATAACCAGCGTTCCGACCGCCGAGCGTGGGCCGCGCTTCCGAGGTCGCCGAGGCGCCGCGCGGTGAAGGCACCGAGGACATGAAGCCCGGCTTTTACACCATCATGGCGGCGCAGTTCTTCTCGTCGCTCGCCGACAACGCGCTGCTCATCGCCGCGATCGCGCTCCTCCAGCAGACGAAGTCGCCGGAATGGATGATTCCGGCCCTCAAGCAGAGCTTCGTGGTGTCGTACGTCGTGCTGGCGCCGCTCGTGGGCGCCTTCGCCGACTCGATGCCCAAGGGGCGCGTGATGCTCATCACCAACGCGATCAAGGTGGTGGGGTGCCTGCTCATGCTCTTCACGCTGCATCCCCTCGCAGCCTATGCGGTGGTGGGCTTCGGCGCCGCCGCCTACTCTCCTGCGAAATACGGCATCCTCACCGAGCTCCTGCCCGCCAAGCAGCTCGTGGCGGCCAACGGCTGGATCGAGGGCACGACCGTGGCTTCCATCGTGCTGGGGGTACTGCTGGGGGGCGCTCTCATCAGCACCAAGGTATCCACGGTCCTGCTGGGCTTCGACCTGCCGATGATCGACACGGGCATCTCCACCGCACCCGAAGCGGCGATCGTGGTGATCGCGGTGGTGTACGTGATCGCGGCGATCTTCAACTGGTACATCCCCGATACCGGGGTGGACCATCGGGTGCCGAGCAAGAATCCGTTCTTCCTCATCCGCGAGTTCTCGCACTGCGTGTCGCTGCTATGGCGCGACAAGCTCGGGCAGATCTCGCTCGCCACCACCACGCTCTTCTGGGGCGCAGGCGCCACGCTCCAGTTCATCGTGCTCGCCTGGGCACAGAAGGCGCTTGGCTTCAACCTGTCGCAGTCGTCGATCATGCAGGGCATCGTAGCGGTGGGCATCGCGTTCGGCGCGATCCTCGCGGCGCGCTTCATCTCGCTGCGCCAGGCCGTGCAGGTGCTGCCGATCGGCGTGGCCATGGGCCTCGTGGTGATCACGATGGTCTTCGCCCACACGGTGCCCGTGGCGGGGGTCCTGATGATCATCGTGGGGGCTTGCGCCGGCTTCTTCGTGGTGCCGATGAATGCGCTGCTCCAGCATCGCGGACACGTCCTGATGGGCGCGGGTCACTCCATCGCGGTGCAGAACTTCAACGAGAACATCGGCATCCTGGTGATGCTCGGCCTGTACGCCTACCTCACGTATACGGGCGCCTCGATCAACCGCGCGATCGTGATGTTCGGCGTGTTCGTCTCCGCCACCATGCTGCTCGTCGTGTGGCGCTTCATGTACAACCAGTCGAAGGGCGACTCGCTGCGCCTCATCGCGGACGAGAGCGACGGCGACGGGCGGCACTGAAAGCGCTGGCCCAGGCCGAACGCCTCAGAGGACGATCGGCCGGTCGGAAAGCTCGTTCGCCACGGCACCCGTGCGCGGCGAGTGGACGGCGAGGTGATCGCCGACCGCGCGGATGCCGGCGAGCGCGGCATCAGGCCCGCGCCCGGCCGCGAACGCCGCTTCCATCGTGCGGCAGATCGCCTCCCATCCCTCGGCACCCACCTTGGCGTGGATGCCCCGGTCGGCCACGATCTCCACGTCGCGATCGGCGAGCAGCACGTAGATCAGCACGCCGTCGTTGCGCTCGGTATCCCACACCCGCAGCGATCCGAACACCTCGAGCGCCCGCTCCCGCGGCGTGAGCCCGCTCCACACGCGGGCGAGCGGCAGCGAGGCCTCCAGCACGAAGCAGATCTG
>CALFEY010000087.1 GCA_937958295.1 uncultured Pseudomonadota bacterium
CGTGATCTCGGCGGACCTGCCGCGCCTGGGTGTCATGGCGCCCGGCCAGGTGCTGCATTTCAGATCGGTGTCGGTGGCTGCCGCTGAACAGGCCGCGCGCCAACGCGAGGCTGCAGTGCAGGCGCTGCTTGCTGCCATCGCGCCGCTGAAGAGGCAGATGCAGGTGACGGTCATGAGCGACCAGGCTGCCGCGCCCCAGAGGTTCACTGTGGCGGTGGAAAGCTCGGGCGCCTTCGCGAACACCTCGGCGTAGTCGAGCGAGCCGAAGTACGCGAGCACGAGCCCGATGCCCAGGATGAAGCCGAAGTCGCCCACGCGGTTGGCGAGAAACGCCTTGAGGTTGGCATAGATCGCCGTGGGCCGCTTGAACCAGAAGCCGATCAGAAGGTAGGACACGAGGCCCACCGCCTCCCAGCCAAAGAAGAGCTGGAGGAAATTGTTGCTCATGACCAGCATGAGCATCGAGAAAGTGAAGAGACAGATGTACGAGAAGAAGCGGGAGTAGCCGTCGTCATCGGCCATGTAGCCTATGGTGTAGATGTGCACCATGAGCGACACGAACGTGACCACGATCAGCATCAACGCGGTGAGCGGATCGATGAGAAAGCCGATCGCCATCTTGACGCCACCCGCCACGGCCCACACGTACAGGTCGCCGTTGAACGTGTTGCCGGCCATCACGTCCCGGAAAATGACTACCGAAGCGACGAAGGAGATCGCCACCGCCACGATGGTGATCCAGTGCGACGCCGCGCGGGGCAGCTTGCGCCCCCACAGTCCCACGATGATCGAAGCCACCAGCGGGACCAGCGGCACGACGAGATAGAGCTGCTGCATCGTCATCCCTTGAGGTTCCCGAGGTCCTCGACGTCGATCGTGCCGGCGTTGCGGAAGAGCAGCACCAGGATCGCGAGGCCGATGGCGGACTCTGCCGCGGCCACCGTCAGGATGAAGAACACGAACACCTGCCCGCTCATGTCGCCCAGGTAGTGCGAGAACGCGATGAAGTTGAGGTTCACGGCCAGCAGCATGAGCTCGATGGCCATGAGGATGATGATGACGTTCT
The DNA here is from genome assembly GCA_937958295.1 of uncultured Pseudomonadota bacterium. Classification (GTDB taxonomy): domain Bacteria; phylum Pseudomonadota; class Gammaproteobacteria; order Burkholderiales; family Casimicrobiaceae; genus VBCG01. The sequence goes on from CALFEY010000087.1 coordinate 1,067, forward strand.
TCCGGTTGAGGAAGATGCCGGCCATGCTGATCGCGAAGAGGATCGCGCCCAGCACGAGGTAGTGCGCCAGCGTGGGCGCGGTCAGCATTGACACGTCATGCTCCCTGTTCTTGTTGCCTTCGCGTCACGCGGTGGCGCCGGCGGGCCGCGGGGCCCGTCGCGCCGCCGCGACGGTCATTCCTTGTTCTCGACGGGCACGTCCACGAGGCGCACGCGGTCCTCGCGGCGCACCTTCACCTGCTGTCCGGGATCCTGGTACTTCGAGTCGCGGCGATGGCGATGGGTGAGCGCGATGGCGGCGATGATGGCCACCAGCAGGATCACCGCTGCGATCTCGAACGGATAAACGTAGTCGACGTAGATGAGCTTGCCCAGCGCGCGGGTGTTGTTCTCCGCCGCGGGAGGCGCCACGGGCCCGTCGCCGGCGCCGCTGCCGATCACCACGAGGGCCATCTCGATCAGCACCAGCACGCCGACCGTGGCCCCCACAGGGACGTAGCTGCGGAAGTTCTTGCGCAGGTTGTCGAAGTTGACGTCGAGCATCATCACCACGAAGAGGAACAGCACCATCACGGCCCCCACGTAGACGAGTACGAGCGCGATGGCGAGGAATTCCGCCTGCAGCAGCAGCCAGATGGCGGCCGCGGAGAAGAAGCACAGCACGAGCCACAGCGCGGCATGCACGGGGTTGCGGGTGGTCACGACCCGCAGCGCCGCGAAAATGAGGATCGCGGAGAAGACGTAGAAAGTGGCGGTCTGGAAGGACACGTCGTTTTACCTTGCGTTACCGGTACTTGGCGTCGGCCGCGCGGTCAGCGGCGATCTGCGGCTCGTAGCGATCGCCCACGGCCAGGAGCATGTCCTTGGTGTAGTACAGGTCGCCGCGCTTCTCCCCGTGATACTCCAGCACGCGAGTCTCGACGATCGAGTCCACGGGACAACTCTCCTCGCAGAATCCGCAAAAGATGCACTTGGTAAGGTCGATGTCGTAGCGCGTGGTGCGGCGCGTGCCGTCGTCGCGCTGGTCCGACTCGATCGTGATGGCGAGCGCGGGACACACCGCCTCGCACAGCTTGCAGGCGATGCAGCGCTCCTCGCCGTTGGGGTACCGGCGCAGGGCGTGCAGGCCGCGGAAGCGTGGGCTCTGCGGGGTCTTCTCTTCCGGGAACTGGACCGTGACCTTGCGCGCGAACAGGTAGCGGCCGGTAAGGCTCATTCCCTTCAGGAGCTCCGCCAGGAGCCAGGTGTCGAAGAACGTCTTGACGCGAGCGAGCATGCCGATCTCCCGTCAGTGGAAAAGGTGAGCGAAGCGCGTTTGCATCATGGCGCCGATGAAGACGATCCACACGAGGGTGACCGGGATAAATACCTTCCAGCCGAGGCGCATGATCTGGTCGTAGCGGTAGCGGGGGAACGTGGCCCGCACCCACAGGAAGCACAACAGGACGAAGGCGACCTTGAGCGCGAACCAGATGAAGCCGTCGCCCAGCGGGGCATGGCCCGCGATCGTGAGGCTGTTCAGGAACTCGAACGGCGCGAGCCATCCGCCGAGGAACAGGACCGCGGTGAGCGCCGAGATGAGGATCATGTTCATGTACTCGGCGAGGAAGAACACCGCGAAGGCCACGCCCGAGTACTCCACGTGGAAGCCCGCCACGATCTCCGATTCGCCTTCCGCCATGTCGAACGGGTGGCGGTTGGTCTCGGCCAGGCCCGACACGAAGTACACGATGAACAGGGGCAGCAGCGGCAGGAAGTACCAGTGATGGATGCCCCCGGCCTGGCCGCGCACGATCTCTGAGAGGTTGAGGCTGTTGGCAGCCATCAGCACTCCCACGAGCGCGAAGCCCATCGCGATCTCGTAGGAAACGATCTGCGCCGCCGAGCGCAGCGCGCCGAGGAAGGCGTATTTGGAGTTGGAGGCCCAGCCCGCGAGGATGATGCCGTACACGCCGACCGACGACAGCGCCAGGACGTAGAGCAGGCCCGCGTTGATGTTGGACAGCACGAGCGTGTCGGTGAACGGTACCACCGCCCAGGCCGCGAGGGCGGGCCCCAGCGCGAGCAGCGGCGCGATGAAGAAGAGATAGCGGTTGGCCCCCGAGGGCACCACGATCTCCTTGAACACCAGCTTGGCCACGTCGGCGAACGGCTGCAGCAGGCCGAATGGACCGACGCGGTTGGGGCCGATGCGCACCTGCATGTAGCCGATCACCTTGCGCTCGGCGAGCGTGAGGTACGCCACGGAGAGGATCAGGGGAATCGCGATGGCGATGATCTTGATGAGCGTCCACACCACGACCCACAGGGGGCCTAAGAGCTGCTGCACGGGAGCGAGGATGTCCATGCGAGCCTTCTAGACGCGTTCGAGGGTCACGGGGCCGGACAGACCGTCCAGGCCGCACGTCGAGGCATGCGCAGCGGCGATGCGCACCACGCCTTCGGGCACCGCCGGATCGACGGCCGCCACGAGCATGGCTTCGCCGCCGCCCTGCTTCACGCGGACCTGCCCGCCTTCTTTCAGGCCGAGCGAGGCGAAGAAGGAACGGCTCATGCGTGCCTTGGGCGCGCGGGCATCGGCCGTGTGTTGCAACGGCGCGGAGCGTCGCACCAGCGGATCGGCGAAATAGATGGGTACGTCCGCCACCCGTTCTGCGGTGCCGGCGCCGGCCTGCGCGGGCGGCGCGAGCGCCACGCGCGTCCCGTTGGCGAGCCGGCTCGAAAAATCGGTGGCGCCGTCGAGCGCGAGCGCCCGCACGTCGGTGACCGCCTCGGCATCGAATCCCGGTAACTTCATCATGGTGCCCAGCACGCGCAGCACCTTCCAGCCCGGACGGGTATCGCCCAGCGGCTTGACCACGCCGTGGAAATCCTGCAGGCGGCCTTCGCAGTTCACGAACGCGCCGGCCGTCTCGGTGAAGGGCGCGATAGGCAGCAGGACGTCGGCATAGTCGAGCCCCTGCGCAAACGGGCTCATCATCACGACCATGTCGGCCTGCCCGAGCGCCGCGCGCGCAGCCACCGGCTTGGCGAAGTCGTACTCGGCTTCGGCATGCAGCACGAGATAGGCCTTGCGCGGCTCGGCGAGCATCGCGCCCACGTTCATGCCGCCCGACTGGGGCAACGCGCCGGCGATGTACGCGCCGACGGTGTTGGCGGCCTCGGTGAGGAAGCCCAGCGTGGCGCCGGTGACCTGAGCGAGGGCTTGCGCTGCGGCGTGGATCTGCGCGAAGTCGTCGTGCTGCACGGCGTAGTTGCCGAGGAAGATCGCAGCCTGCTTGCCTTCGGCCAGGCTCTCCGCGATGGCCTTCTCCTCCGCGGTCGGGGTGATCCCGGCAAAGGCCTGGGGCACCGCCGCGCCACGCGCGCCCGCCGCAGCTGCGACGATGCCGCCCAGCGAGCGCACGATGGCCGACGGCGCCACCACGGCCTTGTGCGCGACGCTGATGAGCCAGTCGTCGTCGACCGAATGCAGCATCGACACCTTCGTGCCCTTGCGCGCGGCCTGCCGCAGGCGCTGCGCGACGAGCGGATGGTCCTTGCGCAGGAAGCTGCCGATCACGAGCGCGCGATCGAGCTTGGACACCGCCGCCACCGGCATGCCGAGCCACGGAATGCCCGCGGCCTGGCCATCGCCGCGGAAGTCGGACTGGCGGAGGCGGAAGTCGATGTTGTCACTGCCCAAGCCCCGCACCAGACGCGCCGCAAGCGTCAGCTCCTCGAGCGTGGCATGCGGCGACACGAGCGCGCCCATCGAGCCCGCACCGTGGCGGGCGACGATGTCGGTGAGGCCCTGCGCGACGAAGTCGAGGGCCGTCTGCCAGTCGACGTCCCGCCACTGGCCGCCCTGCTTGATGCGCGGCGTGCGCAGACGGTCGGCGCCGTTGAGGCCTTCGTAGGAGAAGCGGTCCTTGTCCGAGATCCAGCACTCGTTCACGGCCTCGTTCTCGAGGGGCAACACGCGCATCACGCGGTCGCCCTTGACCTGCACGATGAGGTTGCTGCCGAGCGAGTCGTGCGGCGACACCGACTTGCGGCGGGAGAGCTCCCACGTGCGTGCGGCGTAGCGGAACGGCTTGCTGGTGAGCGCGCCCACCGGGCACACGTCGATCGAGTTGCCGGAAAGCTCGGAATCGACCGTCTTGCCCACGAAGGCCACGATCTCCGAGTGCTCGCCGCGGCCGATCATGCCGAGTTCCATCACGCCGGCGATCTCCTGGCCGAAGCGAACGCAGCGCGTGCACTGGATGCAGCGGGTCATCTCCTGCGCGGAGATGAGGGGTCCCAGGTCCTTGTGGAAGACGACGCGCTTGTCTTCCTTGAAGCGCGAGGCCGACCCGCCGTAGCCCACGGCGAGGTCCTGCAGCTGGCACTCGCCGCCCTGGTCGCAGATGGGGCAGTCGAGCGGGTGGTTGATGAGCAGGAACTCCATCACGCCCTTCTGGGCGGTAACCGCCTGCTCCGAGGCCGTGTGCACCTTCATGCCTTCGGTGACCGGCGTAGCGCACGCCGGCAGCGGCTTGGGCGCCTTCTCGACCTGCACGAGGCACATGCGGCAGTTGGCCGCGATCGACAGCTTCTTGTGATAGCAGAAATGCGGCACGTAGATGCCGAGCGAGTTCGCGGCCTCGATCACCGAGGTGCCCGGTGCGACCTGCGTGGCCTTGCCGTCGATTTCGATGTTCAGCATCTTGGTTCCGAATGCGTGCCGGTCAGACGTACGGGCCGACCTGGCAGTGCTTGTGCTCGATGTGGTAGACGAACTCGTCGCGGAAATGCTTGAGGAAGCTCTTCACGGGCAGCGCAGCGGCGTCGCCGAGGGCGCAGATCGTGCGGCCGGCGATGTTGTCGGCCACGTTGTTCAGCACGTCGAGGTCCTCCATGCGGCCCTCGCCCCGCTCGATGCGATCCACCATGCGCCATAACCAGCCTGTGCCTTCGCGGCAGGGCGTGCACTGGCCGCACGACTCCTCATAGTAGAAGTAAGACAGGCGCAGCAGCGAGCGCACCATGCAGCGCGTGTCGTTCATGATGATGACCGCGCCGGAGCCCAGCATCGAGCCGGCCTTGGCAATGGAGTCGTAGTCCATGTCGGTGGCCATCATGACGTCGCCGGGGAGCACGGGCATCGACGAGCCGCCGGGGATGCAGGCCTTCAGCTTGCGGCCGTCGCGCATGCCGCCGGCCATCTCGAGCAGCGTGGCGAAAGGCGTGCCGAGCTTGACTTCGAAATTGCCGGGCCGCGCGACGTCGCCGGACACCGAGAAGATCTTGGTGCCGCCGTTGTTCGGACGGCCGAGATTCAGGAACGCCTCGCCGCCGTTGCGCATGATCCACGCCGCAGCCGCGAACGTCTCGGTGTTGTTGATCGTGGTGGGCTTGCCGTAAACCCCGAACGACGCCGGGAACGGCGGCTTGAAGCGCGGCTGGCCCTTCTTGCCCTCGAGCGACTCCAGGAGCGCGGTCTCCTCCCCGCAGATGTAGGCGCCGAAGCCGTGATGGTTGTACAGGTGGAACGAGAAGTCCGAGCCCAGGATGTTGGCGCCCAGGAGGTCGGCGGCGTATGCCTCCTCGATGGCTTCCTCGTTGCGCAGGTACGTGTCCCAGATCTCGCCGTGGATGTAGTTGTAGCCACGGTTGGCGCCCATCGCATACGCGCCGATGGCCATCCCCTCGATCACGGCGTGGGGGTTGTAGCGCAGGAGGTCGCGATCCTTGAACGTGCCGGGCTCGCCTTCGTCGGAATTGCACACGACGAACTTGTCGCCGACGTAGTTCTTCGGCATGAAGCTCCACTTGAGCCCCGTGGGGAAGCCCGCGCCCCCGCGGCCGCGCAGCGCCGATTTCTTGAGCTCGGCGATGATCTGATCGGGCGGCGTCTTCTCGGCCAGGATCTTGCGCAGCGCTTCGTAGCCGCCGCGCGCCTCGTAGTCTTTCAGGCGCCAGTTGCTGCCCGTGAGGCCCGCCATCAGCACGGCATCGGGACCGTAGTCCAGGAACTCGGAAGGCGCGTTCATTTTTCGTGCGTCCCGTGATGGGGATCGAAGCCCGGGCGTCCCTCGCCGCGGTCCGCGGCCGCCGACAGGTCGCCCACGAGCTCGTCGAGCTTCGGGGGAGTCATGAAGCTGCACATGCGGCGATCGTTGACGATGAGCACCGGCGCGTCCCCGCACGCGCCCATGCACTCGCCTTCCTTCAGCGTGAACTTGCCGTCGGAGGTGGTCTCGTTGAATCCGATCCCGAGCTTCTGCTTCAAGTGCTCGGCGGCCGCGTTGGCCCCGGACAGCGCGCACGGCAGGTTGGTGCAGATCGTGACCTTGAAGCGCCCCTGGGGCTTCAGGTTGTACATCGTGTAGAACGTGGCGACCTCGTACACCGCCACGGGCGGCATGCCGAGGTACTTCGCGACCGCGTCCATGAGCTCGGTGGACAGCCACCCGTGCTCGTCCTGCGCGAAGCCGAGCGCCGACATCACCGCCGACTGCCTCTGGTCGGACGGATACTTCGCGAGCTCGCGGTCGATCTTGCGGGTGAGTTCGGCGGATAGCATGCTCTTCGTTAAGCCTGCGTCACTGGATGTAATAGCCCGTCGGACGCCACACGCCGTCGCTCTCGAGGAGCATCGTGACCTCCTCGGTGGCCGCCTTGCTGCCGGCGAACTTCGTGTCGAAGTGAATGGCGACCTTCATGCCCGGCTTGCTGGTGCCCGGGGCCGAGGGATCCGGGGCTTCCCCCACGAAGGCGATCTTCTCGCCCTTGCGCGATGCGACCCGGCCGTATTCCTTGCGCAGCTTGGCGATGCCCTCGTTCCACGCCGCCCGCGGCACGGATGCGCGGAAGGGCTCGGCCGCGGCCGACCACGCCTCGCCGTACTGCTGCTTGTCCACCCGTGCGAGCCACACCTCCGCGGCGTTGAGCGCCTCGCGCTGCACGGTGGACATTCCCTGCGCGGGGGCCAGCGGGACCAGCCCGGCGGCGAGCGCCAGCACCACGCAACGGACGAGAACGGAGGCCATCGCGCATCACCGGTCGATGGACCCGAACACGACGTCCTGCGTGCCGATGATGGCCACGACGTCGGCGATCATGTGCCCGCGCGACATCTCGTCGAGGGCCGCGAGGTGGACGTAGTCGGGCGCGCGCAGCTTTACGCGGTATGGCTTGTTGGCCCCGTCGGAGACGATGTACACGCCGAACTCGCCCTTGGGGTGCTCGATGGCGGCGTAGGCCTCGCCCGGCGGCACGTGCATCCCTTCGGTGAAGAGCTTGAAGTGGTGGATCAGCTCTTCCATGTTCGACTTCATCGCTTCGCGGTGCGGCGGCGCGATCTTGTGGTTGTCGATGATCACCGGACCAGGATTGGCCTTGAGCCACGCCACGCACTGCTTGACGATGCGATTGGACTGGCGCATCTCTTCTATGCGCACGAGGTAGCGGTCGTAGCAGTCGCCGTTCACCCCGACGGGCACCTCGAACTGCATGCGGTCGTACACCTCGTAGGGTTGCTTGCGGCGCAGATCCCAGGCGATGCCCGAGCCGCGCAACATGGCGCCGGTGAAGCCGAGCGCGATGGCCCGCTCCGGCGTGACCACGCCGATGCCCACGGTACGCTGCTTCCAGATGCGGTTGTCGGTGAGGAGTTCCTCGTACTCGTCGACGCACTTGGGGAAGCGGTTGGCGAAGTCCTCGATGAAGTCGAGGAGGCTGCCCTGCCGCGCCTCGTTCATGTCGTGCAGGGCGCGCGCGTTGCGCAGCTTCGACGGCTCGTACTGCGGCATGCGGTCCGGCAGGTCGCGGTAGACCCCGCCCGGGCGATAGTAGGCGGCATGCATGCGGGCGCCGGAAACCGCCTCGTACACGTCGAAGAGGTCCTCGCGCTCGCGGAAGCAGTAGAGGAAGGGCGTCATCGCACCCACGTCGAGCGCATGGCAGCCGAGCCACAGCAGGTGGTTCAGGATGCGCGTGAGCTCGTCGAACATCACGCGGATGTACTGCGCGCGCTCCGGCACCTCGATGCCCAGCAGCCGCTCGATGGCGAGGCAGTAGGCGTGCTCGTTGCACATCATGGACACGTAGTCGAGGCGGTCCATATACGGCAGCGACTGGATGTACGTCTTGTACTCGGCGAGCTTCTCCGTGGCCCGATGCAGGAGCCCGATGTGCGGATCGGCGCGCTCGATCACCTCGCCGTCGAGTTCGAGCACGAGGCGTAGCACGCCGTGGGCCGCCGGATGCTGCGGCCCGAAGTTCATCGTGTAGTTGCGAATCTCAGCCACGGCAATCCGTCACTTGAAGAGCTCGAAGCCCAGCACCACCGACGAAACGATGAGCGCGGCGTAGGGCACCTTGCAGCTCGTGGCCATCACCTCGGTGGCTTCGCGCACGAGGTGCGCAGCATCGTCACGCATGCTCATTTGGTACCTCCGTAGTGCTCTTCACGGATGACGCGCGGGGTGATCTCGCGCGGCTCGATCGTCACCGGCTGGTAGATCACGCGGCGCTGCTCAGGGTCGTAACGCATCTCGACGTAGCCCGAGACGGGGAAATCCTTGCGGAACGGGTGCCCCACGAAACCGTAGTCGGTGAGGAGCCGGCGCAGGTCGGGATGGCCTTCGAAGACGATGCCGTACAGGTCGAACGCCTCGCGCTCGAACCAGTTGGCCGCGGGCCACACGTCGACCATGCTGGGCACCACCGGGAAATCGTCGTCGGTGGCGAACACCCGCACCCGCAGCCGCCAGTTGTGCTCGATGGACAGCAGGTGATAAACGGCCGCGAAACGCGGGCCGTCCCAGGCACCATTGCCGAAGGTCGAGTAGTCGACCCCGCATACGTCGATCAACATGTCGAGGCGCAGCTCAGCGCGGTCGCGCAGGGACTGCATGGTTACCGCCAGCCCCTCGGCGGGCACCACGATGGTGAGCTCGCCACGATCGGCGACGAGGCTCTTCAGCGTGTCGCCCAGTGCCGCCTCGAGCGCGGGCGCGAGCGTCTCGATTCGCGTGGCCATCAGCGGGCGATCGTGTTGGTGCGCCAGATCTTGTTCTGGAGCTGGAGGATGCCGTAGAGCAGCGCCTCGGAGGTGGGAGGACAGCCCGGGACGTAGATGTCCACGGGCACGATGCGGTCGCAGCCGCGGACCACCGAATAGGAATAGTGGTAGTAGCCGCCGCCGTTGGCGCAGGAGCCCATCGAGATGACCCAGCGCGGCTCGGCCATCTGGTCGTATACCTTGCGCAGCGCGGGCGCCATCTTGTTGCACAGCGTACCCGCGACGATCATCACGTCGGACTGCCGCGGGCTCGGGCGAAAGATCACGCCGAAGCGGTCGAGATCGTAGCGCGCCGCGCCGGCATGCATCATCTCCACCGCGCAGCACGCAAGGCCGAACGTGACGGGCCACATCGAGCCGTTGCGCGCCCAGTTGATGACGCTGTCCAGCGTGGTGGTGACAAAGCCCTTTTCGAGGACGCCTTCAATGGCCATGGGGGAGTTCCGTTCCTTGCGCTATTCCCACTCGAGCGCACCCTTCTTCCATTCGTACACGAAGCCCACGACGAGGATGAGCAGGAACACCATCATCGCCATGAAGCCGCCGAAGCCGATCTCGGGCAGCACCACCGCCCACGGGAAGAGGAACGCGATCTCGAGATCGAAGAGGATGAACAGGATGGCCACGAGGTAGTAGCGCACATCGAATTTCATGCGCGCGTCCTCGAACGCCTCGAAGCCGCATTCGTAGGGGGAGAGCTTTTCGGGATTCGGCCGGTTCGGCGAGAGGAGCTTGCCCAGGGACAGGAGCACCACGCCAAGGCCCAGGCCCACGATGATGAAGAGCAGGATGGGAAAGTACTGTTCCAGCATCGACGGGCTTCCTGTCTCTTCTCGACGTCTCGGTTGTACGCGGCCGGCACCGGGATCGGGCCGCCTGCCGGTGCTGCCTGGCGGGCCGCCTGGTGTGATCCTGCTGCACCGGACTGCCACGCCCCTGCTCTCACCGCTCGTTGCGACCGGGGGATCGCAACGCCATTCATTGGTGCCGACGGGGAGACTCGAACTCCCACGACTTTCGTCACTGCCCCCTCAAGACAGCGTGTCTACCAATTTCACCACGTCGGCATTTCGTGATTCCGCGAACCGCAGCGCTGACGCCGGCCGTCCGCGTGCAACAGCCTCTATTCTACTTCGGGACGTCGCCGGCCTTCGACGGCGATGCACCTTGCGCCGGTGCCGGCACCGCGTTGGTCGCGGGCGCGGGCGCCGTGGACGACGCAGGGGCGGGCGCTGCGGGCACCGACGGCGAGGGCACGTCGGACGTCTTGGGCGCGGGCGCAGCGGGCATGGTCCCCATCACGCCATCCTGCGAGCGCGGGGCGGTGTGGATCGTGCCGATGTAGGTGAGACCGAGGCTGGAGGCGAAGAACACGGCGGCAAGCACCGCCGTGGTACGCGACAGGAAGTTGGCCGACCCCGCGGCGCCGAAGAGGCTGCCCGAGGAGCCGCTGCCGAAGGCAGCGCCCATGTCGGCGCCCTTACCGTGCTGAAGCAGCACGAGACCGCAGACCACGAGCGCCACCAGCAGGTGGATGACGAGAAGAATGGTTTCCAGCAGTTGCATGATGTGTCGACCTCGACGCCGTGGCGCCTTCGTTATTCCGTTCGCAGGATCACGCGCCTGCGATCGCGATGAACTCGTTGGCGTCCAGTGCTGCTCCGCCCACCAGCCCGCCATCGACGTCGCCCTGCGCGAACAGCGCGCCGGCGTTGGCGGCCTTGACGCTGCCGCCGTAGAGCACCTGCACGCCTGCCGCGCCCGCCTTCGCGAGCTGCCCGCGCAGGAAGGCGTGCACTTCCTGCGCCTGCTCGGGCGTGGCGGTGCGTCCCGTGCCGATCGCCCATACCGGCTCGTACGCCAGCACGATCAGCGCGGCGTCCGCCGCCAGCACCTGCACCACGGCGTCCAACTGCCGTCCCACCACCGCCCGCCACTGACCGGCGTCGCGCTCCGCGAGGGTCTCTCCCACGCATACGATGGGGGTGAGGCCCGTCGTGAGCGCCGCCTTGGCCTTGGCCGCTACCACGGCGTCGGTTTCGCCGAAGAGCTGCCGCCGCTCCGAATGCCCCGCGAGCACGTAGCGGCAGCCGAACTCGGCGATCATTCCGGCCGATACCTCCCCGGTGTACGCCCCCGAGGCGTACTCGCTGACGTCCTGCGCGCCCCATCCCACCGGGGAATCCGCGAGCACATCCCGGGCCTGGGCCAGGTACGGATACGGCACGCAGACGGCCATCTGCCGGTCGGGCCGCGCCTTCCAGCCCGCCACGAGCCCCACGAGGAGCGCCGTGTTGGCGGCGAGCCCGCCGTTCATCTTCCAGTTGCCGACGACGAGCTTCCCTCGCATGGAAGTACCCATGGTGTGCCTACGGTTGTGCCTGGGGTAAGCCGCGGGTGACCACCCGACGGCCCGCTTCCGGACGCGAGCGCTAAAACCTTGCGATTTTACCGCGCCGCACCACGCGGGGTCAAACAGCGGTGAAACCCCACGTTACGCCCCGCTGTGCGTGGGTCCCGGGAGGGCCGGCCGTCAGGCGCCGGCGAGCGCGCGCAAGCGGCGCAGGAACAGCGGCAGGAACCACACGGCAAGCGTGAGCGCCGCCAGGGTACCGGCCACGGGCCGGGTGAAGAACGCCAGGAAGCCCCCGTCCGCCTTGATAACGGAGGAGACGAAGTTCTCCTCGAGCATTCCGCCCAGAACCACGCCCAGGATGGCGGGCGCCACGGGAAAGCCGTTCTCCTCCAGGACATAGGCGGCCACGCCGGCGATGAGCATCACGGTCACGTCGAAGGCCGTGTTGTTGATCGCGAAGGAGCCCACCACGCAGAACAGCATGATCACGGGCATGAGCACGTTGCGCGGCACCTTGAGGATCTGCTTGCTCACCTTGATGCACCACCACCCGAGCGGGATCATGATGAGGTTGGCGATGATAAAGAGCAGGTACACGGCGTAGATGTTCTCGGGGTTGTTGGTGAAGAGCGACGGCCCCGGGTTCATGTTCTTCATGTACAGCACTCCGATCACGATGGCCGTGATCGAGTCGCCCGGGATCCCGAACACGAGCGCGGGAATCCAGGCGCCGGCGAGAGCGCTGTTGTTGGCCGCGCCCGACTCGACGATGCCCTCCACGTGCCCCGTGCCGAACTTCTCGGGCTCCTTGCTGAACTTTTTGCTCACCGCATAGGACATCCACGACGCGATGTCGGCGCCCGCGCCCGGCAGCGCGCCCACCAGCGTGCCGAGCACGCTGCCGCGGAGGATCTGCTTGGGGTATTTGGTGGCGAGCCCCCACATCCCCGCGAACACGTTGCCCAGCGGCTTATCGGTGATGCGCAGCGGCGGATTGGTGTCCACGGCATAGCGGATGATCTCCGAGACCGCGAACATGCCGATCATGAGGGGGATCATTCCGAGCCCGCCCATCATCTCGGTGTTGCCGAACGTGAAGCGCGGGAAGGCCGCCGGATTGCTCAAGCCCACGCAGGCGATCAGGAGCCCGATGAGGAGCGACACGAAGCCCTTGAGTGGGCGATCGGACGTCATGAATACCGCGCACGTCAGCCCGAGCAGCACGAGCCAGAAGTACTCGAACGAGGAAAACTTGAGGGCGAACTCGGCCAGCGACGGCGCGGCCACGACGAGCACCAGCGTGCCGAAGAGGCCACCGATGGCCGAGAAGACGAGGCCGGCGCCCAGCGCCAGCTCGGCCTGCCCCTTCCGCGTCATGGCGTAGGCCTCGTCGGTGTACGCCGCGGAGGCCGGCGTCCCGGGCATGCGCATGAGGCAGCCCGGGATGTCGCCGGAGAAGATCGCCATCGCAGTAGCGGTGACGATGGCCGCGATCGCCGGGATCGGCGGCATGAAGAACGTCACCGGCACCAGAAGGGCCGTCGCCATGGTGGCGGTGAGGCCCGGGATGGCGCCCACGAAGAGGCCGTACAGCGACGCCGCCACCATCACCATGATGTTGTACGGCTGGAAGACGAGGACGAACGCCTGCTCCCAGGCCCCCATCACCAGGCCACTCCCTGCAGGACACCCCACGGCAGCGGCACCTTGAGCAGCTTGTAGAAGGCGTAGTGGATGCCGAGCGTCACCACGATCGCCGCCGGCACGATCCACTTGCGCGCGACGCCGAAGATCCAGAAGAGCACCGCGAGGTAGATCGTCCCCACCAGGATGAAGCCGAGGCGATTGACGGCGAGGATGTAGAAGACATTGACGCCGATGGTGAGCAGGAAGGCGAGCACATAGTGGCGCTCGCGCACCCAGGGCGCGAAGACCACCCAGCCGGCATCGGCGTTGCCCACCGCGCGGCGGGCGGCGAGTCCCTTGAGCACGAGCAGCCCCCCGCACACGGCAAGGCCCGCCGCAACGATCCCGGGGAAGAGCGCCGGGCCGACCTGCTGGCCCGGGATCTTCGGAAACGACTGCACGTGAACGAGGACGACGGCCCCGAGCAGGAGCAAGAGCGCGCCCCAGACCGCGTCGTTCAGCTTCATGCGCGACCTACTTGACGATGCCGACCGCCTTCATCGTGGCGCCGAGGTCCTCGTCGGACTTTTTCATGAACGTAGCGAACTGATCGGGCGGGAGGTAGATCACGCCGAAGCCGCGCTGCGCCATGAAATCGTTGTACTCCTTGCTGGCGGCGATCTTGCGGATCGCGGCCACGAGCTTGTCGCGCGCCTCGGCCGGCAGGCCCTTGGGGGCGGCCATCCCGCGCCACGCCGCCATCGTCCAGTTGCTGCCGGTCGCGGCCTTGAGCAACGGGATGTTGGGATAGAGCGCCGAGGGCTTGTCGGACATGAGGGCGAGGCTCTTGACCTTGCCGGCGTCGATGAGCGAGCGCGCCTCGGGCAGCGACACGGGGGCGATCTGCACGCCGCCCGCCACGAGGTCCTGCAGGCCCGGGGCGGCACCGTTGGAGGGTACCCAGGGCACGCTGGCGGGATCGATCTTCAGGTCCTTCAGCATGCCGGCGATGGCGAGGTGCCAGATGCCGCCTTGCCCGGTGCCCGAGGCCTTCATTTTGCCGGGGTTGGCCTTGATCGCGGTGAGGAGGTCGTTGACCGTCTTGTAGGGAGCGTCCGCGGCCACCTGCACGCCCGCGGCGTCGGCGTTGACGAGGCCGAGCGGGGTGTAGGACGCGCCGGTCAGGTCCGTGAGGCCCTGCCAGTGCATCATCCCGATCTCCACGGTGATGAGGCCGATGGTGTAGCCGTCGGCGGGCGCGCCGGCGATGGCCGCGTGCCCGACCACGCCGCTGCCGCCCGTGCGGTTGACGACGTTCACGGGCTGGCCGATCTCCTTTTCGAGCAGCGAGCCGATGATGCGTGCGGTGGCGTCGGTGCCGCCGCCGGCCGCCCACGGCACGATGAGGGTGATAGGACGCTCGGGATAGGCGGCGAGCGCCATGCCGGCGAAGGCGAATGCGGCGAGCGCGCCGACGGCGCGGGTGACGACCTTCATGGATTTCCTCCTTGCGATGGTGATCGGGGGGCGCGCCGACCCGTTTCTGCGCGGGTTCGTGGCGGCTCGTTCGACGCGCTGGACGTTAGCAGCGGCGCGGGGGACCGGTCAAGTGGCCGGACCAATTCGGGCGGCACTCCGTGCGTCTGCTCATCATGGGGAGGCGCTGCGCTCGCGCACGAAACGGGCCACGTCCGCGGCGAGGCGATCGAGGTCGTCGCGCAGGCGGGCGTAGCCCGCGTTCGGCTCGAGCGTGGCCTCATCCATGTACAGCGTGCGCTTGAGTTCCACTTGCAGGCTGTGCCGCCGCTCCGCGGGCCTGCCATGCAGACGCACGAGCTCCACGCCCTTGTACGGATCGTTGATCGCCACGCGATAGCCCATCGCGCGCAGGCTGTGCGCCACGAGATCGGTGAACGCCGGCTCGCAGGTGCTGCCGTCGCGGTCGCCCAGCACGATGTCGGCGCGCTCGCGGCCGGGATCGTCGGCCAGCGGGTCGCCCACCGCCGGCATCGAGTGGCAGTCGAGGTGGTACACCGTGCCGAACTGCCGGTGTCGCTCGTCGAGCGCGGCGGCGAGCACCGCGTGATACGGACGCCAGCAATGCTCGATGCGCGAGCGCACCTCCGCACTGCGGAGCTTGCGCGCATACATGGGCTCGCCGTCGCGGGCAAGGCGCCAGACGAGGCCGATGCCCTGCGCGGTCTTGCGCGACGGCGTCACCGGGTCCGGCCAATGGTCCGCGAGCAGCGAGGTGTCGATGTCGGCGAGACTGCGATTGGGGTCGATGTACGTGCGTGGGAAGCGCGCCTCCACCAGTGTCGCGCCCACCCGCAACGCGCCCTGCCACAGGCGCGCGACGTGCGTGTCCTCCGCCCGGCGCACCAGCGATCGGGGCGGCGCATGGTCGAAGTCCGGCGGATACCACTCGCCCGAGTGCGGCGAGTCGAGCACGAGCGCGACCGGCGGAACCGCGGGGTCATGGCGCAGCACGGGGGCCTGTGGCGTGGGGTCCGGCATCGGGCAGCGCCTCCTTAGCGAGCGTCGTTGAGGTGGCAGGCCGCGCGATGGCCCGGCGCCACGTCGACGAGCGCGGGGGCCTCCTCGCGGCAACGCGGCATGATGTGGGGACACCGCGGGTGGAAGTGGCATCCCCGCGGGGGATCGAGCGGCGAAGGGATCTCGCCCTTGATGGGGACGTAGTTGCGCTTGCCGGGCGCGACGCGGCCCACCTCCGCGAGCAGCGCCTTGGTGTATGGATGATTGGGGCGTGCGAAGAGGCCAGCGGTGTCCGCGCTCTCCACGACACGGCCGAGATACATCACCACCACCCGGTCGGAGAGGAAGCGCACCACGCCCAAGTCGTGGCTGATGAAAAGATAGGTGAGCTCCAGCGCGGCGCGCAGCTCCATGAACAGGTTGAGCACCTGCGCCTGGATCGACACGTCGAGCGCGGCCACCGACTCGTCGCACACCAGGAAGCGCGGCCGCACGGCAAGCGCGCGCGCAATGCCGATGCGCGCGCGCTGTC
>CALFEY010000088.1 GCA_937958295.1 uncultured Pseudomonadota bacterium
CGAGCTTCGAAGGCACGATCACCACCAACTCCGGCAGCGTCATCATCGCCAACGCCGGCACGGGCTCGGGCAACTCCACCACGGTGAGCGGTGACATCTTCTCTGGTGAAGACGTCATCATCCTGCAAAGCCTGTCGCCGAATAATGCCCCCATCACGATCTCCGGGGACATCATCGCCGACGACTACGTCAACATCAGCAACCTGGGCACGTCGGCCGGCAACACCACGACGATCTCGGGCGGGGTGACGTCGCTCTTCGGCACGGTCGCCATCACGCACTTCGGCCTCCTGACCGGCATGCTGGACATCTCCGGCCCGCTGACGGCCGGTTCGCTGATCGGCATCGTCACCGACGGCAGCGCCAAGATCGCCGATGCATCCGCCCCCGCCATCACGGCGACGGTCGGCGGCCTCGCCCTCGAAGTGAACGGTCCGTGGGAGGCGCTCGCAGCGAGCATCAACTCGCCGCTCGCCAACACCACGTTCACGCCGGACGGCACGATCACGGCGCCGATCATCAACCTCACGGGTCTCAACTTCAAGAGCGTGGATGCGTCGGGTGCGGCGTTCGCTTCGGCGGCCGACAAGCCGGTGTCCCAGTTCTTTACCAACGACCTCAACGTCTCGCTCACGGGCTCGATCAACGCCCCGATCGCCGGCAACACCAACTGGCCGCTCAACTCGCTCGACGTGTCGCCGCTGCTCACGCTGGCGCCGGTGTTCGTGAGCGTCACGGCCAACGGCGGTGGCTTCCAGGCGGTGAACATCCGTGTCCTCGGCAACGAGATTTTCGACACGGGCGGCACCACCACGCCGTTCATCGGTGTGCCGCTGACCACGGGTGGCTTCCCCGCTGGCGGGCTCCAGGGCAACCTGGGCAGCCAGCTGATCATCCAGGCGGATGGCTCGCTGACGATCCTCGGCACGCCCACGGGCTCGCTGATCGGCCCGTCGAACGCGGTGCAATGGCCGGGTGGCGCGTCGTTCATCGCCGGTACCACGCTGCAACTGATGGCGCCGTTCTACAACGCTTGGTCGGTCGAATCGCCGCCGTTCGGTGGCTCGTTCTGGACCGCCCCGGTCATCGCGCTGAACGGCTACATCGCCACGAGCGGCACGGCGTGGGCGAACTTCAGCACGCAGCCGGCGACGGGCGATCCGACGGTCTACCAGATCCGTCAGCTCGGCACCAATGCCTTCGGTTTCGTGGCGACGGATGCGTTCGTGAAGAACGACTACCTCGACACGGTCGTCGGTGGCTTCGTGTGCTCGCAAACCGGACCCACGACCTGGACGGTCTGCCCGTAACGTTTTCTCCCATGATTCATCTTCAAGGGCGCCTTCGGGCGCCCTTTTTTATCGCCCTTGGCCACTGCGAGTTACAATGACGGCCATTCGAAGGCCAGGCCACGACGCCGCGTGACCGTCCAGCGGACTCCGCACCTTCCTCTCCTCACGATTCACATGCATTCCCTCCCCATTGCCCTCGCGTCCCGCGCGTGCTTCATTGCGACGGCGCTCTCGCTCGTTGCGTGCGCCGCGCCACAGCCGGACGTCGCCCGCGCGACCCCATCGTCGACCTACGCCCCCACCGCGAACGTTCAGCTCCTTGAGCAGCCACCCACGCGGCCGTATACGGAGATAGGCACCATCGACGAGCCCGGCGAACCCGGCGCGCTGCGCGCCCAGGTCCTCGCCCAGATACTCGAGAAGGCGCGCCAAATGGGCGCCGATGCCGTGATCGTCACCGACGTGAGCCGTCGCGCTCCTTCCACGCAGCGGATGAATCCCACTACCGGCTTCTACGAGACGGTGGGCGGCCAGGTCATCCCGGCGTTCAAGGGCGTCGCGATCAAGTTCCGCTAGGCGCAAAACTCACTCACCCGTCGCCGCCTACGCGGCGGGCCGCGCGCCGCACTGGGCGCGACCGAATCCATTAGCCCGACACCATGACCGACGTCCTTCGCAGTAGCTACGACGAGATCCCGTATCTTTCGCACGCGTATCCGCAGACCCATCCCGACCACCTCTTCGTGCTCGGACGCCTATTCGGTATGCAACCGGCCGTCCTTGACCGTTGCCGGGTGCTGGAGCTAGGGTGTGCGAGCGGTGGCAACCTCATCCCGATGGCCGCGGCGATGCCCGATGCCCAGTTCGTGGGCATCGATTTCTCGCAATCGCAGATCGATGCCGGGCAGGCACGCATCGCCGCGCTCGGTCTCACCAATGTCGAGTTGAGGGCCGCCGATATCGTCGAGGCGGCAGAGGGCCTGCCGGAGTTCGACTACATCATCGCCCACGGGCTGTTCTCTTGGGTTCCGCCTCCCGCACAGGAAGCGATCTTCAAGATCATCCACACGAAGCTCTCCCGCAACGGCATCGCCTACGTGAGCTACAACACGTTTCCGGGCTGGCGCATGCGCGGCACCATCCGCGATCTCATGCTCTACCACGTGCGTCAGTTCAAGGACGCCCCCACGCGAGTTGCTCAAGCCCGTGCCCTGCTGGACTTCATGGCGCAAAGCGTGCCCAACGACAAGAGCCCGTACGCGCTTCAGCTCCGCCTCGAGGTGGAGGAGCTGCGCCGGCAGCCCGACTCCTACCTCTATCACGACTTTCTCGAGCCCTTCAACCAGCCGATCTACTTCCACCAGTTCGCGGAGCGCGCGGCGAGCCATCAGTTGCAGTACCTTGGGGAGTCCGAGCTCGCCACCATGCTGCCCACCAACTTCTCGCCCGCGGTGGCCGAGACGCTGCGCAAGATCGCGCCCGACCTTGTGCGCACCGAGCAGTTCATGGATTTCCTGCGCAATCGCCAGTTTCGCCAAACGCTGCTCGTGCACGCGGACGTTCCGCTCAATCGCAACATCAATGCGCATGTCCTCGAAGAGCTCGAGATCGCCTCGATCGCCCAGCCCGTCTCCGCGCCGGTGGACGAGCGCTCGAACGAGAAGGTGGAGTTCCGCCTGCCGAACGGGGTGTCGATGTCTTCGGCCACGCCCATTACCAAGGCCGCGTTCGTTCTGCTTGGCAAGCGTTGGCCGCTGTCCGCCCCGTTTCGCGAGCTGTGCGTGGCTGCGCGCGCGCGGCTTGGCGGTCCCGTGGTCGCGCCCGATCCGAATCAAACGGCTCAGGACGCCCGTGTTCTCGGCGCCGAACTACTGCAATGCGCGGTCGCCGGCATCGTCGAGCTGCGTGCTCGTCCCGTGACGCTCTCGGTGGAGGTACCGGCAAAGCCTCTTGGGTACGCCGTTGCACGCGAGGAGGCGCGCACGGGCCTGCACGTATCCAACCTGCGCCACGAGACGATCTCCCTCGACGAGTTCAATCGGCAGCTGCTGCTGCGGCTCGATGGGGCGCACGACGTCGACCGGCTGGTGGAGGAGTTCGCGGAGCTGGTGGCGAACAACACCCTGGCCATCCAACAGGAAGGCGTGGAGGTGCGCGATCCCGCCAGCGTGCGGCAAGTCATGCGCAATGCCATCCCCCAAGGCCTCGTGGCGCTCGCCCGGTCCGGCCTGTACCCGCGCTCCTGAAAGCGCGGCGGTCGACAGCACGGGTGAGCCCCCTGTGAACGTCTACGGCCGCGAACTGACGCCCGCCGAGATCGCCGCCGGCGCGCATCGCGACTTCGTCGGCGGGTTGTGGGACGAGGTCGGTCGCCTGCAGTTCGATTTCCTGCGGGAGCGCGGCCTTGCGCCTTCCCATCGGCTGCTCGACGTGGGCTGCGGCGCGCTGCGCGGTGGGGTGCACTTCGTGCGCTACCTCGAACCTGGCCGCTATCACGGCCTCGACCTCAATGCGTCGCTCCTCGATGCGGGACGGCGCGAGCTCGACGCGGCGGGGCTTGCAGAGCGTGACGCGCGACTGGTCGCCGACGACGCGTTTCGCGTTCACCGGTTCGGCACGACTTTCGACGTGGCCATTGCCGTTTCCGTGTTCACGCACCTGCCGATGAATGCGATCGTGCGCTGTCTCGCGGAAGTGGGCGCGACGCTCGCGCCAGGGGCGGCGTTCTACGCGACCTACTTCGAAGCGCCGCACCCGGCGTGGCTCGCGGCCCTCGCGCACGCGCCAGGAGATATCGTGACCCACTTCGACAGCGATCCTTTCCACTACGCCTTCGACGAGATCGCTTCGCTGGCGCGCTTCGCCGGGCTCTCCGCGACGAGGATCGGCGACTGGGGCCATCCGCGAGGCCAGCGCATGGCGGCCTTCCACGCCGCATGAGCGCGGGCGCGATGATTGGCGGCGCGCCGAACGGCGCTGCGGGTGGGGCGAGCGTGGTGAGCATCCCCGACGCAGTCCGCCATGCAATCTCGCTGCATCAGGCCGGCCGGCATACGGATGCCGAGCGCATCTATCGCACCGTGCTCGAAGCAGCGCCCGACCACTTCGACGCCCTCCATCTGCTCGGCGTCCTCTGCGCCCAGAGGGGCCATCCGGGGGAGGGGGCCGCCCTGCTCGCCCGAGCGGTGGCGGCGCAGCCGGAGGCCGCGGACGTGCGTGCCAACCTGGCCAATGTACTGAAGTCGCTCGGTCGCCATGACGAGGCTTTGGGGCACTGCGATCGCGCCCTTGAACTCAAGCCCGGAAATGCTGCGATCTTGCAGATACGCACCGGGATCCTCATCGATATGCATCGATTTCCCGAGGCGGCAGCCACCGCGGACGCATCCATCGCGGCCGACCCAAAGCGCGCGGACGCCCACTATCATCGTGGTGTGGCGCTGCAGGCACTTGGCCGGCCCGCCGAGGCGCTGGCAGGCTACGACCGCGCGATCCAATTGGCCCCCACGCTCGCGGCGGCTCACAACAATCGCGCCAATGTGCTTCGCACGCTCGGCCGCCTCGAAGAGGCCCGGGCCAGCGCCCAACGCGCCACGGAAGCCGCACCGACTTACGCCCTGGCCTGGAACACGTTGGCGAGCCTCCAGCACGCGCTCGGACGTTTCGCGGACGCGCTTGCGAGTGCCGATCGGGCGCTCGCAGTGCGCCCGGACCTCGTGGAGGCGCAACGTATCCGCGGGGCGGCGCTCCGCGACCTCGGCCGTTTCGATGACGCGCTCGCGGCCTTCGACCGGGCGCTGGCGATGGCACCGGGTCATGCGGAGGTCACGCTCGATCGCGCCTTTGCGCTGCTGGGCCTCGGCCGTACGGACGACGCGCTCGCGGTCTTCGAAGCCACCCTCGCGCGCGATCCGGGGCGCGTGGAAGCCTTGCACGGCCGCGCGGCGTCGCTGCACCGGGCCGGGCGGCTGGACGATGCGCTGGTGGCCTACGACGCGGCGCTTGCGCGCCTGCCAGACCTCGCGCCGGCGATGAACGGCCGCGCCGGCGTCCTGCGTGCACAGGGTCGGTTCGCCGAGGCGCTCGCCACGTGGAGCACGCTCGCGGCAACGCAGCCGCGCCTGCCGGAGGTCCATCACAATTGCGGGTCGGCACTTTACGAGCTCGGCCGCTACGACGAGGCCGTGGCCGCCTACGACCGTGCGCTGGCCCTGCGCCCGGATTATCGGCAGGCGCTGCACAACCGATCGGCGGCCCTGTCGAAGCTCATGCGCTTCGAGGAAGCGCTCGCCACGTCGGATCGCCTGCTGGCTCTCGATCCCGAGCATGCGGAGGCGCACCATAACCGGGGCTCCGCGCTCTCGGCGCTGAACCGCTATGCCGAGGCCGCGGAGGCGTACGGCCAGGCGCTGGCGCGCAGGCCGGATTTCCCGAGCTCGCTGCAAAACCGCGCCTCGGTGCTCGCGTTCCTGGCGCGACACGAGGAGGCCGTGCGCGACTTCGAGCGTCTGCTCGAGATCGATCCCGGGTATCCGAACGTGCAGGGCGCCATGCTGGCCTCGCGGCTGCACCAGTGCGACTGGTCAGGCTACGACGCGGCCGTCGCTCGCCTCGAGGCCGACGCCCTCGCGGGCAGGCGGGTGTCCGATCCTTTCCCCATGGTCATGACCACGCGCAGCCCGGCCGCGCAGCTTGCGGCCGCGCGGACCTACGCGCGTGACCTGTACGCGGGGGTGAGGGCGTTCCCGCCGCGCCAGGCGATGCGGCGCGAGCGCATCCGCGTCGCGTACCTCTCGGCCGATTTTCACGAGCACGCAACGGCGCACCTCATGAGCGGAGTGTTCGAGCGGCATGACCGCGCGCGCTTCGAGATCTTCGCGCTCTCGTTCGGCCCGCCCACGAGCGATGCGATGCGGGCGCGACTTGTGGCGGGGTTCGAGCATTTCGTAGATCTGCACGCTGCCAGTGAGCTCGAGATCGCGCGCCGGATGCGCGAGCTTGAGATCGACATCGCGGTCGATCTCAAGGGACACACCTACGACGCCCGGCCGGCGCTGTACGGCTACCGCGCGGCGCCGCTGCAGGTGAGCTACCTGGGCTTCCCCGGCACGATGGGGACGACCTGCCTCGACTACATCCTGGCCGATGGCACCGTGATTCCAGAGGAGGCGCGCGGAGGGTACGACGAGCACGTCGTCACGTTGCCGGGAAGCTACCAGCCCAACGACGACCACCGGCCCATCGCCGCGCCAACGCCCGCGCGCGCTGCCGAAGGACTGCCCCCGGCCGGCTTCGTGTTCTGCTCGTTCAACAGCAACTACAAGATCACGCCCCCGGTTTTCGACGTCTGGATGCGTCTGCTCGCCGCAGTCCCCGGCAGTGTGCTCTGGCTGCTCGAGGGGGCCGGCTGCGACAATCTGCGCAAGGAAGCGGCCGCGCGGGGGATCGACCCGGCACGCCTCGTGTTCGCGCCGCACCGCGCCGCAGCGGAGCATCTCGCGCGGCACCGCCTGGCCGACCTGTTCCTCGATACCTTGCCGGTGAATGCACACACCACAGCGAGCGACGCCCTGTGGGCCGGGCTGCCGATCGTGACTTGCCCGGGCGAGGCCTTTGCCGGGCGCGTGGCCGCGAGCCTGCTTCGCGCCGTGGGCCTGTCCGATCTCGTCACCGACTCGCTTGCCGCCTACGAGGCGAAGGCGCTGGAGCTCGCCCGGGACGGCGCGACGCTCGCCGAGGTGCGCCGCCGCTTAGCGCACGGGCGCGCGACAGGAGCGCTCTTCGCCACGGACGCCAGCCGCCGGCACCTCGAGGCCGCCCTGGCCGCGATGTGGGAGCGCCATTTGCGCGGCGAGCCGCCGGCGGCGTTCGCGATCCCGGCGGGCTGACGCCGCCATGGCAGGCACCGGCAGTCCCGCCGCGGCGCCGGCCGGCTTCTTCCCAAGCATCGCGCTCGTGCGCGCGGTCGCCGCGCTGCTCGTGGTGTGGGACCATCTGTTCAACCTCTGGCCGCAGCGCAACGAGATCGCCTTTGCGCCCGCGGCGTTCGTCGAGCGTTGGGTGATGACGCCGCTCGCCCTCATGCAGCACGGCGGCGCATTCGCCGTCGCGCTCTTCTTCATGGTCAGTGGCTTCATCATCGTGGCGGTGGGCATGCGTGAGTCGTCGCGCACCTTCGCGATCCGCCGTGCCTTGCGCATCTACCCGCCGCTGTGGATATCGATTGTGCTGCTGCTCGCGACCTTCTCCATCGCGCTCACCCTCACCGACGCCCCGGGCCTGCACGGGTACGAGATCAACAAGGTCCTCGCCATGGACAACCCGTGGCCCGCGATCCTGCTCGCGATGTCCCTCTTCAACTACCTCGTGGGCACCCCGCCGGTGAACGGCGTGGCCTGGACGCTCATCATCGAGCTCCTGTTCTATCTCACGGTGCTCGTCCTCCTGCCGCTGCTGCGCACGCGGCCGCGGACCGCGATCGTGGCGGCGTTCGTGGGCCTGCTCGTGTTGCAGGTGTTCGCGCGGGTGCATGCGGTGGTCTTCCTGCTCACCGTGAACATGGTGTACGTGACGTTCCTCTTCCTCGGCACGCTCGTGTACCTGCGTTACGCGCAGCGCATCGGCACGGGCTTCTTTGTGATCTGGACGGCCCTCTACTGGGGCCTCTTCATCCTGGGGATGTACCGTTACGGGGTGATGCCGCCCTGGACGATCGCAGGTTACGGCGTGTCCTATGCCTTCGCCTGGCTCGTGTTCGTGGCGCTCCTGTTGGTGGACCGGCACATCCGCCTCGATCCCGTGACCGACTTCTTCTCCCGCATCAGCTATTCCCTCTACCTCAACCACGGCGGGCTCGGCTTCCTGTCGCTTGCGTTGCTCGTCCCCGCGCTGGGCTTTCCCGTGTCGCTCGCGATCACGCTGGTGCTGGTGGTGGCGGTAAGCGCGGCGTCGTATCGCTGGGTGGAGCTGCCATCGCAGCACCTCGCGCGCCGGCTCACGGCGAGGGCGCCCGCCAGCGGGTAGAATCGCCGGCTCGACTCGTTTCCTTCCTGCATCGAAAGCGGCGTGGGCAAGACCGCCATCTTCACCGTCGTCAGCAACAACTATCGCCACTTCGCGCGCACGCTGGTGGCGAGCGTGCACGCGCACGATCCGTCGATCGACTGCTTCCTGGCCGTGTGCGACGACCCGCCGCCTGGCCCGCGCGACCCGCGCGACGCCTATACCGAGATCTCCATCCGTGACCTCGGCCTACCGCGCTTCGACCGCTTCACGTTCCAGTACACGATTCTCGAGCTCAACACGGCGATCAAGCCATGGGTGATCGCGGCGCTGTTCGATCGTGGCTATGACCGTGTGATCTACTTCGATCCGGACATCAAGGTGTACGGCAGCGTGGCACCGATCGTCGCGCGCCTCGACCACCATGAGATCGTGCTCACGCCGCACCTGACGGGACAGCTCGACGATGGGCATCATCCCGGCGAGCTGTCCATCCTGCAGAGCGGGTCTTACAACCTCGGCTTCATCGCGCTCCGCCAAACGGCCAACACACGCGGCTTCGTGCAATGGTGGCAGCACAAGCTGAGGCGCGACTGTGTCGTGGACATCCCGCGCGGCCTGTTCACCGACCAGAAATGGATCGATCTCGTCCCGGGAATGTACGCGGGCGTGGACATCGTGCGCGACCCGGGCTGGAACGTTGCCTACTGGAACCTCAATCATCGCGCTGTCGCGCGCGACGACGCGGGGCGCACGACCGTCGACGGCCGGCCCCTCCTATTTTTCCACTACTCGGGCTTCGCGCCTGGGGCGAAGCTCTTCTCCAAGCACCAGGACCGTTTCACGATGGAAGGGCTGCCGGCGGCCGTGGGCGCACTGGCCGACGACTATGCAGCCGATCTCCTGCGCAATGGCTTCGAGTCGTGTCGCTCATCGCCGTATGCCTTTGCTCGCCTGCCGTCGGGCACGCTCATCCCGGACCTCGCGCGGCGTGCGTATCGCGAGGGCTTCCCGTGGGAGGAACCGCATCCCGACCTGTGGACGACCGAAGGCGAGGCGTTCATCGTGGACTGGCTCGACCGTCCGGCCCCCGAGCATGGTCGCCAGCCCTGGATCACGCGCCTCGCGGCCGCGCTGTATCGCCAGCGGCCCGACCTGCAGGCCGCGTTTCCCGACATCGGCAACAAGCATGGCCGCGCCTACGCGCACTGGTTCGTCGAGCAGGCCGACACGCAAGAGCGCCTGCCATCAGCTTTCGTGGATCCGGTGCGCGCCGCGCTGCAAGGCCGCACGCACGCGGCCGCGGCCGCCCCGGCGCTCCGGCCGGCGGAGAGTTCAAGTGCGTCGCCCGCCACGCCTGCAACACGGCTGCGCCTCGACACCGAGGACGGCCTGCCCGTCGCGGCAGTCGTGGAGGTCGCCGCGGAAGACGCCGGCGCCCGCGGCGCGTATCGCCTCGCGTACCGCATGGCGTGGGGCCTGCGCCGCGCGGTGAAGCCCCTCACCACGCAGGCGTTCCGGCATCGCATCCGCCATGCGCTCCTGCGCAAGGCCTACTTCGACGAGAGCTACGAAACGCCCCCGCTGGTCGTGCCCGACGCCCCGGCGCAGGCGGAGCCCGCGATCCGCTATCCCGCGCACGTGCGCGGCAGCGGCGGCGTGGACGACACGGGCATCAACGTGGTGGGCTACCTCGCCGCAGAAAGCGGCATCGGCGAGTCGGCGCGGGCCATGTTGCGCATTCTCAAGGCAGCGGACATGCCCGTGGCACCAATCAACTTTCGCACGGGCAACCTGTCGCGCCAGAACGAGAGCCTGCCCGGCGTGAATGCCACCGAGCACCTGCACGCGATCAACCTGTTCCACATCAATGCGGACCAGATGGCGATCGCCAAGGCCGGGCTCGGCGCGTCCTTGTTCGAAGGCCGCTACAACATCGGCTTCTGGGCGTGGGAACTGGGGGAGTTTCCCGATGCCTGGGTACCGGCGTTCGACCTGGTCGACGAGGTGTGGACACCCTCCACGTTCTGCCAGGAAGCCATCGGGCAGAAGTCGCCGGTGCCGGTGTTGTGCATGCCCCACTCGGTGGCGGCGCCCGCGGGCCTTGTGCCCGATCGTTCCCGCTTCCGCCTGGCCGATGATGAGATCGCGTTCTTCGCGATGTGCGACGTGCTGTCCGTTCCCGAGCGCAAAAATCCGCTGGGGGTGGCCGATGCCTTCCGCGCGGCCTTTCCGGGCGGCGAGCGCGTGCGCCTGTTCCTCAAGATCGGCAACCTCGAGTTCCAGCCCGATCTTGCCGCGCGCCTGGCAGAGCTCGCGCAGCAGGACGCGCGGATCACGCTGGTGCGCGGCTATCTCACGCGCGCCGAGCTGTGGACCCTCATGGCGAGCGTGGACTGCTACGTCTCCCTGCACCGTGCCGAAGGCTTCGGATTGGGCATGGCCGAGGCCATGGCCTGCGGCAAGGCGGTGATCGCCACGCCGTGGTCCGGCAATGCCGACTTCACGCGGGCGGACAACGCGCTGCTCGTGGACTACGAGCTCGTGCCGCTCGCGCGCGACCTCGGCCCGTATGCCAAAGGGCAGGCATGGGCGGAGCCCGACATCGGCTCGGCCGCGCGTGCCATGCGCGACGTGGCCGCCTCGCCGCAGCTGCGCGCGCGATTGCGCGAGCGCGGGCTGCGCACGGTGGCGCAAGAGCTGTCGCCCGCGGCCCTTGCGCCGCGTATCGCAGGCCGCCTCGCGCGCCTGCACGCCAGCCTGCGGCGCGAGTGAAGGTGCGGTCGCGCGGCTAGTACGTCGTGCGCGCCTTGAAGTACTCCACGCGGTCGATCGACTGCACCGGCACTTCCTTTAGGTCCACGCCCTGGAGCACCTTGAGCGGAATGGAGCTGCCGGCGGCGCCACGCGCCCAGACCCTGCGATAGAAGTCGGGCTGCGTGCGCACGGTGTCGCTGCCCACGCCGAGGATGATGTCGCCCGGCTTGATGCCCGCCTTGTCGGCGGGGCCGTCGGAAGACACGCGCGTGACCACGAGCCGGCCCGAGACCTCGTCGGCGGCCACACCGAGCCACGGACGCGCCGGTCCGGCGCGCTTGCCGGTCTTCTCGAGGTCGGCGAGGATGGGCTTCAGGAGATCGATGGGAACGAACACATTGCCGGGGATCCGCGGCTCGTCCTCGTTGGCCTCGCGCACGATGAGCGAGCCCACGCCCACGAGCTTGCCGTCGCGATCGAAGAGCGCGGCGCCGCTCCAGTTCATCATGGGCGGGCTCGTGTACAGCGCCTGGTCGAGGGCATATTCCCAATTGCCCGAGAACGGCCGCTTGCTCACGACGTAGGCGAACGCCACGCTGTCGTCGCCGGACGAGGCGATCATCACCGGATCGCGCTCCACGATCCGCGCCGACTCGCCGAAGGGCACTGGTTTTACCGCGAGCGGGGCGATCGTGCGCAGGAGGCCGAAGCCCGTGGCGTGGTCGTAGCCCACCACGCGGGCGCCGAAGGTGCGTCCCTTGCTGTCCACGATGTTGACGTCGTCGGCCTCCACGATAAGGTAGCCGATGGTGAGGATGAGGCCGTCGTCGCTGATAACGATGCCTGTGCCCTCGCGCTCCTTGCCGAGCGACGCGCTGCTGCGCGCGTCGGGCACGGCTTGCACCGTGATCTTGACGATCGCGCCGAATAGCCGCTCGGCGTCCAGATCGGGCGGCGACTCGCCTTTGGCACCGGAAGCAGCGGCCGGCGGTGACGCAGGGCGTGGTTGGGCGCTGGCGACCCCCAGGCCTGCACCGAGCCATCCCGCCACGGCCAGCGCGGCCAGCCCCATCCCCATGCGGGACCCGCCGACTTTGGAAAGGGAGAACGAGGACGTTGCGGCCACCGCATGCCTCCACAGCGAGGCGGCGCTTTCGCGGCCGCCGGGGACAGGACCCGCACCCGCGCACCGGTCGCGGCTGGCGCACGTACCATTACTATAGCGCCGTCGCGGGGCCATGGCGGGGTCATGCCATCGTCGCGCGGCGCATAACGAAAAATGAACAGGGAGGCCTCCAGCGTGCGCACCATTGCGGCACAGAAGCTCATCGATCTCGTCGCATCCGTGATGGCCGGCGGCGGCTCGCAACCCGACGAGGCGCGCACCGTCGCGCGCCGCCTCGTCGACTCGAATCTCGTCGGCCACGACTCCCATGGTGTGATCCGGGTCGGCAAGTATCTGGAGTGGGTGGGCGCCGGCTGGCTGCGGCCCAACACCGCGCCCACGATCGTGTTCGAGAACGCGGCGCTTGCGATCGTCGACGGCAATCGCGGCTTCGGACAGGTCACCGGCGAGATCGCCACGCAGCTCGGCATCGGCAAGGCCGCGGCGCAAGGCATCGCCTTCGTGGGGCTGCGCAACTGCGGGCACCTGGGCCGGCTGGGCGATTGGGCGGAGATGGCCGCGGAGGCGGGGCAGGTATCGCTGCACTTTCTCAACACCTCCGGCGCCCAGCGCGTGGCCCCGTTCGGCGGCAGAGACCGGCGGCTGTCCACCAATCCGCTCGCCATCGGTGTGCCGCTGGCGGGGGCGCCGCCGGCGATTCTCGACATCACCACGTCGATGGTGGCGGAGGGCAAGCTGATGGTGGCCCTCAACAAGGGCGACGCCGTGCCCGAAGGCTGGATCGTGGACAAGGCGGGGCACCCCACCACCGATCCCGCGCAGTTCTACGACGGCGGGGCGCTGCTCACGATCGGGGCGCACAAGGGGTCGGGGCTGTCGATCCTCACGGACCTCCTGGCCGGCGCCGTCACGACCGGACGCAGCTCCGATCCTGAGGACACCGTGCTGCGCAACAACATGCTCTCGATCTTCATCGATCCCAGGGTGTACGACCGCGAGCACGTGGTGCTCGCTGAGGCGCGCCGCCTCGTGGAGTGGGTGAAGGCGTCGCCGCCGGCGGTGGCCGGCCAGCCGGTGCAAGGCCCCGGCGACGTCGAGCGGCGCACGCGCGCCGCCCGCCTTGCCAGGGGCATTCCGCTCGACGACAAGACCTGGGACGATCTCGTCGCGGCCGCGCAGACGGTGGGCATCGACGCCACCCGCGTAGCGTCGCTCGTGCGATAGACGGGCTGCGCGCGCCCACCAAACGGGGGCCGGACGGGAGGGGATCGCCAACCTCAGGTCTGCGCGGAGGCGCAGTGGGCGCTGTCGCCAATCCTTGGCCGCGCTAGCGCGCAGGCCGCGCGGCGGCGACGTCGCGCACGGCCTGCGCGACGATGCGCACGGCGGCCGAAGGCGGGCGGGTAGACGTGATCGACAGGAAGAACGGCTGTGCCAGCGTGGGTGCCACGATGCGCGCTGCGCCGAGGCGCCCCGCTGCCACTTCCTCACGGATGGCTGTCATCGTGCCGATCGAGTAGGCGAGCCCCTCGCTCACGAGCTTCTTGATGAGATGGATGGAGTAAACGTCCATCACCACGTCGAGCCGGAGGCGCCTTCGCCGCGCCGTCTCCTCCAGGAGCACACGGCCCCCGTTGGGCATCACCGAGGTGATGAGGGGAAGGCGGTCGAGGCGGTCGAAGCGGACCGTGGCGCGGCTCGTGAGCGGATCGCCCGCACGCGAGATGAGCAGCAGCGCTGGTGCGAAGAGCGGCTCGACGTTGGGCAAAAGCTCCTGGCCCGGCTGGTTCAGCACCCCGATGTCGTGCCGGCCCTCGCGCAGCCAAGCGGCGATCTGGCCCGTGGGCGCCTCGGCGACCTCCAGGCGCACCCCGGGTTGCGTCGAGCGTATGCGCATGAAGAGATCCCGGACGAGGGGCCACGCGACCGAAGGCTGGATGGCCACGCGGACCGTGCCGCGTGCCTGCAACACGTCGGCGGCGAGCGCGTCGGCGAGACTGTCCGCCGCGTGGGTGAGGGCTTCGGCACGTCCCACGAGGGCGCGGCCCGCCTCGGTCAGGCGAGCTCCGCGTCCGGTGCGCTCGAAGAGCGTTACGTCGAGCTGCCGCTCGAGCGCGGCAATGCGCTTGCTCACGGCCGGCTGAGCGGTCCCGGCGAGGGTGGCGGCTCGCGAGAAGCTGCCCGAGGCCGCCACGGCAAGGAAGAGCTTTAGGTCGTCGAGCATTCCCTGCAAGAATAACTGGTATATCCCTTATGCGGCTAGCAAGGGAGGAGCCACCGCCCTAGAATCATGTGACCCCCGTTCCTTCGCGCAGGCCATGACCTCCCGACCCCGCAACGTCCTCGTCATCATGTCGGACGAGCACAACCCGAAGTTCTTGGGCAGCGCTGGCCATCCGTACGTCGAGACGCCCAACCTCGACGCGCTGGCGGCCCGCGGCACGCGCTTCACGCAGGCCTACACGACCTGCCCCATCTGCGTGCCTGCGCGCGCGGCCTTCGCGGTCGGCCGTTACGTGAACGAGATCGGATTCTGGGACAACAGCGACGCGTACGACGGCGCGATCCCGAGCTGGCATCACGTGCTGCGCGATGCTGGTCACCGCGTGGTCTCGATCGGCAAGCTGCACTTCCGCGGCCATCGCGGTGACGATCACGGCTTCTCGGAGGAGCTCGTGCCCATGCACATCGTCGACGGCATCGGCGACATCAAGGGCCTCGTGCGCGACGACATCCCGCAGCGCAAAGGCGGCGAGAAGATGGCGAAGCTCGCCGGACCGGGCGAGTCGACGTACACGATCTACGATCGCGAGATCGCGTCGCGCGCCCAGATCTGGCTGCACGAGGAAGCGCGCAAGTGGCGCGACAAGCCCTGGGTGCTCTTCGTGTCGTTCGTCGCACCGCACTTTCCGCTCACCGC
The DNA here is from genome assembly GCA_937958295.1 of uncultured Pseudomonadota bacterium. GTDB lineage: Bacteria > Pseudomonadota > Gammaproteobacteria > Burkholderiales > Casimicrobiaceae > VBCG01. The sequence continues at coordinate 15,098 of CALFEY010000088.1, forward strand.
GCCGCCGCACTGGTATTACCGCTACGCTCAACAGGACCTGCCGATGCCCAAGCTCTACGGCAAGGCCGAGCGTCCCGCGCACCCCTTCGTACGCGAATACGCGCACACGGTGGACTACGACAGCCACTTCCATTCGCCGGCCGACGTGAAGCGCGCGCTCGCGGGGTACGCCGGGCTCGTGAGCTCGCTCGACGAGAACATCGGGCACGTCCTGTCGGCCCTGCAGGCGGCGGGCCTTGTCGACGACACCCAGGTCCTCTATACGAGCGACCACGGCGACAACCAGGGGGCCCGCGGGCTGTGGGGAAAATCCACGTTCTACGAGGAGAGCGCGGGGGTGCCAGCGATCATCGCGGGACCCGGCATCGCGCACGGACGAGTCGTGGATACGCCCGTGTCGCACATCGACTTCGCACCCACGATCCTCGAGGCTGCGGGCGCGCCGGTGTCGTCGTCACGCTTCCCCGGCGCCTCGCTCGCGGCGATCGCGGGCGGTGCGCGTCCCGCGCGTCCCGTACTCTCCGAGTACCACGCCATCGGATCCACCGGTGGCGGCTTCATGCTGCGCTTCGACCGCTTCAAGTACTGCCGATACGCTGCGCATCCGCCGCAACTGTTCGACCTCCGCAACGATCCAGAGGAACTGGTGGATCTCGCTTCCGACCCGGCGCAAGTGCCCCACATGGCCGAGGCCGAGCGACGCCTGCGGGCGGCGCTCGATCCGGCGGAGGTGGATGCGCGCGCGAAGGCGCGGCAGGCCGAGCTCCTCGCGGCGGCCGGTGGACGGGAGGCGGCGCTGGCTCGCGGCGACCTGGGCTTCACGCCGGCGCCGGGCACGGCTGCAATGATCGATTGATGCAACAACCCGATAGCCCGTTGCAACGGGCACGGGGCGCCTACAGGAGGATTGCAATGACGAGAACGCTCGTGATGCGCGGGCTTGCAGCGGTGGCGGCCATGCTTGCGCTCGCAGTGCCCGCCGCCGCGCAGTATCCCGCTAAGCCTGTCAAGCTGGTGGTCCCGTTCATTGCGGGGAGCGCGCCGGATGCGCTTGCACGCAGCGTCGCGGATCGACTCGGGACGCGGCTCGGGCAACCGATCGTGATCGACAATCGCGGCGGGGCGGGCGGCAACGTGGGAGCCGAGCATGCGGCCAAGCAGCCGGCCGACGGCTATACGCTGATGCTCGCGACGTCGTCCCATCTCGCCAATCCGCTGCTTTACGGCAAGGTGGGCTACGACCCGGTGAAGGACTTCGTGCCGGTGGCGCTGCTCATCCGTATGCCGTCACTCTTCGTCGTGTCCAACGACCTTCCGGTGAAAAGCGTGAACGAGCTGATCGCGCTCGCGAAGTCGAAGCCCGGAGCGATGAACTACGGCTCCGGCGGCAATGGTAGCCAGGCGCATCTTGCCGGGGCGATGTTTCGCTCGAGCGCCGGCCTCGACATCGTGCACGTTCCATACAAGGGCGCTCCCGAGATCATCTCGTCGATCTTGTCGGGCAGCACGCAGATGGGTTTTCCCACGTTCACCACCGCGTTGCCGCAGGTGAAAGCCGGCAAGATGAAGGCGCTCGCGGTCACGAGCCCTCGGCGCAATCCGTTGCTGCCGGACGTGCCCACGCTGCTGGAGGCGATGCCCAACGGATTCGACCTCGAGGCCTGGTTCGGCGTCTGGGCGCCCGCCGGCACGCCTGCGGGCATCGTGAAGCGTCTGAATGCGGAGATCAGCGCAGTGCTGGCCGATCCGGAGTTCCGCAACAAGCTTGCGGCGGACGGCAGCGAAGTGGTGGCGAAGGGGACGGCCGACGAGTTCGAGGACTACGTGAAGAGCGAGAACGTCAAATGGGCTAAAGTGGTGAAGGACTCGGGGGCACGAATCGAGTAGCGACCCCCGCCGCCGGTCCCGTGTCTGCGGCGGGCGCGGACACGCCTGCACGCGGAGCGATCATGTCGGCCGATGCCATTCTCTTCCCCGGATTCGAAGTCCGGCGGATCACCACCGCCGACACGCACATTCACTGCGTGGCAGGAG
>CALFEY010000089.1 GCA_937958295.1 uncultured Pseudomonadota bacterium
CCGTTCATGCCGCCAGGCAGGCCCACATCGGTGATCACGAGGTCCACGCGTTCAGGCGAGCGCAGGAGGGCGAGGCCGCGCGGCCCGTCTTCGGCGGCGAGCACGCGGTAGCCGCTCTCCTCGAGCGTATCCATCACGAGCATGCGAACGGTAGGCTCGTCGTCGATCACGAGCACGGTTTCGCCGTGGCCCGCGCTGGGGGCATCCGTGTTGCGCTCGTCTTCCGTTCCCGCATCGCCGCCGTGGCGAGGCAGGTAGAGGCATACGGTGGTTCCTCTGCGCAGCTCCGAATAGATGCGCACCTGGCCGCCTGATTGGCGCACGAAGCCGTACACCATCGACAGGCCGAGGCCGGTGCCTTGACCGAGCGGCTTGGTGGTGAAAAACGGATCGAAGGCGCGCTCGATCACGTCCGGCGGCATGCCGGTGCCCGTGTCGGATACGCACAGCGAGACATACTGGCCCGGCGGCAGGTCGCGCTCGCGCGCGGCGTGCTGGTCGAGCCACTTGTTGGCAGTCTCGATGGTGAGCCGGCCTCCGTCGGGTGTCATGGCATCGCGCGCGTTGATGCACAGGTTGAGCAGCGAGTTCTCGAGTTGCGAGCGGTCCACGCGCGTGGCCCAAAGGCCCCCGGCGCCGACGACCTCCAGCTCGATGGTGGGGCCGATGCTGCGGCGGATGAGCTCCTCGATGCCGCCGATGAGGCGATTCACGTCCGTGGCCTTGGGGTCGAGCGTCTGGCGTCGCGAGAAGGCGAGCAGGCGCTGGGTGAGCGACGCCGCGCGCCGTGCCGAGGCCTGTGCCGCCTCGATGTAGCGCTCGCTGCCTTCGACCGTGCCCTGCTGGAGGCGCCGCGCGAGAAGCTGCAGGCTGCCAGTGACGCCCATCAGCAGGTTGTTGAAGTCGTGTGCGATCCCGCCGGTCAGCTGGCCCACGGCCTCCATCTTTTGCGCCTGGCGCAGCGCGTCCTGCGTTTGCACGAGATCCCGCGTGCGCTGCTGCACCCGCTCCTCGAGCGTCGCATTGAGGTCGCGCAATGCCTCGGCGATCTCCTTCTGATCCTGGATGTCGGTGTTGGTGCCGATCCAGCGCACCACTTCCCCGAACTCGCCCTTGAGCGGAATCGCCCGCGCGATGTGCCACCGCCATGCGCCGTCCGCGCGGCGGATGCGGAACTGCGCCTCGTAGCCGCTGCTGGTGGTGAGCGCCTGCGTCCACCGCTCGCCCGCGGCCGCAGCATCATCGGGATGCACGATGGTCGTCCAGTTCAGTCCGTCGAGCGTGCCCGGCTCGGCGCCGCTGTAGGCATATACCCGCTCGTTGAACCAGTCGAGGTGCCCGTCCGGACGCGCGGTCCACACGTGGTTGGGCATCGCCCGCGCGAGGGTCCGGAAATTATCGACGTTCGCGCGCAGCTCGGCCTCCACCGCCACACGCTCGATGTGCGCCCACGAGCGCTCGGTGACCTCGCGGATCACGGCCAGCTCGTGCGCGGTCCAGGTACGCGGACGCTTATCGTGGATGGCCATGAGCGCGGTGAGGCGCCCCTCCTTGACGAGCGGCATGCACACCGTCGCCGCCACGCCGATCGCCTCGAAGGCCGCCGCCGCCGCGGGCTCGAGCTCGGCGTGATTGTCGTTGACGATGAAAGGCTCGCCGGCGCGGAGCTTGCCCACCGCGAGATCGCCGAAATCGGCGAGGCGGTAGTGTCCCATCATCGACGGCGATGACGGGGTGCTCCAGTCCCCGCGGATGGTGAAGCCGTCTTGGTCGGGATCCATGTCGGCATACGCGCAGTTGGCCACATCGAGGTACTCACCCACGCTGCGGGTGGTGATGGCGAGGATGGCATTGGCGTCTTCGCTGCGGGCCGTTGCGCGGCCCAGCCGGTCCAGGAAGCGGAACAGCGCCTCGCTCTCGCGCAAGGCCGCGGTGGCGAGCTCCCGCTCGGTCACGTCGAAGCCGTCGCAGAAGATGCCCGTGACCGCGCCGCTCTCGTCGGTGATCGCGGCGTACATGAAGCTCAGGAAGCGGCGCTCGACCGGCGCCTCTGCGCTGCGGCGGAAGCGCAGCTCCGCGCCCCGGACTTCGAACGTCTCGCCCGTTGCGTAGACGGTGCCCAGCTGGTCGAGGAAATCCTCGCCCTCGATGTTGACGAACGCCTCGCGAATCGGCTTGCCCACCCAGTCGTGGCTGCCGAACACGCGACGGTGGGTTTCGTTCACGAACTCCACGACGTGGTCGGGGCCGCTCATGATGATGACGAAGCCGGGTGCCTGCTCGAACTGGCGCCGTTGCCGCTCGGTGGCCGCCGCCAGCCGCTGTTGCGACAACACGCGCTCCGTGGTCTCCACGACGATCGCGATCACGCCCCCCGGCTCACCGCTCTCGTCCATCACAGGGGAGTAGTCGAGGTCCATCCACGCCTTCTTCGGCGTGCCGGTGCGGTTGAGCGTGAGCTCCTGGTCCTTATAGGACAGCGTCCCGCCGGCCAAGCCGACGCGCATCACGTTGTCGTTGAAGCTCGCCACCTCCGGCCATCCCTTGCGGACCTCGGAGCCCAGAAGGGCAGGGTGGCGGCCGCCGGCAAACACCGAGTACGCATCGTTGTAGAGCATGTAGCCGAGCGGCCCCCACAACAACACCATCGGTACCGGCGAGTGGATCATGAGACTCACCGTGGTCTTGAGGCTCGACGGCCAGTCGTCGAGGGGGCCGAGGGTGGCCGACCAGTCGTACCGCGAGATCAGGCGGGCGAGCTCGCCGCTGCTGCCGAGGAAAGCGGGAGGCTCGTGGCGGGCGGGTGTGGTAACGGTCACGTCGGTGCGGACAAACAGGTCTGCGCGCACTATAGACGAGGTTGCGTCGCCGTCTTTGCTACGCAGCCTCCGTGAAGGGCGCGTCATCGGCGTACCACTCCGACGCGCCGAGGCGCATCTCGTGGTGACCGTGGCCGGCCGGGATCATGGGGAAGCAGTTTTCCTGGGCGACCACTTTCACGTCGAGCAGGAACGGGCCGTCGTGATCGAGGCAGCTCGCAAGCGCAGCGTCGAGATCCACAGGAGCGGACACGCTGGCGGCCTCCCAGCCGAAGGCCTGGGCGAGGCGCACGAAGTCGGGCAAGGCCTCCGTCCAGCTATGGCTGATCCGGCCCCCGTGGACCAGCTCCTGCCATTGCCGCACCATGCCCATGCAGCGGTTGTTGCTGATCACGAGCTTGACCGGTAGCCGATGCTGCACGGCGGTGGACAGCTCCTGGATGTTCATGAGCACGGACGCATCGCCGCTCACGCACACCACCGTGCGTGCCGGATGCCCGACCTGCGCGCCGATCGCCGCCGGCAGGCCGTAGCCCATGGTGCCCGCGCCCCCCGAGGTCAGCCAGCGGCCCGGACGCTCGAAGGCAAGATGCTGGGCGGCCCACATCTGGTGCTGGCCGACGTCGGTGGCGACGATGGCGTCGCGGCCATCGAGGTGACGCTGCAGCGAGCGCACGAGCCGTTGCGGGAGGATCGCGTCGTGGCGATCCTGGAAGTCGAGACAGCGGCGACCGCGCCAGCGCCGGATGCGCGACCACCATGCCCCGCGTTGCGGATGCGCGACCGGCGGGACACGCGCGAGGAGCGCGGCAAGCGTTGCTGCGCAGTCGCCGACGAGCGCCACGTCGGCACGCACCACCTTGTCGATGGACGCCGGATCGATGTCGAGATGGATCTTCTTGGCGCGTGGCGCGAAGTGGCGCAGGGCGCCGGTGACGCGGTCGTCGAAGCGCGCCCCCACGCACACGATGAGATCGGCGTGATGCATGGCGAGGTTCGCCTCCAGCGTGCCGTGCATGCCGAGCATGCCGAGGAAGCGCGGGTCCGATGCCGGGAAGGCGCCGAGCCCCAGCAGCGTGAGGGTGCACGGGGCATCGATGCGGCGCGCGAGCTCGGCGAAGTGCGTGCAGGCAGGAACGCCGGAGCTCACAAGACCGCCGCCGCCGTAGAGCACGGGGCGCCGGGCCGCGCGGAT